>CANQKD010000002.1 GCA_947624375.1 uncultured Clostridia bacterium | reverse complement strand
AAAGAGCTATGCGCTACAACTAGGGAACGCACAGCTGCTAGAGGTTAGAGGTAAGAAGTTAGAGGTTAGAAACGGTTTTTCGACTTTTGCGCAAAGCCGTTTTTTCTGCGGCTCAAATAGAAGCAAGAGGCAAGAAGTGTGGTAAGGCAATTTTTGTTCGTGCAAATGTTTTGTGTATTACTCGCGCTTACGCGCAACCTGCGGAGCTGTGCACCGCTACACTTTTTTTGGTTATCTCCTCATTTTGAGTGTGCTAATATGTTTGTGCATTTTGCTTGTAAAGAATTTTTCACTTAGTACGGCGTTCCATAATGGAACGCGGCAAAAGAGCATAGGTCTTTTTAAAGGAAAATCCCTCTCTTGCAGGGATTTTCCTCTTGTGAAATAGTCCACCGGACTATTTCACAATTCACCTTTTGCGGAGCGCATGCTGTGTTTGTGGGGCTTTGCCCCACACCCCACGACCCTTTTGAAAAAGGGTCGATCGAAAACTTTTAGTTTCTTGACAGGGCTTAATACTTTTGCGTACTGTGGATAGCAAAGGAAAAAAGCCCGTCACACCGTAAGGTGTGCGCCGCCGACCGTTTTTGGCGGCGAGGGATTTTTTCTGCACTTGAACGACTGCTTGCAGGCGTTCAATGTGTGAGCTCCGCAGGCTTGCGCGACAGCGCAACAATCACGCCAACTGTTCTTCCTTGTAATTCAGTCTTATCTTGTCAGTTATCAGCGCGATGAACTCGCTGTTGGTGGGCTTGCCCTTGTTCGCGTTTATCGTGTATCCGAAGTATGTGTTCAGCGTGTCAAGGTCGCCCCTGTCCCACGCTATCTCGATCGCGTGCCGTATCGCCCTCTCAACTCGCGATGACGTAGTGTTGAACTTCTTCGCCACAGTCGGGTAAAGCACTTTGGTTATGCTGTCAAGCATATCAACATCATGCACACTCAGCATTATAGCCTCTCGCAGATAATGATACCCCTTGATGTGCGCCGGTACGCCTATCTTGTGTATTATGTCCGTAACTACGATTTCAAGGCTGTATACCTTTCCTGCCGATGAAACCTCCGCTAGATCTCCTCCTGCGGTTGTGCCAAGCAGACTGTGTATCCTGTCACCGAGTATCGCGTAGTCAAACGGCTTGAGCATATACAAAGCCGCGCCCTCCTGCAATACAGACTTCTCAATAAAAGAATTGGGGTAGCTTGCCGTAACGATAAACATCGGCTTTTTGTAGCCCGAGCGGTTTATTTTCTTCAAAAGCTCAATGGCATCAATACCGGGCATCGAGGCATCAATTATCGCAACATCGGGCGTTTCGTCCTTTATCGCCTCGTAGATAACGTTGCCGTCGCTCACCCGAGTGATGACATAAAACCCCTGACTGCGAAGCATATTCGCGCATACGCCGCTTTCACTGCTTTCATCACCGATAAGAATTTTGATCTTACTGTTCATAGTTGTCGTCCTCCATTTGTTTTTTTGAGTGTTTTCAGTCTCTTACCATATATTACCATATTATACCACAAAATGCAATAGCAAAAGCCGTAAACTTTCAAAAAACTTTTCGACAAATATCGATCAAGCCGTTATAATGCTTTAGTTCTTGTAATTATTTTATAATACGCCGAAAAAATATTCAAGTACCAAAGATATAACAAAATTCGACAAAATTACTTAAAAGACACGATAAATCGCCGCTTTAAGCCGTTTCAGCGGTTCTCTCATACAACAAATTGCAGTAAAAAAGACCCGAAAGGCAGTCTTCCGGGTCAGAATATTTTGTTTTCTCTCTTGCTGTCAGTACACAGCAGGGGAGTTTTTACTTTCTCTTTTTGCTAACCATAAGCGCTGCGCCTGCAAGTGCAATGCCAGCAAATGCTATGCCTGCCGCAGAGCCTGTGGGCTTGTTGCTGTCGTCAGCAGGTTTGGTGTCGCCTGTTGTAGGTTTGTTCTCGGGCTTGGTTTCCTCGGGCGTGGTCACGGGCTTTTCTTCGGGCTTGTTTTCGATCTTTTCTATAGACAGAACATATTCACTGAAATGGTCTGTTTCAAACACAACGTAGCCGTCAGCTATCTTTGCATTCATGTCGGTGTATGTTCCGTCAGTCTCTGCGCGGTAAACATATATCGTCTTATCCTTAAATGCCTCGGGAACGGGTATCTTTACCGTAACAGTGCCGTTGGGCTGAACTTCGGTTCCGTCTGCCTTTTTGAAGGTTATTTCATATGTTACCTTTGTATCGTCGCTCTTGTCCTCAACTGCCTTTACCGAAAGTGCCGCACCGTCAGCTATAACGCCCTTGTTTGCGGAAACTATAACGCCGTTGTCAGAATAATCTACAACTACCGCTTCGGCAGCAGGTTCTTTTACTTCGCCAGCATAAGTTACAAAACTTACCTTGTCGCCGTTCTTTACAATAAACAGATCATCTTTTATTGATACAACATCATCGGCAGCTACAGTGTCAGAGACCGCGTTCATATCTGCGTCAACAAGATACGCTTTACCGTCTTTTACAACGGGTGCATAGCTGCCCTCAAAGTTGTCTGCCGCATCAAACTGACCTATTATTGTTTCTTTGCCGCTGGAATAATCAATAAATCCTTCCTTGCCGTCAAATGTTTCAAATCTGTAAAGTATCGTCGGGTCTTCTTCATCGCCTACATCGTCAAGTGATATATAATTATAGTATGTTTTGCTTTCCCAGTTTGCAAAATCATTAAGTCCGTTCAGAATGGTGAAGCCTTCTTTAATGGGCTTATCATCGGCATCTCTGGTGCTTATATAGGTTACAATATGACCATCGTAGTTTCCTTCGGTCTTAAAGTTCCAGCTATATACCATTTGACCGTTTTCATCTAAAAACCAATTTTCACCGTCTTTAAAAGTATCATGACCATAGACCTCTGCTGCTTTCGTATCGCAATTATAGCTGAATACAGTCAGTGAATTTCCCATTACAGGCACACGGTGACACCATAATAAATATTTTTGAGTGCTGCCTAAGAAACCTGTGAACTCCGTATAATACAAATTATCGTTTTCGTATATTGTTTCGCGCGTGCCGTCCTTGTATATATTTTCTATAGTATAGCCCAGGCGGCTGTTTGGATCGCGAACATAAAGCATTTGATTCTCGATACCTACGTTAGCCAGAGTATCTCCGCTGCTTGGGATTGACCAGCTACAGTAGCCGAGGGCTGTCAGTTCATCAACATTGACCTCGGATGCGTTGATCTCGCTGTCAAAATCACTTGCCTTAGCCAATACGGTCTCTTCCCTTGTTCCGTCAGGCTGTGTTACTACCATTTTAAGTTCAACAGTTGCTTTGAATTCTGTCTCGAAATCATCATATACTATATGTACATCTTTCTTTACAGTATCAAGACCGACAGAAATACCGTCCTCTCTTGTGGTAGTCCAGAAAGTGTCAAGATCGCACACTTTTTTTATCTCGTTGTCTTCGATCTTGTAAAGACCTCTGTAAGTAACAACGTTTTCTTCCTGTTCGTTGCCCCAATCGTCCTCGACCATCTGCTTTTCCATTTTTACAAGCTGAACATAGCCGTTTTCAGCATGGAACATACCCCACTTCAGACCGGTGGTATCAAAATCGGCTTTCAGTTTGCTGAGAGTGAGAACGCCTGTTTCCTGCCAGTTTTTCAGGTCTTCCTTGCTAAGATATGCAAGACCGTCAAAATCAACGTCAAGTGTTGAGTTCATGCTTGCCGCACCGTTTTCACTTGAATCAAAATCCTCGCCTGTGATGTCAACAACGCCTACGCCCTCAACAAAGACCATATTTGTTTTAAGCTGCGTGGTAAGCTCTGCCGTCATCAGCGAGATTTTGTTGTCGGCAGCATCTTCTGCAAATGCAGTGGCAGATACAGCCGTCAGCGCAAACACCGCCGCGCACAATGCCGCAGCCGCTTTTTTAAACTTCATAAAAATCCGCCTTTCTATGTGCATATTTATGGTGCATAATATATACAGATATCATGCTCAGTAAATATTATAACCTATTTCAGGTTAAATGTCAATACCCTGAAACAGATTATTTATAATATTTCAAACACGCATTGAAAGGGGTATTTAAAATGTATAAAAGAATTCGCGACCTGAGAGAGGATAAGGATATGAACCAGACCCAGATGGCAAAGGTGCTGAATATGTCGCAGACGGGCTATTCAAAGTACGAGACCGGCGAAAACGATGTGCCGACCTCGGTGCTGATACGCCTCGCGCAATTCCACAAAACCAACGTTGACTATATTCTGGGGCTTACCGACTGCGATAAGTTTTATCAGCATCTGAAATAGTTTTGCCATTCTGCCCAGTTTGTTATGCAAAATAAGCGGTTTTTTCGGTCAAAAGGGTGATTTTTTGCAGGAATTTTCAAAATGACTTGCAAAAACGTGCCGTTTGGTATATTATATACTATGGTTACATTTTATAAAGGAACGGTGTTACAAATGATGCTGAAAGATATGTCTGCCGTAGAACTCAGGCAGCTTCTCGCGGCGGAACAGAAAAAATATGACGAATTCAAAAGCAGGGGACTTGACCTTAATATGTCGCGCGGCGTGCCTGCAAAGGAGCAGCTGACCCTTGCCCAGCCGATGATGGATATACTAAACAGCGAGGCTGACTTTTTTGACGAAGACGGCACAGATACCAGAAATTACGGCTGCTTTGACGGTCTTGCATCGGCTAAAAAGCTGTTTTCGCAGATGCTCGGAGCTTCTCCCGAGGAAACCATAGTTTTCGGAAATTCCAGCCTTAATATAATGTACGATACCATGGTAAAGGCTATGCTTTTCGGCGTTGATGGCGTGAATAAACCGTGGAAAGACTGCGGCAAGATAAAGTGGCTGTGCCCTGCGCCCGGCTACGACAGGCATTTTCTCATAACCGAAAAACTCGGCTTTGAGATGATAACCGTGCCGCTGGGACAGGACGGTCCCGACATGGACATGGTAGAAAAACTCGTGCAGAGCGATGAGAGCATAAAGGGCATCTGGTGCGTGCCGATGTACTCAAACCCCACGGGCATTACATATTCGGACGAAACGGTCAAAAGGTTTGCGGCTCTGAAGCCTGCCGCGCCTGATTTCAGAATTTTCTGGGATAACGCATACTGCATACACCACCTTGACGGCGAGCGCGACAGCCTTTTGAACCTCCTCGACGAAGCCAAAAAGTGCGGCAGCGAAGACATGGTGTTCATGTTCTCGTCAACGTCGAAGGTGTCATTCGCAGGGGCAGGCGTTGCGGCTATGGCAGGCAGCGTGAAGACGATAGAGTATTTCAAGTCGCTGATGAAGATACAGACCATCGGCTACGACAAGATAAACCAGCTTCGCCACGTGCGCTTCTTCAAAGACATGAACGGACTGGAGGAGCATATGAAAAAGCACGCTGCTATACTTTCGCCGAAGTTCAGGGCGGTGACTGCAACGCTTGAAGAGGAGCTTGCGCCTCTCGGCATAGGCTCGTGGACGAAGCCAAACGGCGGATATTTCATCAGTTTCCAGTCGCCCGACGGCTGCGCTAAGAGGATAGTTTCGCTGTGCAAAGAGGCGGGCGTTACGCTTACCGACGCAGGCGCGACTTATCCTTACGGCAACGACCCCCACGACAGCAATATACGCATAGCGCCGAGCTTTCCGCCGATAGAAACGCTGAAACTCGCCGCAGAGCTGTTCTGCATAGCGGTAAAAATAGCCGCCGCGGAAAAGCTGCTGGAAAAGTAAGCTATACAAAATGAAAATGCTCCCTTTATGGGAGCGTTTTTTGTTATTAGAGGCAAGAAGTTAAGAGGCAAGAGGCAAGAAGTTGGTAAGGCAGCGTTTGCTCGTTGTTTTATTGCTTGTAATGTTTGCGCTTACGCGCGGCGCAGGAGCTTAGTGTCTTGTCGGCTTTAGCCTCCAAGCCACTTGAAAGAATTACTTCGGCGACTTTTATTGGGTCGCCGATTTTGCTTTCTGAAAGTCTGAAGCCTTTCAGAAAACAAAACCGTAATTCTTTTGCATAGTCCGTTTAGAGCAAAAAGCGCATATCTAAAAATTCCACAGTACGCAAAGGTTTTAAATCTTGTCAAGAAAGGAAAAGTTTTCGATCGACCCTTTTTCAAAAGGGTCGCGAGGGTCGAGGGGCGGCGCCCCCGTCGCCCTCCGCAGAGGGCGAAATCCCCTTACGGCAGGCGCTCTGAGAGGGGTGAATTCATAAACAGTCCTGTGGACTGTTTATGAAGAGGGGAGGCTCTGCAAGAGAGAGCCTCCCCTAGTTGTAGCGCATATCAAACTTTCCGCGTTCCATTATGGAACGCCATACAATGTGAAAACATAATAACAAGAAAAGCGCAAACATATTAGCACACTCAAAATGAGAAGATAACCAAAATAAAGTTGGGGCGTTTAACGCGCTCCTGCGCCGCGCGTAAGCGCAAATATTATATTCATGACAAGACATGAAACCTTTGCTGCGAAAACAGCGACATTATTTACCCCACGTGTTCACTTATTCACCTCAGTGTAATAATATATCGCCAGCTGCGTGCGGTCGCGCAGGGAGAGTTTTTCAAGCAGCGTGCTTATATAGTTGCGCACCGTTCCCTCTCCGAGGAACAGTTTAGCGGCTATCTCTTTGTTGCTCAGCCCTGCCGCCACAAGCTCCATTATCTCTTTTTCTTTCGCGCTTATGCCGTGCCCCTCAAAATCATAGTCGCCCTTTTGCCTGATAAGCTGCGGTATGCGCCCCATTATCCTGTCGCCGAAGACGCTCTGCCCGTTCATGACAGTTTCAAGCGCGGCAGAAATGCTTTCAAAATCCTGCTTGAGGATATACCCCTTTGCGCCCATTCTGAGCGCTTTTATTATATATTCGTCGTCGGCAAAGGTGGTAAGATAAAGTATTTTAGCATCGCCGTGGCGGCGCAGTATCTCCTCGCCTGCTTCAATGCCGTCCATGCCGCCCATGCGTATGTCCATAAGCATAACATCGGGCAAAAGCTCATCGTAAAGCTGCACGGCTTCTTCGCCGCTGCCGCCCAGACCTGCGACCTCAACGCCCACGCTTTCAAGTATTGTTTTCAGCGACATCGCCGCCAGTCTGTCATCATCTGTAATTATTATCTTCATAGTTTTTCGGCGCGGACATGAATATCTTGAATCCCTCACGAGAGGGTGTGAAAGTTATCCTGCCGCCTAAGCCTTTAGCCCTTTCTTCCATATTTTTAAGACCCATGCCGACCCCGTTTATGCCGTTGCAGCTGCCGTTATCGGTTATCATAAGCTGATAAAACGCAGGGTGTTCGCGAAAAACCACCGAGATCTCATCACCGCCCGAGTGTTTAACAGCGTTTGAAAGCCCCTCTTTCACTATCGCAGCAACACACAGCTTCACCTTGCCGGGAATGTCTCCCTCAGCATCGTAGCACAGCTTTACCTTGAAACGGCTGTCACACGCACGGCAGCTTTCTTCAAGAACCTTTTGCAGGTCTATCGCATCATCGTGAAGATCGTGAACGCCTGCCCTTATGCCCGTCATTGCGCTGTCAAGGGTGTCTTTCAACTGCCGCAGAGGCTCTTTCAAGCCCTCGTCTTTGTTAAGTACGATAAGCGCCCCCGATTGCAGCAGCGAGCGCGTCAGCATATGCCCCACGTTGTCGTGAATATCGCGCGCTATGCGTTCTCTCTCACGCAGGGCGGCAAGGTGTACCTCGTTGTCCTGCGCCTTGACTATCTGCACATTTTGTTTTGCAAGTATCAGATTTTTCTCCGCGACTTCATCACGCAAAGCCGCAAGGTTATTAACAGTTATTTCAAGAGCCGAAACACGCGCATATATTATCACCGCGGCGGCTGCCCCTGCCACTGTTACAGCCAGCTGCGCCGAGGAAAGCTGCGATATCTGCACAAACGCTCCCACGGCAGGCAGTACAGCCCACCACTTTTTGCAGCTTAAAGCATCATAAATCATCATCGGCAGGGCGCAGAAAAACATAGGCGATACAAAGCACAGCGCGGCGTTTATTATTATCGGTACATATGGGTATTTTCGCATTATCTGTGAGAGCGATGAAAGTATTACAGACAGCAAAAACGCAGCCACGGGCAGTTCAAAGCCGCCGCCCAGGCTGAATGATACCAGACATATCAGAAGCAGCGCAAGCCTGTCGGCAAGTCTGCCGCTTAGAACACCGGATACGTTCACCGCTATCGCCCCCTATAAGATTATAGCAGATATACAGCAAAATTTCAAGATAGATGTCGGCATTTTGCAGAAAGTGACATTTGTCACCCCAAAGACTGACAAGCGGCACTTTACATAAAAGTTTCCGTATGCTACAATATATCATGAAAGGAATGAGGCATATGGAAAACACCCCCGAAACCATTGTAAAGATAAGCAGTTTAGTCAAGAGATATGGTGACCTGCTGGCGATAGATCATCTTGATCTGCAAATAAACAAAGGCGAGGTCTTCGGTCTTTTAGGTCCTAACGGCTCGGGCAAGACAACGACTATAAACTGCCTGCTGTCGCTGCTCTCTTTCGATAAGGGAAGCATTGAGATCTTCGGCAAAGAGATGACACCCACAAGCTACGATATAAAGCGGAAGATAGGTCTTATAATGCAGAACGTTGCAGTGTTTGATGAGCTTACGGTGTATGAAAACATCGACTATTTCTGCGGTCTGTATGTTTCTGATAAGGCGCAGCGCAAAGCTTTGGTCGAAGAAGCGATAAAATTCGTGGGGCTTGATGAGTTTACAAAATTCTACCCCAAAAAGCTGTCGGGCGGCTTGCTGAGGAGGCTGAACATTGCCTGCGGCATAGCGCACAAACCCGAGCTTATAATTCTTGACGAACCTACTGTTGCCGTTGACCCCCAGAGCCGCAACAAAATTTTGGAGGGCATACAGCAGCTCAACCGCGAGGGTGCAACGGTAATATACACCTCCCACTACATGGAGGAAGTTGAGCAGATATGCAGCAGGATAGCTATTCTTGACAAGGGTAAAAAGATAGCAGAGGGCAGCTGCGGCGAGCTCAAACAGCTTATAAAAAATACCGAAACGGTAAACATAGAACTGCCGTCACTTCCGCAGAATGTTCACAGCGCGCTTGCCTCACTTCCGCACGTTTATGAGGTCAGGTATGATGATGAACTTCTCACCGTGCGCTGCAGCGGCGGCAGGCATAACCTTATAAGAATACTAGATGTATTGCAGAAAAACGACATATCATTCGGCAGGGTGTATTCGGAGCTGCCAACACTCAACGATGTATTTTTAGAGATAACGGGCAAAGAGCTCCGGGACAAGGAGTAAGGCATGAAACGGTTTTTTCACTCGGTCAGATACTTTGTTATCTCGGGCTTTAAAAGCAAAAATCTCGTCTTCTGGCTGATACTTTTCCCGATAGTGCTCGGCACGTTTTTCAAAGCAGCGTTCAGCGATCTGTATGAAAGCGACGATATGTTCATAAAAGACCCGATAAAAACGGCTGTAGCAGGCGAGAGTGCAATATTCAAAGTTACTTTAGATGCTGTGGAGCAGTCGGGCGGTTTGCCTTTAGAGGCTGTGTATACCGATGATGATACGGCTTTGCAGATGCTCAAAAAAGGCGAAGTTGCAGGTATTATCTATATTGCAGATGACGGCAGGCTTTCCCTTTCGGTTATGGAGAGCGAGATCCAGCAGCAGGTGCTTAAAGGCTTTACAGACAGCTACAACGCGAACGCGGCGGTCATTACCGACATAGTAAAAAGCGGCAAAGATGTTACCAAAGCTGCCGAAGTTCTCTCTCAGGGAGGGTACACAAAAGAAATATCAATGAAGCATGGCAACAGCGATATTTACCAGCAGTATTTTTACAACCTTATCGCTATGACAGCTCTGTACGGTTCGTTTATAGGCGTGCAGATAGGTATCAACAATCAGGCGAATATTTCAGCCCTCGGCGCGCGCAAAAACTGCTCGCCCATGCCGAAGTCTATGGCGCTTCTGGCTGACTTCACGGGCGGCTGTATCTTGCAGACTATCTGTATGGTGATATGCGTTACCTTCCTCGCGTTTGTGATAAAAACAGACTTCTGCGGCAGGCTCCCGCTGGCGTATCTGGCTTCTATTGTGGGCGGTCTTACCGGCGTATCGCTCGGCTTTCTGATAGGCGCTGTAGGCAGGTGGAAAGAAGACGCGAAAATAGGCATATCGCTTATAGTTACAATGCCGCTGTGCTTTCTGAGCGGTCTTATGGTGGGCAACATGAAAGGCATAATGATGAATATCGCACCGTGGTTCAACAAAATAAACCCTGCGGCTGTTATATCCGACAGCATATACTGCCTGAGCGTGTACGAAAGTTTGGACGTGTACTTTGAAAAAATAGCCGTAATGCTGATAACTTCGGCGGTGCTGTGCGTGCTGGGAATAATGCTTACAAGGAGGCGCAGATATGCAAGTCTTTAAGGCGTATATAAAAGTAATGCTGAAACACCTGCCCACGGCGATAATTTATCTCGTGGTCTTCGTGGGTATCGCAGTTGCAATGACGTTTGCAGGCTTGGGCAGCGAGAGCAGCGTTTTCAAAGAGCAGCAGCTCAAACTGTGCGTGTTCGATGAGGACAATACGGCTGCATCAAATGCTTTGGCAGAATATCTTTCACAGAAAGACGAGATAGTGGCGGTAGAAAACGATGATACCGCGCTGACAGATGCCCTTTACTACAAGACAATAGACTACGCGGTGACTATAAACAAAGGCTTTGAAGAAAAGCTTATTTCGGGCGAAACAGACGAGCTTTTCACGGGCAGGGGGCTTCACGGTGATGTGAACGAAAGTCTGGCGCTCAGCCGACTTGACGGCTATGTTTCGGCGGTGAGGGCGTATATGGCGGCAGGTCACGACTTGGATACCGCGCTTTCTAAGGCTCAGACCGCCCTTGCAGACGGCAGTAAAGTAGAGCTTGTCGCTAAAGAGAGCGAAAAAGCCGCCATGGGTCTTGAGCCGTATTTCAGGTATCTGACGTATATTTTGTTGTGCATAATGCTTTCGATACTCTGCCCCGTGATAGTGATACTTTGCCGCAGCGACATTCGCAGCCGCGCGCAGTGTTCAGGCATAAAAACAACGTCGTATTTTTTGCAGATATTTTTGGGCGGAGCGGTGTTCGTAATAGCGGTGTGGCTGATACTTGTCGCGGTAGGTCTTGCGCTGTATGCAGACTCATTAAGCGGCAGGGCGGCAGTAGCGGTGGCAAACAGCTTTGTGTTCGCGCTGGTGGCAGCCTCGTGGGCGATATTTATATCATGCTTTGCGCCGGGCGGCAGTGCGGTAAACGTCATGACGCAGATAATCAGTCTGGCAAACAGCTTTTTGTGCGGCGTGTTCGTGCCGATGTCGCTGTTGTCTGACGGCGTGCTGAAAGTGGCAAGGTTCCTGCCGGGGTACTGGTATGTAAAGCTCAACGATATGCTCCTCGGCAGCAGCCGCAGCGTTAAGGCATCGCAGGCGGCAATGTATATGCTGATAGAGGCAGCTTTCGCGGTAGTGCCGCTGCTTCTGGCGATACTGGTGCGCCGCAGCGCGAGGCAAAAAAGTGCTGCCTGCTAGATGTCAGAGGTTAGAAACGGTCTTGCGACTTTTGCGCTGTTAGAAGTTAGAGGTTAGATGTTAGAGGTTAGAAACGGTTCTACTCATTTGGGCAGAATCGTTTCTTTGTGTGATTTACATTTAGAAGCAAGAGGCAAGAATTATTTTTGCTGCTTTCGCAGCACGCCTGCGGAGCTGTTCAACGTTCCACAATGCGCAAAGGGTTTAAATCTTGTCAAGAAAGGGAAAGTTTTCGATCGACCCTTTTTCAAAAGGGTCGCGGGGGTACGGGGGCGGCGCCCCCGAAAACGCGATAAGCGCTCTGAGAGGGGTGAATTATAAAATAATCCGGTGGATTATTTTATAAGAGGGGAGGCTCTGCAAGAGAGAGCCTCTCCTTTGAGAAGACTTTAGCTTTTTATCCTGCGCACGCTTGCGTGTGCAATAGCATTGTTAAAAATTTGCGCTTTCGCGCAGCCTGCTGGAGCACACACGTTGACCGCCTGCGAGCAGTCGGTCAAGTGCAGAAAAAATCCCTCGCCGCCAAAAACGGTCGGCGGCGCACACCTTGCGGTGTGACGGGCTTTTTTCCTTTGCTATCCACAGTACGCAAAAGTTTTAAACCCTGTCAAGAAAGGGAAAGTTTTCGGTCAAGCCTTTTTCAAAAGGCTTGCATGGATCGTAGCGTTCGCAAGCGAACGCCGGCAGAGCCCCACAAAACACAACGTGCGCTCTGCTGCTAGAGGCTAGAAGTGAGAATTTAGAGGTTAGAAACGGTTTTGCGACTTTTGCGCGAAGCCGTTTTTTCTGCGCTTCAGATAGAGGCAAGATGTTTGGACTTGTCCGTACTGTGAGTTTTCCGCAGTACGTTGCAATTCATGTTCCCGCACTACTGACCTCCGTTTCCTTGCAAACAAAACCTATGCGTATTTCGCTATTTAGCCGCAATCTCAAAGGCACGAAGTTCCGAGCGAAGCGGTCGCGAAATTTCACCAAGGCTCAGCGCGTGGTCGTAGGTGTCGGGTACAGCGGTCGCAAGCGACCGCCTAAAGAGAGCTCGAGGGAAAAACCTTAGGGAAGGGAGTGGAGCGCGCGCCCTTCCTTGCAGATACACTCCCTATACCCCTATGGTTTTTCCCTCGCATAGAAATGCGCAAACGTGGTAGCTTACTCAAAATGAGAAGAAAACCAAATTTCAGTGGGGCGTTGAACAGCTCCGCAGGCTGCTGCGAAAGCAGCGAAAATACAAATAGCTATTGCGCACGCAAGCGCGCGCAGGTAAAAGAGCTATGCGCTACAACAAGGGGAGGCTCTCTCTTGCAGAGCCTCCCCTCTACTAAAACAGTCCACAGGACTGTTTTAGTATTCACCCCTCTCAGAGCGCCTGCCGTGTTTTCGGGGGCGCCGCCCCCGTGCCCCTGCGACCCTTTTGAAAAAGGGTCGATCGAAAACTTTTCCGTTCTTGACAGGGTCTAAGACCTTTGCGTGTTACCGCCTTTATTGACTTGCACGCTGTTTTATGTTACAATACTTTTGAGGTGATATTATGGCAAACTTCAGAATTGGCATTCTTGGCAGCGGCGGCATCGCCCACACTATGGCGCGCACGGTCGCAGGCATGGATAACGCCACTGTTGCGGCGGTGGGCTCGCGCAATTTGGAGAGCGCGCGGCGTTTTGCAGATGAGTTCGGCATTGAAAGAGCCTTTGGCAGCTATGAGCAGCTGGCGCAGGACGAAAGCCTCGACCTTATCTACATCGCAACGCCACATTCGCGCCACTTTGAGGACTGTATGCTGTGCATTGAAAACGGCAGGAACGTGCTGTGCGAAAAGGCGTTCACTGCAAACGCAGGTCAGGCTGAAAAAGTGTTTGCAGCTGCGAAGAAAAAAGGCGTGCTGGCCACCGAGGCTATCTGGACACGGTATATGCCGCAGAGGTTCGTGCTTGACGGTATACTGAAAAGCGGCGTTATCGGCGATATTTCTTCGCTTACCGCAGATCTGGGCTACAGCCTTATGCATATTGAGCGTTTGCAGAAACCTCAGCTTGCAGGCGGCGCGCTGTTAGACCTTGGCGTGTATGCGATAAACTTTGCGCTTATGGCGTTTGGCAGCGATATAAAAGAAACTATCTCTTGCTGCACAAAGAACGAATACGGTGTTGACCGCGACAATTGCATTATTTTCAGATACACTGACGGCAAAACTGCAATTCTGCACAGCAGTATGGCAGCAAACCTTGACCGCCGCGGTATCATTTACGGCAGCAGGGGCAGAATAGAATTTGAAAACATAAACAACTGCGAGGGCATTACAGTTATTTTAAATGACGGCAGCACACAGCGCTATGATACCCCCAAGCAGATAACCGGCTATGAGTACGAAGTGCTCTCCTGCATGAAAGCTATAGAGCAGGGGGCAGGGGAGTGCAGTGAAATGCCCCACGCAGAAAGCATAAAGGTCATGAAGATAATGGACAGCCTGAGAGAGCAGTGGGGCATAAAATATCCGTTTGAGTGATGATTTTGTCGGTAGTTGTGTGTAAATCGCACGGCAATTTGGCTATGTTACCGATTGACTTTACGGTGAGTTTAAAGTATAATAATTTTATAGACTGAAAGCGTGTTTTAAAACGCGCCAAAATATACGGGGAGGATCTAGTATGGAAACTCAGAAGTACACGCTTGTTGACACCGTTGACGCACTGATGGACAAGATAAGAGAAGTGCGCCGCGCTCAGGCTAAGTTTGCACAGTTTACGCAGGAGCAGGTCGACAAGATATTCAAAGCAGCCGCGGTGGCTGCAAACCAGGCAAGAATACCGCTTGCAAAAATGGCGGTAGAGGAAACGGGCATGGGCGTTGTTGAAGATAAGGTAATCAAAAACAACTATGCCGCCGAGCACATCTATAATGCCTACAAAAACACCAAGACCTGCGGCGTTATAGAGGAGGACAAGGAGTTCGGCACAATGAAGATAGCCGAGCCTATTGGCGTTATAGCGGCTGTTATACCCACCACCAACCCCACCTCTACAGCGATATTCAAAACGCTTATTTCTCTCAAAACACGCAACGGCATTATCATCAGCCCCCACCCGAGAGCTAAAAAGTGCACCATCGAGGCTGCAAAAATAGTTCTCGAAGCCGCCGTTAAAGCAGGCGCTCCCGAGGGCATCATAGGCTGGATAGACGTTCCCAGCCTTGATATGACCAACACCGTTATGCGCGAGGCTGATATAATCCTTGCTACCGGCGGACCGGGCATGGTAAAGGCTGCGTATTCCAGCGGAAAACCTGCTCTCGGCGTTGGTGCAGGAAATACCCCTGCCGTTATAGATAAAAGCGCTGACATTCTGCTTGCGGTAAACTCTATAATACATTCAAAGACGTTTGACAACGGCATGATATGCGCTTCCGAGCAGTCTGTCATAGTAGATAAGGACATCTACGACGACGTGAAAGCCGAATTTACAAGGCGCGGCTGCTATTTCCTCACCCCCGAGGAAACAGAAAAGGTGCGCAAGACCATTATCATAAACGGCGCGGTAAACGCAAAGATAGTAGGTCAGCCTGCCGCAAAGATAGCTTCTCTATCGGGCGTTGAGGTAGACCCTGCCACTAAGATACTCATCGGCGAGGTAACGAATGATACTATAGAAGAAGAGTTCGCGCATGAAAAGCTTTCTCCCGTGCTTGCTATGTATAAGTCGGAAAGCTTTGAAGATGCCATGAACAAGGCTGACAGGCTTATTCAGGACGGCGGCTTCGGTCATACTTCTTCTCTGTATGTAGATACTGTAAAATGCAGAGACAAGATAAACGCCTTTGCAGAGAAAATGAAGACCTGCCGCGTAGTCATAAATACACCGTCATCGCACGGCGGTATTGGCGACCTTTACAACTTCAACCTTACACCGTCGCTCACGCTGGGCTGCGGAACATGGGGCGGCAACTCCGTTTCCGAAAACGTCGGCGTAAAGCACCTGCTCAATATAAAGACCGTTGCCGAGAGGAGAGAGAATATGCTTTGGTTCAGAACACCGCAGAAAGTTTACTTCAAAAAAGGCTGCCTGCCCGTTGCGCTCGCAGAGCTTAAAAACGTTATGGATAAAAAGAGGGTGTTCCTCGTAACCGACAGTTTTCTCTATAAGAACGGCTATACCAAGTGCATAACCGACAGACTCGACGAAATGGATATAACCTATACAGTGTTCTCTGACGTTGAACCCGACCCGACTTTGCTTTCCGCACAGAAGGGCGCAGAGGCTATGAGAAAATTCGAGCCCGACTGCATTATCGCGCTCGGCGGCGGCTCTGCTATGGACGCAGGCAAGATAATGTGGGTGCTCTATGAACACCCCGATGCAGACTTCATGAGCATGGCTATGAGATTTATAGATATAAGAAAGAGAGTTTATACCTTCCCGAAAATGGGCGAAAAAGCGTTCTTTATCGCAGTGCCTACTTCTTCGGGTACGGGCTCTGAGGTAACGCCGTTCGCAGTCATTACAGACCAGGAGTCGGGCATTAAATATCCTCTGGCAGACTATGAACTTCTGCCGAATATGGCTATTATAGATACCGACCTTATGATGAGCGCGCCAAAGGGTCTTACAAGCGCTTCCGGTATAGATGCCCTTACCCACGCACTTGAAGCGTATGCCTCCGTTATGGCTACCGACTATACAGACGGTCTTGCGCTGAAGGCTATGAAGATAATATTTGAGTATCTGCCAAGAGCATATAACGACGGAAACGACGTTGAGGCAAGAGAGAAAATGGCAAATGCCTCTACAATGGCAGGTATGGCGTTCGCAAATGCGTTCCTCGGCGTGTGCCACTCAATGGCGCATAAGCTGGGCGCTTACCACCATATAGCACACGGTATAGCAAACGCGCTTCTTATAACCGATGTAATGAGATACAACATCAGCGATAAGCCGCCTAAAATGGGTACTTTCTCGCAGTATCAGTATCCTCATGCCCTTGAAAGATACGCAGAGTGCGCAAGGTTCTGCGGCGTGCAGGGCAAGGACGATATGGAAGTATTCGAGAACTTTATAAAGAAGATAGAGGAGCTCAAAGAGGCTATCGGCATAAAGAAGACTATCAAAGATTACGGCGTTGATGAACAGACGTTCCTCGACAGGCTGGACGATATGACAGAGCAGGCGTTTGACGACCAGTGCACGGGCGCAAATCCGCGCTATCCGCTGATGAGCGAGATAAAGCAGATGTATCTGAATGCCTACTATGGAAAACAGTAACAAGATAGAAAGGAGTATTGCAATGCAACTGGATAATGTTATCGCTGTAAGAAAGGCAAAGACCATATATAAAAGCGAAGATAAGTGCGTAAAGGTCTTTGATGCGGACTATTCAAAAGCTGACGTGCTCAACGAAGCGCTCAATCAGGCAAGGATAGAGGAAACAGGGCTGAATATACCCAAGGTGCTCGCCGTTACCATGATAGACGGCAAGTGGGCGATAGTATCGGAGTATATCGAGGGCAAAACACTCTCGCAGCTTATGAAAGAGAACCCCGACAAGCTGGACGAGTATATGGAACTGTTCGTTGACTTGCAGCTTCAGGTGCAGTCAAAGACCTGCCCCCTGCTCAATAAGCTGAAAGACAAGATGAACCGCAAGATCAGCCAGACGCAGCTTAGCGCCACAACAAGGTATGACCTGCATACGCGCCTCGAGGGTATGCCAAAGCACAATAAGGTCTGCCACGGAGATTTTAACCCCTCGAACGTGATAATCAGAGAGGACGGCACACCGTTCGTTATCGACTGGTCGCACGCAACGCAGGGCAACGCCTCGGCAGACGCGGCAAGAACGTACCTGCTGTTTTCGCTGCACGGCGAGGACGACAAGGCGAAGAAATATCTTGACTTGTTCTGTACAAAGAGCGATACCGCCAAGCAGTATGTGCAGAAGTGGATGCCGATAGTAGCCGCATCGCAGTCGGTAAAGGGCAACGAGCAGGAGAGGGAATTTCTGCTCAAATGGGCAGACGTTGTTGACTACGAATAAGGGAATAAAGAAGATGTCCGGTGCTGTAAAGTGCCGGATATTTTTTGTGCTGCTTGCGCAGCAAGCCTGCGGAGCCGTGCAACGCCCAACTGTATTTCGGTTTTCTTCTCATTTTGAGTATGCTAATACGTTTGCGCATTTCTTTTCGAGGGGAAAACCATAGGGATATAGGGAGTGTATCTGCAAGGAAGGGCGCGCAAGGCTCCACAGCGAACGCAAGCGTTCGCCACAAGTTTCTTGCGAAACTTGCTCCCTTCTTATCTAAAATTTCCCCTCGAGCTCTCTTTAAGCGGTCGCTTGCGACCGCTGTACCCGACACCTACGACCACGCGCTGAGCCTTGGTGGAATGTCGCGACCTCTTCGCTCGGAACTTCGTGCCTTTGTGGAAAAGGCTAAATAGCGAAATACGCATAGGGTTTGTTTGCAAGGAAACGGAGGTCAGTAGTGCGGGAAATTGATTTGAAACGCACTGCATATAAATTTCACTACAGTTTATTTATAGCTTTTGTTGAAATGGCGTAAAAGTCCACGCCATTGAGATTAAACGCGCTGTGCAAAAGAATTATGGTTTCAGAATATGCGAGCCATCGAGCATATTCTGAAATCGGCGACCCCATAATGTCGCCGAAATAATTCTTTCATTGTGGCTTGGAGGCTTAAGCCGACAAGACACTGCGCTCCATGCAGGGTGCGCGTAAGCGCAACAACACTTTGTACACCCTGCACAAAAATGCGCGTGAATTTTTGCCGTAATTTCGCGGAAATTTAGAAATTTTACTTGACACTTTGATCGCCGCGTGATATAATTGTATAAAAGGGTCTTTCTGTTTGCACTAAAGAAACGCCCATTTTACAAACATTTTTTAGTATTTTTGGGGCATTAGCCCATTACCGCCTTCGTGCGGGATAAAGTGCAGATTTTTCAGCGTTTTTGCCGGGAAATTGCCACTACATTCGGAAGGAGTGTACATTTTATGAATAAAATTACAAAGAGGCTTGTTGCAGGGGCATCAGCGGCGGCGCTGTTGGTTTCAGCCGTTGGGGTTGACCAGCTTGCCGACCTGTTCACGAAGACTTCGTATGCCGAATACAGCAGCAAAACCGCCCGTTCTTATGGCTTTGAAAACCTCGAGCAGGACACAGACGGCGATGTTTACAACACCGGCTACGGCCTGCATACCAACAAAACTGCCACAGAGGTAGGCTCTGACGGCAGAACTTTTGATGTAAATTTAGAGTCGTGGTACGTCGGCGAGAACCCCGTGGACGTTGCAACGATACTTGATGCCTCGGGCTCAATGGCGTGGACGGTCGATACGCTTGACCCGCTGGATATAACAACAATTAGTGGACTTAATGCCGAAAACTTAAAAAGTAGTTATCTTAAAAATAAAGAACTTTTAGATAAATATAGTAGTGTTTCAAACGATCTAACCAAAGTTTTATTAGCAATTCAAGACGAAAACGGCGGCTACCTGCCGCAAGAAATTGTTGACAAGATCTTAATTCCGGACGAAAACCACACCGACAACACCAAGCTAAGCTATGCCGGCTATAAATATTATGTCTATGAAGGCCGTTCATCGGTCTCGGAGTTTGTGCCGCTGGGATATTGGGACGGCGGCAGCCCACTAAATGATGAAAACCTTATAGGCTATTATCCGTTTGAAAATTCTTTGGGAAATAAAGTAAACGGCGATAATGCAAGTTATATTAAGCAGGCAGCAACGGGCGGAGAATTTGACAAAAATTCAACGGCTACAATAACCCCACAGGCTGTATTTAGTGACGGCTATCTTGATTTGTCTGAAACGGACCAAAATGGCAACCTTATAATTGATTTATGTGATAGGTTCGATGTTGAAGAAGATATAACGATTTCTTTTGACTTAAACTGTAAACAATTATCTAGTACAAAAACTCCACAAACTCCTATCATATATTTGGGTGACGGCACTAATAGTAATTATTTGGCTTTAATGAGAGGACGTTGCCATGATGATGGAGGAGGCGCTCAAAAACATTTATATTTGTTTGACAGTGGTGATAATAAACTTTATCATAATGGTGGTACAACTGCCGATAATTCAGCTCTTGATGGTAATTATGACAAAAATATTAAATGCACTCTAACTATATCTAAAAATGACGGTGGTCATTATGATGTGACATTAGCTGTCGGAACTAAGAATTTTACTTATGTTACGAAGAATGTTACATTTGACAGCAGCGAGTTATATTTAATTGTTGGCGGAGACGAGATACTACCTAAGGGAAGTTTAAAAAGTAATAAGGGAGACAAAACAGAAGAAGTCATTGACCCTGAAAATTTAAAGGGTGATTCAGATAAAAATGTAAGTATCAAAAACTTAAAAATTAGTGGTTCCAACGGCAGCGATACAATTAGCGAAACATTTGCTTTAAATAATGCTGCCGGCTTAACCGGTGATACTGGCACGGTGGTAAGATACTGTCAACAAAAAGAAATAGGAAGCTCTGATATAAGCTTAGATGAGCAAGAAACTGTAGTTGCAGAACCCGAATATAGTGACAAAGCTTTAAACCTGACACAAACAGCAAAGCTGGGTGCAGTTTTGCTTGACGCAGCGCCGAAAAGTTCTTCTTTTACACTTTCATTCAAGGTAAAAAAGGCTGCCAATGATTCAAATCCTGCATCCGAAGCAAATATTCTGTATATGGGCAGTATAGATACAAGTCAGGATTATTACAGAATATTCAGAGCTAGTGGCGGCAGCGCAAACAGATTTAGAATGCGGAAAAAAGGCAACGAGTCAGATAACTATGTCAATATTAATTCTATTTTTGCCAACGGAAAAGATTACCAAATTATCACTCTTGTTTTTGATGAAAATAATCTTAAAATAAAACAATACATTAATGGAGAATCTTATGAAGACTCGAGTCAAGAACGTAAAGATTTACCTAGTGCAATAAACACTAATAACCTCTATCTTATCCTCGGTGGCTTGCTTGACAGCACATACAACGGCTCAGACATACTCATTGACGATCTGTATGTATTTGATGATGCCCTGTCAGAAGCCGAAGTAAGCTTGTATTTCGGCGCCGGTGTTCAATGTGATGTCGATAAAGACAAGAAGACCCACGCACGCTCAGTAGTTACTAATAAAGACGGCTCGCAGGAGATAATTGACATTGCGCAGATAGCAAATGGCAATAAACGCCTGGGTCAAAACCCCAATGATGATGAGCGCCGCGGCTGGTACTATGTAAACTCCGCATCAGATTGGGCTGATATAGAGGGCTGCCTTGAAAGCGGCAAGCAGTATATAGGTATTTATGATAAAGATAAAGATAATGGTATTGACAACGTTGACGATGCAGGAAGAGATATAGCCACAGTACCGTCGGGCGCTGACAATGATCTTAAAACAGCTATAAATGCCGGCAATACCAACACCAAAAAGTTTAACAAGGCGCCGGAAAATGAGCGCAGTATTCGTTTCTATGTAGACAGCCAGAACCACTTGCGCTGCTTTGCATGGAGCGGCAGCACGTCAAAAGACGGTGATATAAGAACTTTCTGCTCGCTTGTATACGAAAAGGGCTATAACGATGACAAGACTGAACAGATAACCAAATACGAAGCTCTGAATGATGCGTTAAATGGATTTTATCAAAATCTCGCTAGGGAATCTGACCTTTCTAACAGCGCAATTGTTCGTTTCAGCACGCATAACTTATTGGATGGTAAATCCGGCACTGCTGCTAAGGATGCCCTTAAATCGCTCATCATAAAAGACTGGACAAACTTCTCAGATGCATATACAAATGGAACTACGAATAGAGCAGACTATTTGCAAAATCTTCTGGAGGATAAGGACAAAAAGGACAAAACATCTACGAGTACAACTGATTCTTCTGCAAGACCCACAGAAATAAAAGAATACCCCTATGTAATGACCGGCGGTACGTATACTTGGACGGGTCTGAAAGCATTCTATGATAATATGGTGGAATGTAAGGACAAAACCACCGGATACAAACCGTATGATATAGCTAACGATGCCCGTGATAAGTATCTTATCATATTTACAGACGGTCGTGACAATACGCAGAATTATACAGTAAATGATGATGGAACTACTACATATAATAAAGATTATACCGATGCCACCTATGTAGATGGTAATAAGCCGGACAGCAGTAGTGATATAGAATACGAAGGTCAGCTTGCCGAAGCATGGGCTGATAAGCTGAAAGAAGAAGGCTACACCATATTCTGCGTAATGATGGCGGCAGGTTCGATTTCTCCTACAGCAAATCCGAGCGAATATGATCGTGCTTTAACGTTTGTTACCAGCCTTGCAGGCGGCAAAGAAACTACTTCTGAGGAAGCGAAAGAGTATGTTTCTGTAATTGGTGCAGGTGCAGAAGGCGCTGTTGATAACGTAGGTACAGCATTTAATAACATACTTAAAAAGATCCAGCAGCCGCGTAACGACTACACCGTGCAGGATTACATTGACCCCCGTTTTGACCTTGTTGACAAAGACGGTAATTTGTATAAGCTCGGCGCAGGCGGTAAGATAACGATAGAAAAAACCGACGGTTCTTCAACAACAGAAACAGTTGGTAACATTATTGACAGTATCGACAAAAAAGAAGAAGCAACCGGTCTTGCTTACACGCCGCGCGAAAGTTACATGGTAAACCGCAAGGCTGACTCCTCGTATGACGACGGCTACAATACAGGCGACGGCTTTGGCACAGGCTACATATACTACGACGATGTTAAAGATATGTACTACCTGCGCTGGACAGACCAAATAATACCGATGGAAAATGATGCATTTGATACGAAAGTGGGCAATGATGACACATATCTCGACGTGTGGAGCGCGACCATTCGCCTGAAAGCTAAGGAAGACTTCATCGGCGGCAATAACATTCTCACCAACGGCAACGAGGCAGGCGAAAACCTCGTCTACAGCGATGCCACCATTGAGAATATGGATAAGGGCACAAACTATACGTTGTATGGCTTTAATGCAGATCAATTAAAAGACGGCAAAATCCCTTACCGTGAAAAGCTCGAAGCCCTCTCCGGCACTGACAGAAAAATTAACGCTGTTGATGCAGGCGGCGTTTCGCAGGCGGTTTACGGCAACGGCATTGATATACCGTCGTCGGGCTTCCCAAGAACTACCGTAAATGTAAGGCTGCTGCCACTCAACGCCAACAACCTGAATGACGTTATCTACATGGGCGAGGTAGTCTCCCCGACGATGATGCTCGCAGACCTTGAAAATGGCTACATGACAGGTTCGTACTATCTGCAATATCTCGAAAGATATGCGTATAGGGTGTATGGCGATAAGGCGGACAGTATGCCTCTTATTGAGCTGCTGAACAAGTGGCTGAAGATTGATGATAAAAATCAAGAAAAGAAAACATTCACAATACCTTATATATATCTGCCCGACCCTGAGTATGATGAAAACGGTAAACTTGCAAGAGATACGGCTACTAACAAAGTTAATATCCAAAACAGTACCGGCGCATCATGGAACGGTAACGATATTGACTTTGCAGACCTTAATTTGCGCGATGTTACAGGCTTTATTACCTATACTTGGAAACGTGATGATGATTTAAATGGTAATAATACAATTGAGGACGATGAACGTGAGTCGCAGCAGTATGATTCTAGCAAAGGAATATACGACATCACCAAAGATTATGTTGCAAAGAACACGAAACAGATCAAGTATAACCTGCAATTGAAGTTTACGCCATTAAAAGAAACAGCTGACGAGTTGGACGGCTTCACACTAGATCCATATTTCATTATAGCAGACCCCACAGCAGGCACAGGCGGCGACAAGTTCTTTAATATTGTTAGTGGCGAGTTTGCAGAAATGACAACAGACGGTAAGTGGACTACCGATTACGGTCGTGAAGACTACCTGCAAGCCATGATACAAGAAACGCGCACATATGAACCGCACGTTATGTATGATATAACTAACAACAAGTGGAAGCTCATAGAGGAGGCTGATAAGACTACTGCGCTTGAAACATATGAAAAGGACGACCAAACCACTGTAGACAAAGTTAAAGGCACCGTCACCGACTCAGGCGTATATGACTGGGATAAAGAATACAAGCCTGTTGCAGGCATAGAGCAGATCGAAGGTGATAAGCTGACCGATTATTATACATCAACGCCCCATAACGTGGGTATGGCTGACAAAGACGGAGTTACTATAACTAAAGAAAATGGTGATTTCAAAGACGGATATGGTAAAGATGATGTATACTCCCTCGTAGCCAACACCACCTACACCAAAGACGTTGTAAACGCCGCACTTGCCCTTGAGCTTGTTGTAGACGGTAAGTATCTGAAACCCGGTTCAGAAATCAATCCTAATGATGGAACTGAAAAAATATTCACCTTTGAAGCCACACGCCAATATAACGACCCGCTTGACCCACTTCCGTATGGCGGCAGCGACAACTATGTTGACGCTGATGTTTTCCACCAAACAAATCATACCGACCCCAATAGAAATTATAAGTTGACTTTCACGGTAGATACTAATTCTATACCGAAAGACCCACAAGAGAATCAACCCTATACAGTTTGGGCAAAATTGACTAAGGTTGAAGTGGCGGAATATGGATTCGTTGATACTAGATGGCAGGTCACTGGTTATACCCCGATTACCAATCCGGCAACAACAGAAAATCCATATCTCGGTTATGAAATGCCTAATGCTCTCCCTATCGGTACTTATAGTATCAATAGTCGTGATAATAAATTAAGTAGTGATTCTCAATTCAAAATTGCAGATGCAACTACAGCAGGACAATCAAATGATCTATATTTCAAATACCTGAATGCCGACAGTGATACTAAAAGTTACAAGCATGGCAGATTTCCTGACAGTGTTTCAGGTGTAAGTAAAAGTGCGGCTGAAAGTACCAAAGACGGCGAGTATCTGATCTGGAACACCTCAAAGGACAATTCTTCAAAAAATATTGCTAAAAGCAAAAAGCAAGACTTAGCTACAAACCAGACAGTTACATTCTATTTCGGTACTGTTGACGTAAGCTCAAATACAGAAGAAAACAAGGGTGAAAGCGTAAAGGATAACCCTGAAACAGCCAACGATTACGCCAAAGACCGTCTCGGTATTATCATGCTGTCAGTTGATCCTAACTCGCTTACTATCACTAAAGAGGTTGATAATACTGAACGTACAGAAGATTTAGACCGCGTATGGGATTTTACTGTTACTATCAAGACAAGTGATAGTAATTGGTATTCTGAACACCGAACTGATAGAGAACTTAGTTATACTTTGTACGAACGTGATACAAGCGGAAACTGGAACATCGATAAAGTGCAAAACGCTAAAGTTAAAATAGAAAATGGTTCTGGTGGAGAACACACGGTTACAATAACTTTATCATTAAAGCACAACCAAAAAGCTGTATTTAGGGATTTACCGAGTGGCACTTGGCAAGTTACTGAAGAAACAATGTCCGGTATTTTGTACACGCCGCACAACAATGCAAACGGCTTGGGCGAAGATGAATGGCGGTATCAGAACTCGGCTGCAACGAACGTGAACACGCTAAACCCAATTTCGCAAGTTGACTATGTCAACGAATTTCCGTATGAATTACCGTCCACGGGCGGCAGCGGCACAGTCCGCTATCTCCTGATGGGCACGGCGCTCATATCCGTTGGCGCAATGCTCTTCGCAATGCTTTACTTCGACCGCCGAAAGAAAGCGCGCAAATAAAAAAATAGCTGCAACTTAAACGTTGCAGCTTTTTTATGCCCATTTATCAGTGAAGATCGTTGTCCGTCTCTTTCTCTATCACCGCACCGCTCACGGCATCTATCTTGTAGTCGTACTCGGTGCTGCCAACGTAAAATTCAACCTCATATTCCGCCCTGCCGTCGTCAATATCCAGCTCGGTGCGCTTGGAAAATTTAACGTCAGCCGCCGTAAGAGAGGCATCAGCAAGCGCAATTTCCTCAGCCTTGTCCGCGCCGATGTAATCGCCCGTGTTCGGCGTGCCGCCTGCCACGGTCTCATGGCTCTTCTTCACCACAGCACCGTCAGCCACCGCAATTTCGTAGTCGTATTCGGTGTCGCTCGTGTAAAAATCCACCTCGTAGATCTGTATGCCGTCCTCGTAGTCCACCTTCACTTTCGTGAACATCACCGCCGCCGCGTCAACGCCTGCATCTTTCACCGCAATGTCTTTCGCATCGTCCTCGGTAATGCCGGTCGCTGCGGCAGTTGTTGTCGTAGTCTCGGTGACCGTTTCAGCGGTAGTTTCCGTGCCTGTCGGCACAGCCTGCGGAGCCGTGGTGGCTTGCGGCGTTGTTGCCTCTGCCGAAGTTTCCGCTGTAGTTTCAGTCGGCGCGGCTTCCTGCTCGGGGGTCGTGGTAGTGACATTCGTGGCAGCACTTTGACGTTTGCCGTCAATGTCGCGTTTGATTATACCGCCGTCCTCACCGTCAATAACGTACTCGTATTCGATGCCGTCAACGTAGAAATCAACATCGTATTCAAAATAGCCGTCGTCGTAGTCAAGGCTGGTGCGCAGGCGCGAGGTGTCAGAGCGAGAGAAGCCTGCATCTTCAAGCGCGATGTCGCGAGCCTCATCTTTGCCGATAAGAGTGTTTTTCAGTGCGAAAAATGCGATTATTGCCGCAATAATGCACAGTATCAGCAATATGCATATCGTCGAAATGACAGCCCTTAACGGCGTGGAAAACAATTTCTTCATAAAAAACAACTCCTTTTTTAGATTTTACACAATGATTATAGCACCGTTTTGTATAAAATTCAATAGAATAGAATAAATTTTTTTATTAAACATAATGAAACTAAAAAGCCCTGTCAAGAAAATAAAAGTTTTCGATCGACCCTTTTTCAAAAGGGTCGTCAGGGGTCATAGCGTATGCAAGCATACGCTGGGCGGAAGCCCATTGTCGCCTGCGTTCGCTTGCGCACGCTACCGCAGCACGGCGAAAGCCCCTACGTCAGGCGCTCTGAGAGGGGTGAATTCAGAAACAGTCCGGTGGACTGTTTCTGGAGAGGGGAGGCTCTGCAAGAGAGAGCCTCCCCTTTGAGAAGTTCCCAACTATTTTCCCTGCGCGCGCTTGCGTGCGCAATATCATTGTTAAAAATTTGCGCTTATGCGCCTGTTAAAACTTCACATACAGCACGGCGTTCCATAATGGAACGCGGAAAGTTTGATATATCTTCTCATTAGGGAACGCCCTCTCTTGCAGGGCGTTTCCTCTTTCAAAATAGTCCACAGGACTATTTTGAAATTCACCCTTTGCGGAGCGCACGTTGTGTTTCGGGGGCTCTGCCCCCGTACCCCCGCAAGCCTTGGCAGTTGCGAAGCAACTGTAAAAAAGAGCTTGACCGAAAACTTTTAGTTTTTTGGAATTATAACTTTTGCTCGAATTTCCTACCCCTCAATAACATTTATTTTCATCTCGCTATGCTCCTCCGCCTCAAACCTGTCCGCAATGCCCTCCGTCACATATGCCTGACCGTCCTTGCACAGCATTATCATCTCAAAGTCTTTGTGGGTGCGCCAGTGCTCGGTTGCGCCGTCTTTGCCCATTACAAACAGCGCCGTCGATAGCGCATCGCACAGCCTGCCCTCGCTTGCTATCACCGTCACCGACAAAATATCGTTGTCCACAGGTCTTCCATCTTTAGGGTCAATAATGTGCCCGTACACAGTGCCGTCTACAGTAAAATTGCGCTCATACGCCCCCGAGGTCACAATAGCGCAGTCGCTTGCACTTATTATGCCCACAACGCCGTCGCCGTCAGGGTCGCGCACACCTATCTTCCAGTCCTCGCCGTCAGGCTTTTTACCCACCAGCACAATGTTTCCGCCAAGGTCAATAAGCGCCGATTTTACACCGTTTTCTTTAAGCACCTGTGCAGCCTTGTCGCTCGCATACCCCTTGCCGACTGCCCCCGTATCCAGCATAACGCCAACGGGCAGTGTAACGGTATTTCCGCTGACCGACACCTTTTCATATCCCACATTTTGCAAAAGAGACTGTATCTCATCGCTGCTCGGAACTCTGTTTTCGCCGCTTGTAAAACCCCACGCCTTTACAACAGGGTAGAGCGTAGGCTCCAGCGCGCCGCCCGTGCGTTTCGCCATATCCAGCATAAACGAGATAAGCTCCAAAGTTTCGCCGCTGACTGTCACCTCGCCGCTGCCGTTCACAGCATAAATCTCGCTGTTTTCGTCCGTCACCGACCACAGCTTGTCAAGCCGCTGAACCTCGTCTTTTGCAAGAGTGACGGCATTTTCAGCGCCCTCGCCGTATGCCGTTGCCGACATATACGTGTCCATAGCTAAAAACTCCGTCTTTTGGGCGGTTTCGCCGTTCGTCCCCCCCAAAAAAGAGCAGGAGCACAAAACCGCCGCCATGCATACAGCGGCAAGAATGTTCATAACACTTTTGCGCATCAGCATAGCGGCAGCCTCCTATCATCTTATTTTGCGAAAATCAATTTTCATCTGTAAACGTGGTTTCAGCCGTTTCAGATGTTTCAACAGCTTCCGGCGTGGTCTCGGGCGGCGTTGTTACCTGCGGTGTTTCCTCCGACACAGTTGTTTCGGTCGGTGTTGCTTCGGAAAGTGTAGTTTCAGGTGTGTTCGCCGTCGTTTCCTTCGTCGCAGATGAAGTCGCCCTTGTCGTTGTGGTGGTCTTGGAAGCGGTTCCTTTGCTAGTCTTAGGTTTAGTTGTTTCGGGCTTTGTGGGTTTTGGCTCAGTTGTTTCAGGCTTTGTGACCTTTGGCTTAGTTGCTTTGGGCTTGGCAGTTGTAGCTTTTGTGGCAGTCTTTTCAGCCTCAGCCTTTGCAGCCGCTTCTTTTTCGGCGGTGTATTTGTTTACTTCAGCCCTTGCGGCAGCCGCAACATCTTCCATATATTTGTTGTTGACGCTATAACCTATCGTCTGTGTCATAACAACAAGAATGTAAGGTTCTTTGCCGCCAAAATAGCACGCCTCGTGATACACGCCAGAATACAAGCCGTATTTGCCTGCCACTGCCTCGTTTGAGAAATAGTTCTTTATCCTCAGCCCCTCAGAGCCTATCAGCGCTTTCCATGCAGCCTGCCACGCTCTGCCCTTGTTTGTTGACATCGCCTGCATTTTCTTCATGGCTGTCAGAATAAAGTCGGGGGTAAGGTCAGTGAAATAACTGTATGAATAAAGGTCTACGCTGTCGTAGCCCCAATCTGCCATCATCTGGTTGAAACCCTCAATGCCGAACAAGCGCACCAGCATACAGTGTGCAACGTTGTCCGAGTATCTGAGAGAATAGTCTATAAGCTGTTCTATCGTGTATGTTTGACCAACGCCTCTGTATATTATCACCCCTGAGCCGCCCATATATTGGTCAGCGGTGTATGTAACGGTTTCGTCAAGGCTGTGAACGCCCTTTTCAAGCTGCGTGCAGCAGTAGTACACATACGGCAGCTTAATCATGCTCGCGCCGTAGTATACCCGATTCGGGTCATTTGAATAAAGTGTTTTTCCGTCCATGCAGTATAGAATTACACTGCTGTTGTACGGATAGTTTTTCACCACGCTGTCAAGGGTGCTGCTGCTTGTCGGTTTCTGCGGAGCTTTAGTAACAGTGGCTGCCGCCTGAACTACAGGCATCGGTGGGTTTGTCACTATCGGCGCAGCGGTGGCGACAGCGGTGGCAGTGGTGGCAGCGGAAGTGGTCGTCTGCGTTTTCTTTTTGGCAGTGGCAGTCTTTTTCTTAGCTGAAGTCGTTGTTTGTGTAGTAGTTTCAACTGTGGTCTCTTCCACAGTGGTCTCTTTTGCCGTGACCGTTTCTGCCTGTGTTGCGGCAGCCGCAGTTGTCACCTCGGCGGTAGTTTGTGACTGCACAGCGGTGGGCTGTGAGCTTTCATCATTTTTTCCGCAGCCTATGCACGACAGCCCCATCAAAGCCGCCAGCGCTATAGCCGCTATTCTTTTTTTATATGTATACATCGTTTCACCTCTTATATAATGATATACTATTCATGTGATTTTGTCAAGAAAAATCAAAAAAATAAAGGCACCACCCTGTGATGATGCCTTGACGTTTCGCTTTTTTAGATCAAAGGTCGATCTTCTTGCCGTCAGCCTTGCCGTTTACAACATAGTAAGCAGCGTTCTCTTCGGGTTTTACGTAGATCTCGATAGACTTGATAGCACCTCTCTTGTTCTCAGCTCTGTAAGCTGCGCGAACCTTTTCGGTTATCTCGTCGGTAGAGATCTGTCTGCCGTCAAACTCAACATAAGCAGTTACCTTTTCTACAGCCTTCTTAGCGGTAGAAGCAGCTTTCTTAGCGGTCGTGGCAGCCTTCTTGGCGGTGGTGCTTGCAGCCTTTGCAGCCTTCTTTACAGCAGGTGCTTCTTTAGCCTTAGCTACAGCCTTTTCAGCCTTCTTTACTACCTTCTCGGCAGTATCTTCGATCTTCTTCTTAGCATTTGCAGCCATTTGAATTACTCCTTTTCTGATCTTTAGATCTTGTGATTTACTTGTTCTTGTTGCCCTCTGATACCAGCTCTTTCATACCCTTTGCAGGCTTGAAAGCAGGAACTTTCTTAGCTGCAACGGTGATCTTCAGCTTGGTAACGGGGTTGTAAGCTTCTTTCTGTGCTCTCGCTCTTGTTTCAAATGTGCCGAAGCCCGAGATTGAAACCTTGCCGCCGCCGATAAGAGTTTCGGTTATCATATCGGTGAAGGTGCGAACGAACTTTTCGGTGTCTTTCTTTGTAAAGCCGGTTTCTTTAGCAATTTTGCTTATAAGCTCTACTCTGTTCATACTTATCCCTCCAAATATTTTTTATTACTTGTGATTATAGACCAAAAATCGCAGTTTGTCAAATGTTTTTTATAAAAAAAACGAATTTAGTGAAAATTTTGTATATTTACATAAACTCAGTGCGTTCAAAAGCGGCGTTACTTGTTGATAAACACAATAAAACCTACATTATTCTAGATAAAATCAGACCGCCGAAAGCAAGTTTGCTTTTTTCATTATATACAATTGTAAAAAGTGCGTTTTGTTAAAGACGCTGAATTTGATTTTCCTAATTTGAAAGTTATTGACTATTTTCTATAAAGTGCTATAATATACTTAGAAAGACCAATTTTTGCGGGGCAGGTGAAAAACATGATAACATATGTAATTAAAGATATAAAAAATATGTTTGCAAAGCAAAAGCTGCTGTCGGCGCTGCTTGTGCTGAATATTCTTATCTCCTGCCTTGTTATATGTTTTTCCTGCGGCATATACAGGCTGTATCAGCCAAAGACGAGGGGCAACAGTGAAATAAAATCGGTAGATATATATTATAACTCGGATAAGTTCTGGACACCCGAATTTGAGGGCAAGACCTATTATGCCGATGATATTATTACCGACATATCTCCGCAGATGATAGTTATGTTTTTGCGGTCTTTATCGGAAGAAACCGCCGCAGACCTTACGCTGCACACTGAATTTTATGTAGAAACACCGCTGAGCCGCTGGGACGCTATGGGAATACAGGAAGAGATAGAAAATATTGAAGAGATGCAGCAGCAAGCGCAGACTATCGAAACGTATTCCGATGATGCGCATCAGGGTGTGTGGCTCTTGTCGTACTCTCTTGCAAACGTTGACGGCAAAATTGCAGATGTATACGAAAATTCGCCTTTTTCTGCTCAGGAGTATGACAGCGGCGAAAAGGTTGCCGCCGTTTTGCAAACTTACTATTACTATAATGAACTTCCTTCAGGTTATTTGCTTGATCTGAAAACTGATGATGATGAATACTTTCCCGTGAGCGTAGGCAGCAGACTGCTTACAGATGATATAGATTCTATAGTTGTCGGCGGTGAGAGATTCAAGATAAAATATGTGCTGCCCGAGCCTGAGATCGACATAGGCGTACAGCTGCAAATACCCATTACTGCGCTGCCCGAAAATGCAATGCTCCACGCGAACGCATTTCATCTTGATGATGAGGGAAGACCGATAGCATTCAGATTTTATTTTCCCGAAGATAAACCCTGCACGCACAGTCAGTATGACGAGATAAAAGATAAGCTTTCATCGACTTTCGGCGATATGGCAGTAATTGAGCCTGTTGTGATAGACGACAGCCGCGAGGCAGCCTTTTACAACACCGTGGTCATGCTGGCAATAGTTATATCAGTTCTTGCCGCAGTTAATATGGCTATACTTTACCGCTACATACTTGAAAAGCGCAGCGGCGATCTTGCGGTGATGAGAATATGCGGCTGCACCAAACGCAAAGCCTCGGCTATGTATCTTGCTGAATGTACGGCAGTGAACATACCGTTGTTTGCGCTTACTCAGCTTGCGTTCCATAAACTGCTGCTTGGGCAGCTTGAAAAAATATTCCCCGAAATAAGCGAGGGTTACAGTTTTTGGCTGTATGCGGCAGTATTCTGTATATACATTGCGGTATCGCTGCTTATAATGCGTGCCATGATAAACAGGCTTGTAAACTCACACAGTCTGGTCGAGCTCAAAAGCGCGCACCGCAGCACAAACAAGCTTGGCATAATGAAGATATTTGAAATAATACAGCTTGCCGCCGTGCTTGTGATAATGGTGATAATGGTGTCTGCAATAGTTTCAAGATATGAAAAGTTCGAGCCTTTTGAGCCGTTTCTCTCTCGCAAAGGCTATATGGTTCAGATGCCCACCGCAAACGTTTACCCCGATGAAATAAACGCAGTACTTGGCGATACGCAGTGCCTTTATAATGAGTATACCAATACATATGACGGCGATACAGAGCTGCGCGGCATTTCGTACTGCGATGAATATATAAATGCCTACGCGCCGCCGCTTGCCTCCGGCTCATGGCTTTCGGACTGCGATGAAACATATAAAAATTCTGGGTATATACCTGCTGTGGTAACTTCATGCGATGGCAGATACAAAGCAGGGGATACCTTTGAAAACGAAATAGTGATGCTGTATGACGAAAACGGCGAACCAAAAGAAACGATAAATGTAAAATATAAAATTATAGGCGTGCTGAAAGATAAGGCAAGCGTGGCATCGTACTTTATAAATGTGGGTACACCGAAAAGTTACAGAGATATTTATGAAGTGTTCTCCGACAGCTTTGAAGACCGCGACTGGCTGCTTACAAGAACAGAAGATGTTGTCGCTTGTTATGGCGCTCACGCCCCTGCATACGGTGCGATGTTTGTCTTCTGTGATGATATGGACGAGGCAGCTTTTGCAGATGTGAAAAACAAAATATCCGCCGCGTGGGATGTTGATGCGACAGAGCTTACAAAGGTATACGACAACAGTATGCAGTACATATACGAACAGATGTACACACTGCTGCCTATAGCTATGTGTATCTTCATACTCACAATTGTTTCAACGGTATCGATAAGCGCGATATACACCAAACGTAAGCTGCGAAACTATGCTATATTTTACATCTGCGGCGCAAGGTGGAGAACCTGCGCTCTGCGAAGTCTGAAAAACTCTGCGATCACCTGCGGCATAGCAAGCATACTGGCGGCGGCAGTGCTGATAATAGGCAAACTCACATTCTTTGAAAATACGGTAATAAACTTCGGGCTGTGGCACATTGCCGTATGCGCTGTGGTAATAGTTTTGTACCTTTTGCTTTCAATGATAATGCCGCTTATGATAATAGGTTCAAACCAGCCGCGAGAGGTGCTCAAAGAAGAATAGCACAAAAACGTCCCCGATCATCAAAGACCGGGGACTTATCTTGTTATACTTCTGCGTATGTCTTTACAAATATGTGCTTTCTGATTATGTATATGTCAGACGGATCTTCTTCGCGCATTGCAATGTAGTCGCCGGGGTCGCCGTCGAACCATTTATCGCCCTTAGAGTGTATCTTTGTACGCCGCGTTATAGGCAGGGCGCGTATTCTTGATGTCGCCTTGGGCAGACATTTGCGAATATGCCCCTTCAAAGAGGCACTGTCGGTGTTTATGCCGAAAACGCACTTGTCTATCTTTTCAAGCTCCTCTTCGGTATATGCGGGAGCGTCTTCGCATATGTCGTTGTGGCTCTCAAAATATTTGCTGTCGTTTGAGTAAACCTCTTTATCGATGCCTATCATCAGATACATATCATCTACCGCTATGTCAACATCGCCTTCAAGAGTCATAAGGCGCACCTTGTCGCCGGGCTTGTAAATTTCCATAAGATCAACAAACCCTATCTCTATCGGCAGTTTCTGATACAGCGGCGCAGAAGAAAAGTCTATGCCGCACCTCTCACCGGCGTAGATAATATCCATCTGGCTTATATAGCTTTCCAGCATATCGCTGATGTATTTTGTCACGTCTTCTCCGCTTGGCGTGCAAATACCCGCTTTTTCTTTCAGCGTATCAAATTTGAGCCATCCGCCTGCTTTCTGCTTATGTCCGCCGCCGCCTGCAAGATAAGAAGCTATCTCGTTTGCATTTATATGACCTATGCAGCTGCGCACCGAAAGTTTTACCCCATCAGGCAGTACGCTGAAAATAACACAAGTATCAACGCCATCAACCTCATTCAGCTGATCTGAAATAATACCCAGTATATTGGGGTCGCACTCTTCTGCCTGCGCTATTGCAAAGCGGTATTTTTCGTTATATGTGACCTTCTCCAGCGCCCTTGCCACTATGCCCAGCTCATCAAGGCTGAGATTGTGGGTCATAAGCGTTTTCATAATGTTCTCATCAAACATCTTTTCAAGTTCGTTTCTTGCTATGCGATCCTCCAGCCGATATATCTCCTGAAGTTTGCAGGTATCCATAAACAGCCCGTAATACAAAGCCGTTGCAAGTTTTATGTTCTTTTTGGGGGCAAAGTCTTCCTCGGCGCACAGCATATTCCATATAAGCGTTGCGCAAGCGCCGTAGTTTTCTTTTATCTCGTATGCGGTAAACTTTGAAAGCACATCTTTGTTATTTATCTTGTGATGATCTATAGCCGCGTAGTTCTTTGCCTCAAACGACTGAACATTACTTTCGCCGTGCCGGCAGTCTACCGTAAGCAGCAGATCGGGCTTTTCTTCAAGCTGTTCTATGTGTTCTATAGGTATATCAAGCTTTTCTACCATAAGCTGCAAATTCTTTTTTGATATGCTCTCTTTGCCGCCGTATATAAAGCGCACGTTCTTGTTCTTTTCTGCAAAATAAAGGTATGCGCCCCAGCCGCTCGAGACCGCATCCGCATCGGGTGCATTATGGCATTGTACCACTATGCTGTCTGCCCACAACAGATCACTGAGTTTCATATTATTCCTCCCCATATGTAAAACACTTCACGCCGCAGCCGCAAAGCCGCAGCTTCGTTTATAATAGTATATCATGTTTTTGTTAAAATGTCAAACGCTTATAAGCGCAAAGCAGCCGTCAGGTTAAACAAACTTTTTCACGCGCATTTGTGCACAAAGTAAAACACGCATATAGCATAACAAAAACGACGGACTTACCTGTCCGCCGTTTGTTTTTTGTATAGTTACGCGCTGCGCATTTTGGTTGTCTGCCGCTGTGCCATTACAAGGCGGTAGTACACACCCTTTTGCCGCATAAGCTCCTCGTGAGTGCCAAACTCCGCAAGTCTGCCCTTATCCAGCACTATAAGCCTGTCGGCGCGCGCAAGAGTTGAGAGCCTGTGCGCTATCGCAATGGTAGTTCTGCCTATAGAAAGCCTTCCCAAAGCCTCTTGTATCTGCCGCTCTGTTTCGGTATCGAGCGAGGCGGTCGCCTCATCAAGTATGATTATCTTCGGGTCGTGCAGAATGGCTCTTGCAATAGCGACCCTTTGCCGCTCGCCGCCCGAGAGCTGATAACCCTTGTTGCCCACGCGCGTGTTGTAGCCGTCGGGCAGTTTTGTTATGAAGTTGTGCGCGTTGGCTATCTTGGCTGCCTCGACCACCTCGCCGAACGTTGCATCGGGCTTGGCGTATGCTATGTTTTCAAGCACCGAGCCGTCAAACAAAAACGTCTCCTGCAATACCACGCCCATCTGTCCGCGAAGTGTTTTCTGCGGAATGTTTCGTATGTCAACGCCGTCTATAAGTATCTCGCCGTCGGTTACGTCATACAGCCGCAAAATAAGGTTTATAAGCGTTGATTTTCCCACGCCCGAGTGCCCCACAATGCCTATCATCTCGCCCTTGTTTATTTTCAGGCTGATGTCTTTAAGCACAGGCGCATACTGCTGGTAGCCGAAGTACACGTTCTTCATCTCAATATCGCCCTGAATGTCAAGGTCAACGGGCTTTGAGCTCTCAGCAAGACCGCTGTCGTCTTCAAGCACTTCAAATACCTTGCTTGCCGAGACCGCGGCATCTGCAAGTTCACGCGGGATATTTATGAACCACCTTATCGGCTCATACAGCATTGAAATGTAGGTGGTGAACTGCACAAGCTGCCCCAGCTGCATTGTGTGCCCCAGCACCAGCCTGCCGCCGAACAGCAGCACAAGATAGTTGCCTATCGTCATTACAAATTCAGAGAAAGGTATCGTGAGATACCACACTATCTCGGCGCGAACGCTTGCCTTTGCGGCTTTAAGCGAATAGCCCGTGTACCGCTGAACTTCCTGCACCTCGGTGCCGTATGTTTTCACAACGCGTATGCCGTTTAAAATATCGTGCAGAACAGAATCGTGCTCGGTAAGGTTGCGCCATACACTTGTATACCTTACCGACATTGTACGAAACAGCTTTTTGGTAAGTATAAATACTATCGGTATCGGCAAAACGGTGAGCAGTGCAAGCTTCCAGTTCATACAGAAAATTATTATCACCAGCGCCACCAGAGAGATTATGTGTATAACAAGGTCTTTGCCCTTTTCGGTAACAAAGTTTTCAAGCTTTGCGGCATCGCCCGAAACGCGCCTTATAAGCTCGCCTGCGGTCTTTTTCGTAACTGCCGACATCGACAGCGACTCGCTCTTTGCAAATACGTCTTCACGCAGCTTTTTGCCCATGCCCAAAGCTACCTTGAACGAGCATTTTACGTTCAGATGATCGGGTATAGATGACAGCGCCACCAGCGTGACAAGTGTTATTGCAAGCGTTAAAAAGCCCTGCCAATCAGCGTTTTGCGGTACCGCGTAATCGTCTATTATGTGCCGCGTTATGTTGGGTACGATTATCCAGATCATCTGCGAGATTATCGAGCATATTACAGCAGTGATAAAATACTTCTTGAACGGTCCTACGCGCTTTGCCAGCTTTAAAAACAGCCGCGACTTTTTCGCGCAGAATGGGCAGTCTTTCGCGCCGTTAAGCGCAATGCCGCACTTTGGGCAGACCGGTTCGTCCGCGTCGGTCTCGGTTATCAGCCTGCCGGTGCGAAGATAATAGTCAAGTATCTTGCAAAGCTCTGCGTAGCGCAGAAATTCCTGCTGCCGGAAAACGCAGATAGCTATGCTCTCGCCGCTTTTCAAAACGCCCGTCATCATCGAAGTGCCTATCATCTGTTCGCACTTGAATTCTTCAAAGTTGTCTATGTATCGCCTGCAAACTTCCTTGTCGTCAAGATAGGTTATTATCTCGCTGTCGGTAACGCAGGTGTGACCGCGCACTATGTTGGCATCGGTGTCCATATCATACGGCAAAGAGAAGATGACTTCGCTCTCGGATACTCCTTTCGGAAAAGATGTTTTTAAGTTCATTCTGAAATTCCTCTGTTATGTAAATAATTCTATGTTTGCCACGCTCTTTTTATCAAGGCGTTTTTCTATGTCGTCGCAGTAATACTTGTTGCCGTCAACATCGCATACATACAGATACTTGCCGCCTATCAGCTTGAAGTTTCTGTACCAGTCGCGTATGCACAGCGTTTTTTCGCCCGCGTTGGTGGCGGCTTTCACAAACAGCGAGCCGCGCATATTTTCTTTGATAGAATAAACCTTAGTTATCAGCGGCATATAGTATTTGTACTCTAAAAAGTTGTCTATAAGCTCAAACTGCTCTTTGCTCATCTCGCGTATGTCGCGTATAACGCCAACTTCGATAAACTCTTTTTCGTCGTTTTCATAGTTTACGCTTACGTACTCAAACTTTGAGTAAAACGGCTGCAATCTCGTCAGGTTTATTTTTTTGTATGTCTTTCCCTGAAATACAAGAGTCATAAAGCCGCTCTCCTCTTTGCTGAAAGTCAGCTCTTTCGGGTCTAAGATGACCAGTTTGTCAGCCTCGAAAAGCTCTTCATCCAAAGAATTTATATTCTTCTCGTTCAAATCGCTCACTCCTTTGCGAGTATCGTGTGTTTATTCCTGCATGAACTGCAAAGCCTGCGCTTGCAAGCGGTACAGCTCAAAATACTTGCCCTTTTTGCGTATAAGCTGATCGTGCGTGCCCATTTCTTTAAGCTCACCGTTTTCTATAACGCACAGCATATCTGCATCACGCAAGGTAGAAAGCCTGTGCGCTATCGAGATTATCGTTCTGCCCTTTTTAAGATCATCGATAGCCGACTGTATCTTGCGCTCGGTGCGCGTGTCCATAGAAGCCGTAGCCTCGTCAAGTATAAGAATATTCGGCTTTTGTATCATAGCGCGCGCTATAGAAATTCGCTGCTTTTCGCCGCCCGAAAGGTTCACGTTGCTTTCGCCTATCATAGTGTTGTAGCCGTTTGGCAGGCGAGAGATAAATTCATGCGCGTATGCAGATTTTGCCGCCTGAATTACTTCTTCCATCGTCGCATCGGGGCGTGCGTAACGTATGTTGTCTGCAATAGAGCCTATGAACAGATACGTTTCCTGCGATACCACGCCGATGTTTTTTCTTATGTCAGCAAAGCTGAGCTCCTTTATAGGGTAGCCGTCAATGGTTATTTCGCCGCCCGTCACGTCATACAAACGCGCCATAAGATTTATAATGGTAGACTTGCCTGCGCCCGTTTTGCCCACTATGCCGAACATATGCCCAGCCTCTACCTTGAAAGAAACATCTTTTATTACCGGCAGACCTGCTTCGTACTCAAAGGTAACGTTTTTAAGCTCTATGTCGCCGCGAAGCTCTTTCACCTGCACAGGGTGGTCGCTCTCTTTAACGGTAGGTTCGCTGTCAATTATCTCAAACATACGCGAGGCGGCATCTATGCACCTTGCCCAGCGGTCGCCTATCCACGAAAAGAAATGCATAGGTTCATAGGTCATGTTGGTGTATGAAATAAGAGCCGCAAGCGCGCCGAACTGTATGTAGCCCTTTATCACCATGTAAGCGCCCAGACAGAACACCGACTGATTTATAAATCGCAGCGCAGCCCAAATAAACGGCGATGTGTTCGCCACGCGCTCGTTTATGCGCACGCTTACTTCAAAAGCCGCGGTGTTTTTAAGGTTGTAACGCTTTGACTCCTCGTCCTCTTTGGCAAATGCCTTTACCACTCTCTGACCGTTCATAACGTCGGAAAGCACAGAGTTTGCGCTTCGTGTGGCAATGTCAGATTTTCTGTAATACTTTCTCTGCGATCTTGCAAACCGTGTTTGAACTATGTTTATCAGCGCGACCGAAAGTATAGTGCTAAGTGCAAGTATAGGGCTTATTATCATCATGATAACGGTTATGCCGATTATCGTAACTATATTTCGCAATCCATACGGCACTATATCCGTGAAGAACCAGTAGATGTTCTGGCTGTCGCGGTCAACGCGTGACATGAGTGACCCTGTTTGCTTGCTTGTGAAAAATTCATACGAAAGATTTTGCAGCGATGCAAATATTTTCGCACGCAGCTTGTGCGTTACCATTGGCGTTATGCGCGAGGTGATTATGCCCGAAACCACCCTGATCACCATTGACAGCAGGTCAACAGTGATTATCAGAAAAACTATCAGCATTATCTGACCGTAGTATTTGCCGCCTGCGGTAAGCACTTCGTCATAGAGCATCTGCGCGCTGAAAACGGGCGCTAAAACGCTGAGCGCCGTGCTTATCGCGAGGGTGACTATCATCATTATCACCTCAACGCGAAACTCCTTGAACATACCCATAAGCCGCAGAAAAATGCTGTGTTTGTCAACGCAGTAGGGGCATACGGGGCGGTTTGGGTCGGGGAACCTCTCGCCGCACACGGGGCAGTATATCTTCGATTCTTCGAGCAGTCTGTCGTCTATCGGAGTGCCGTCAATGGTGCTGTTCACCCTCTGGCAGAACTTTTCAAACTTGTCCGAAAAACCGAGTGAGAACCGCGAGAGCGCAAATTCTTTTCCGTTTACGTCCTCAGCCATAAGGCGCGCCGCGTTCTGGTAGCGGTCAACATACAGCCGCTTTATGTTCTTCAGCTCATACAGATCAAAGTCGGTAACGTCAAAAGCCTCCAGCGATTTCGCTTTCTCGCCGCGCTTTTTCTTCGCGTACTTTTCATAGCCCGTTATCACATACAGCTCATCTTTGCAAAATGTCACATATGTGTCAATATAGCAGCCCGCGCCGTCAAGATCGCTCTTAACGCAGTAAAGCAGCTCGTCTGTCATAACGCCGCGCTTTTGCAGCTGCTGCAAAACTTCCGGGTGCATTATATCAAAAAACTTCATCATACAGTATCATCTCCCATCGGGGGCTTTCCTTTCAAAAGTGTAAGAATAAAATCAAACGCGCCCTGACATTCATGCCAAGGCGCGCAAAGCTATCGGTTTTCCATACAAAATTTATTCGGCGGGTATGGGCATGGTGACCTTATGAGCGCATAAAATGTCAACGGTTTGTGTGTTTAATATATTTGTTTTCTCATGCTCGTGTATTGTGAGCACATTTATTACCTTTGTCATCATGTCCACCCCTTTCTTTTGTAAATTTATCAGTATACAATATACTTGACTTCATAATTATAAACCGAAACTTATTTATTGTCAAGGGGTTTTATACAATTTTTTATATAAATATATTCCACCACACATGATGTTAATATTTTTATATGCGTTACAGATAAACGGGCATGGAAATTTCGCTTTGAAAATGTTCAAAAGGCTATAAATGCGGCGTAAAGGGGCTGCTAGCGGTTGACAAACCGTCTGTTTTGCGGTAAAATATATATGTATGATTTTTCTAGATCACTATTTTGAAAGGAAATGATATAAATGGGACTTACACTTACCGAAAAAATTCTGAAAGCTCACGTTGTTGACGGCGAGTTCGTGAAGGGAAACGAGATAGGCATAAAGATCGACCAGACCCTTACGCAGGACGCCACGGGAACAATGGCGTATCTTGAATTTGAGGCGATAGGCGTGCCGCGCGTTAAGACGGAGCGTTCGGTGGCTTACATAGACCACAACACCTTGCAGTCGGGCTTTGAAAACGCCGACGATCACCGCTTTATAGGTTCTGTTGCCAAAAAGCACGGCATATATTTTTCGCGCCCCGGCAACGGCATCTGCCATCAGGTGCACCTTGAAAGATTCGGCGTGCCCGGCAAAACGCTGATAGGCTCTGACAGCCACACCCCCACGGGCGGCGGCATAGGAATGATAGCCATAGGCGCAGGCGGGCTTGACGTTGCAGTAGCAATGGGCGGCGGCGCATACTACATAACATACCCCAAGATAGTGAAGATAAATCTTACCGGCAAGCTGTCGCCGTGGGTATCGGCAAAGGACGTTATTCTTGAAGTGCTGAGAAGAATGTCTGTAAAAGGCGGCGTTGGCAAGGTAATAGAATACTGCGGCGAGGGCGTTAAAACGCTGTCCGTTCCCGAAAGAGCTACCATTACCAACATGGGCGCGGAGCTGGGCGCGACTACTTCGATATTCCCGTCCGACGAAGTAACGCTTGAATTTCTGAAAGCTCAGGACAGAGCGGACGTTTGGCAGGAGCTCAAAGCCGATGATGATGCGGTATACGACGAGCAGCTCGATATTGACCTTTCAAAACTCGTTCCGCAGGCTGCCTGCCCTCATTCGCCCGACAACGTAAAGAATTTTGATGAGATAGGCAAGCTGAAGATAGACCAGGTCTGCATAGGCTCATGCACAAACTCATCTTATATGGATATGATGAAGGTCGCGCACATTCTAAAGGGCAAGACCGTTCACCCCGATGTTTCGCTTGCTATCGCGCCCGGCTCAAAGCAGGTGCTGAATATGCTTGCAAGCAACGGCGCGCTCTCGGCTATGATAGATGCAGGCGCGAGAATACTTGAATCTGCCTGCGGTCCTTGCATAGGCATGGGTCAGTCGCCTAATTCAAAGGGCGTTTCGTTGAGGACTTTCAACCGCAACTTTGAGGGACGCTCCGGCACAAAGGACGGTCAGATATATCTGGTATCGCCCGAGACCGCGGCTGCTTCGGCTCTTACGGGCTATCTTACCGACCCTAGAACTCTCGGTGATATGCCTCAGATAGATATGCCAAAGCAGTTTACTATAAACGATAATATGGTAACGCCTCCGGCTAGCGAGGAAGAAATGGACTGCGTTGAGATACTGCGCGGCCCGAACATAAAGCCGTACCCCGAAACTGCGCCCCTTGCGGAAGATATTGCCTGCAAGGTATCGCTCAAAGTGGGCGACAACATAACCACCGATCACATAATGCCCGCAGGCGCGAAAATTCTGCCGCTGCGTTCTAACATTCCTGCCATTTCAAAACACTGCTTTACCGTGTGCGACGAGGACTTCCCCGAAAGGGCAAAAACGCTGGGCAAGAGCATAATAGTCGGCGGCGCGAACTACGGTCAGGGTTCTTCGAGAGAGCACGCCGCTTTAGCTCCGTTGTATCTCGGCGTAAAGGCGGTAGTGGTGAAAAGCTTTGCAAGAATACACCGCGCTAACCTTATAAATGCAGGCATTCTTCCGCTGACGTTCGTAAACGAAGACGACTACGACAAGATAGGTCAGGGCGACGAGATAGAGATACTGGGCGTGCGCAAGGCTGTATCAAATGGCACTGTGCAGCTCATACTTACCGACAAAACAAAGAATGTTGAGATACCTCTTCTTTGCGAGCTTACCGGCAGAACGAGGGATATAATGCTGGCAGGAGGACTTCTCGACTACACCAGAGAGGCGCTGAAATAATGAGTCCCGAAGCGCTGCGAAAGCTTAAAAAAGCCGCGTACTTTGTGCTTACGCTGATACCGACGGTAATAATATCGTTTGTTCCCTGTGTGATTTATCTGGGCATAATATTTTTGCCGGTGTTTATAAGCGTACTCGCGTTTGTGTGGTACTTTGCGCTGTGCAAGCGGTATGATAAAATTTCTTACAAAGCAAGGGCTGTAACAGCCATATGCCTGTGGATAATTGCAGGGCTTGCAGCGGTTTCGCCGTATGTTCTGTTCGCTCTGGCTTAGAGAAATCACCATATGTAAAGAGGTAATAATATGAGATATGCTGAAATAATTGCAGACAACAACAGGCTTTTTGAGCAGGGCGCGTTTGACGGTATGCGCTCGCAGTATGTCGCAGATGTCAAATGTATAAAGCGCGAGAGAAGCCAAAAATTTGTGCTCGCTGAAAATCTTGAAAAGATGACCACCGTGCAGTGCATTATTGAAAACGCAGGCAAAAGCATGATAGCTCTGAACTTTGCAAGCGCTAAACACCCCGGCGGCGGCTATATAAAAGGCGCAAACGCTCAGGAAGAATCTATCTGCCGTGCATCGGGGCTGTACTACACGCTGAAAGACGTTCACGAATTTTATGATGCGAATTACAGACACCGCCTGCCCGACTACACCGATGGCATGATATATTCGCAAGATGTTCCTGTTATACGCTATGACAGCGGCGAGAAGCTGAAAGAGGCGATAAAATGTGCGTTTATAACCTCTCCTGCCGTGAACAGAACGAGGGCGAAGGAAGTTATGTCAGATGAAAAAATAAACGCGGTAATGAAGCGCAGGATAGAAAAGATAGTCAGCTTTGCGGCAGAAAAACAGCCTCAGCTGCTTATCTTAGGCGCATACGGCTGCGGTGTTTTCGGCAACAAGAGGGAAGTGGTGCTGCCGATGTTTGAAAACGCCATAAACGATTACGCAGGCGACATGGAAGTTGTTTTTGCGATACCGTGATACAGATATGAAAAAGAAACGAAATTTCGGCGATATTTTGGTTTTTGTACTGCTGCTTATCGCGCTTGCGATGATAGCTTTGTACAGTATAATACGGCTTGCAGACATCTTCACGGTACGCCTTGTAAACCTTATGGAGCAGATGAAAACAGACAGCGGTCTGCGCAGGGTGATGCCTGTGTTTGCACTCGCGCTTGCAATAGTCACCGCTGTGATATATCTGATATTCAGAAAAAAAGAGGGCAGAGGCTGGCAGTGTCTGAGGCTTTCTTTGACCGCCGCGACGGGCATTTTGCTTATAACAGGCTTTGTACTGATGTGCTTTTCGATACTATAAATTACAGGAGGAATAATTATGGAAAAAATTCGTATGACGACCCCCATTGTTGAAATGGACGGCGACGAGATGACGAGAGTTATCTGGAAGTGGATAAAGGAGATACTCATAGAGCCCTATGTTGAACTGAAAACAGAGTATTACGACCTCGGGCTCGTTCACCGCAACGAAACGGAAGATCAGGTAACTATCGATGCTTCAAACGCCACTAAAAAATACGGCGTTGCGGTAAAGTGCGCTACCATCACCCCCAACGCCGCGCGTATGACAGAATACAAACTGTCGCAGATGTGGAAATCGCCCAACGGCACAATAAGGGCTATACTTGACGGCACAGTTTTCAGAACGCCGATACTCGTAAAGGGCATAACGCCGTACATACCCACATGGACAAAGCCTATTACTATTGCACGTCACGCATACGGCGATATATACAAAAACGTTGAGATGAAGTGCCCCGAGGGCTCGAAGGCTGAGCTTGTGCTGACCGACAAAGACGGCAACGAAACGCGCGAGGTCATTCACGAATTCAACGGCAGCGACGGCATAATCCAGGGCGTGCATAACAGGCGCGATTCTATAGAGTCTTTCGCTCGTGCGTGCTTTAACTATGCGCTCGATATGAAGCAGGATATCTGGTTCGCATCGAAAGATACGATCTCGAAAAAGTACGACCACACATTCAAAGATATTTTCCAGGAGATCTTTGATCGCGAGTACAAGGCAAAGTTTGAACTGCTTGGCATTTCGTACTTCTATACGCTGATAGACGATGCAGTTGCAAGGGTGATACGCTCTGAGGGCGGCTATATCTGGGCTTGCAAGAACTATGACGGCGATGTTATGTCTGATATGCTTGCCACCGCGTTTGGAAGTTTGGGACTTATGACTTCGGTGCTGGTATCGCCTGCCGGTGTATACGAATTTGAGGCGGCTCATGGCACTGTTACGCGCCACTATTACAACTATCTCAAAGGCGAAAAGACTTCTACCAACCCGATAGCCACCATTTTTGCATGGACTGGCGCACTCAAAAAGAGGGGAGAGCTTGACGGCATACCGCAGCTTTCCGACTTTGCGCAAAAGCTTGAAAAGGCATCCATACAGACGATGGAAGACGGCATAATGGACAAGAATCTGTCGCTTATTTCAAAGCTTGAAAACAAGCGCGCGGTGGATACTGAAACGTTCCTCAATGAGATAGACGCACGGCTGAAAGCTATGCTGTAAAAATACACAAAAATCAAGAGGACTTTGGCATAAGCCGAAGCCCTCTTTTTGTATAAGTCAGTTATCTAGCAGGCGTACACTTCTCCTGCGTCTCTCAGGGTCTCCCCTTGTCAGTACCATCGGCGTGTGGATCGTACGAATTCCTCCACCTTAGATAACCATTCTTATCTTACTTATATTATATCACATTTATTCTGATTTGTAAAGTATTTTTTTATTGCTGAGCAGCCTTTTCCATTCTTTGTCGTTTATTCGCATAAATGTTATTATAGAATTTTTATATTCAGGATCATCTGTTGAGGTTATCAGGCGCAAGACAGTTTTTGTTTTTTCGTTGCCTATTGTGACCTCTTTCAAGATCAAAGCGGTGTTTGGTCTTGCCGTTTCTACGATATAATCAGGTTCTTCAACTATTTCTTTAAAGTATGTAAAGAACTTTTCATAGTCGTTTGGGTGTCGTTCTTTAATATGTCTTATTTGCTCATCTGTAATAATGACTTCATTAGTCACAATATCTTCTGTAACACATTTATATATTTCAATATCTATTTTTCCGACTTTATGCACTCATTTTCACGTCGCTTCCAATTTGTTCTACAATTATTTTACCACTTTATATTTATGCTGTCAAGCCGCGCTGCATAAAACAAAACGAACTGCCCAAAGACAGTCCGTTTATTGTTACTTGAATTTCTCTTTCAGCTTGTCAAAGAAGCTCTGTCGCTTCTGATAGTTCTTGCCGCTCATTGCCGCATCGAACTCTCTCAGCTCCTGCTCCTGTTCCTTTGTAAGATCGCGCGGTATCTCCACCGAAACTTTTACATAGTGGTCGCCCCTGCCGCTTTGCTGACATCTCTGAACGCCCCTGTCGCGCAGCCTGAACACCGTGCCGCTCTGCGTACCCTTAGGAACGCTATACTTAACCTTGCCGTCTATCGTGGGAACAACTATCTCATCACCCAACACAGCCTGCGCAAAGGTGATAGGTATCTCAGTCCATATGTCGTAGCCGTCGCGCTCGAAAATGGGGTCGGGGCGCACCGAAATGTTGAGCATAAGGTCGCCGCTCGGGCCGCCGTTTATACCCTGATCGCCGCCGCCGGGAACGCGTATAACACTGCCGTCATCAACGCCAGCCGGGATATTCACCTTTTTGTCAACGGTGTTTCTCACTCTGCCCGAGCCCGAGCACTTCTTGCAGGGCGTTTCAACTACCTTGCCCTTGCCGCCGCACTTGGGGCAGGGCTTCTGAACGGTCATCTGACCGAGGAAAGACCGCTGCTGCACTGTAACAGTTCCTCTGCCGCCGCACTGTGAGCAGGTGGTGGGCGATGTACCTGCCGCCGCGCCCGTGCCGCCGCATTCGGGGCAGTTTTCCATATGTCTTACCTTTATTTCAGCCTGCTTACCCTTGCAAGCCTCCATAAAATCAAGATTTATGTTGCTTTCTATGTCGTTGCCGCGGCGAGGCGCGTTAGGGTTTGCGCTGCGCCGAGAACTTCCCCCAAAACCGCCGCCGAAAAAGCTTTCAAATATATCGCCGACGTCCGAAAATCCGCCGAAGCCGCCGCTAAAGCCTCCTGCGCCGCCGCCCATTGACGGGTCAAACGCCGCATGACCGAACTGGTCGTACTTGGCGCGCTTTTCTTCGTTTGAAAGCACCTCATACGCTTCGTTTACTTCCTTGAATTTAGCCTCGCACTCCTTGTCGTCGGGGTGCAAGTCAGGGTGATACTGCTTTGCAAGCTTTCTGTATGCCTTTTTAAGCTCATCAGCCGTAGCCGTTTTCGGCACGCCGAGCACTTCGTAATAATCTCTTTTATCTGCCATAAGTAGCAACCCCTTAACGGGCTATGCCTCCGCAAAGGTTACGGAGGCAGACACCCATTTTTATTTTGTCTTAAACCCTAAATTATTCGGCATCGGTGAACTCTGCATCTATAACGCCGTCATCATTTTTTGCGCCGCCGTTGTCAGAGCCGCCCATGTTGCCGCCCATATCGCCCATGCCGCCTGCCGCGCCCTGAGCCGCAGCTGCCTGTTCATAGAGCTTTGTGGAAACTTTCTGGAACTCCTGCTCCAGCTCGGCTTTCTTGCTCTTGATAGCCTCGATATCGCTGCCCTTGAGAGCCTCTTTAAGAGCGTCTATCTTGCTCTGTATCGAAGACTTGTCGGCAGGGTCTATCTTGTCGCCTATCTCTCCCAGAGCCTTTTCGCACTGGAATACCAGGCTGTCAGCGTTGTTTCTTGCATCAACATCTTCACGCTTCTTCTTGTCCTCAGCCGCGAAAGCTTCCGCCTCTTTAACTGCCTTGTCTATATCTTCTTTAGACATATTCGTTGAAGAAGTTATCGTGATGTTCTGCTCCTTGCCGGTGCCCAGGTCTTTAGCAGAAACGTGAACTATGCCGTTCGCATCTATATCGAAAGTAACTTCGATACGAGGTACGCCTCTCGGGGCAGGCGCAATGCCGTCAAGCCTGAATACGCCGAGCTCTTTGTTATCTCTTGCGAACTCTCTCTCTCCTTGCAGAACTCTTATATCAACAGCGTCCTGATTGTCTGCATAGGTAGAGAAAATTTCTTTCTTGTTTGCAGGAATGGTAGTGTTTCTTTCGATCATTCTTGTGCATATGCCGCCTGCGGTCTCAATGCCGAGCGAAAGCGGAGTAACATCGAGCAGCAGCAGATCGCTGTGAACATCGCCGCCGAGGATACCGCCTTGAATTGCAGCACCGAGGGCAACGCATTCATCGGGGTTTATGCCCTTGAAAGGCTCTTTGCCAAGGAACTTCTTAACTGCTTCCTGAACGGCAGGTATTCTTGAAGAACCGCCCACCATAAGCACCTTGTTAAGATCGGAAGCGCTCAGGCCCGAGTCTGACAGTGCCTGACGAACAGGACCCATTGTAGACTCTACAAGGTCAGCGGTCATCTCATTGAATTTTGCCTGCGTGAGGGTAAGCTCCAGGTGCTTAGCGCCCGATGCATCGGCAGAGATGAACGGCAGAGAAATGGTCGAAGAAGGCGTTGACGAAAGCTCTATCTTGGCTTTTTCGGCAGCCTCTTTAAGTCTCTGCATAGCCATTTTATCGCTGCTGAGGTCTATTCCGTCGGAAGCCTTGAACTCCTTGATCATCCAGTCAATTATCCTCTGGTCAAAGTCATCGCCGCCGAGGTGGTTATTACCTGCGGTAGCAAGCACCTGCGTAACGCCGTCGCCCATTTCTATAATGGAAACATCGAACGTGCCGCCGCCGAGGTCATAGACCATTATCTTCTGATCCTCTTCCTTGTCTATACCGTAAGAGAACGCAGCCGCGGTAGGCTCGTTTATAATTCTCTTTACTGTAAGACCTGCTATCTGTCCTGCATCTTTGGTCGCCTGTCTCTGAGAGTCGGTAAAGTATGCCGGAACTGTAATAACAGCCTCTGTTACCTTTTCACCGAGATAGCTTTCCGCATCGGCTTTCAGCTTTTGCAGTATCATAGCCGAAATTTCCTGCGGAGTGTAGCTCTTGCCTCCCATGCTTGCCTTGTAGTCGCTGCCCATATGTCTCTTGATAGAGATAACGGTGTTGTCAAAATTCGTTACCGCCTGGCGTTTTGCGACCTGTCCTACAAGTCTGTCGCCCGTCTTTGATACTCCGACGACCGACGGAGTTGTTCTTGCGCCCTCGCTGTTAGGGATAACGACAGCTTCGCCGCCCTCCATAACCGCAACGCACGAGTTAGTTGTACCCAAGTCGATACCTATTATCTTTCCCATAAGTCATTCATCCTTTCAAGTAAATTTTGTGATCTATGTTATGGAAGCTGTAAGCCTCCGTCACAAGCTATGCATTTGCCACTACCACCATGGCGTAGCGTATCACCCTGTCGCCTATCTTGTAGCCTTTCTGGAAGGTCTGCGCGACGGTATTTTCGCCCAGCTCCGGGTCTTCGATCTGCGATACCGCGTTTGCAATGTTCGGGTCAAACGGCTGCCCTGTCGGGTCGATTATCTCAACGCCGAGTTTCTTGATAGCCTCGGTAAGCTGATTAAATATCATCTCAACGCCCGACTTGTACGTTTCATCACTGCTTTCGGCGTTCGCAGCCCTTTCAAAGTTATCGTAAATCGGCAAAAGCTGCGCTATCGTGTCGCCTTTCACCGTTGCCGACATCTCTATCATCTGCTTTGCGGTGCGCTTTCTGTAGTTATCATATTCAGCCATCAGCCGCAGATACTTGTCTTTTGTCTCCGCAAGTTCAGCAGTAAGCTTTTCTTCTTCGGTCTGCTCCTGCATGGTTTCTTCTTCCGAAGTGTTTTCGGTATCTTGCGTATTTTCGGTATTTTCTATGCTTTCTGTACTCTCTGTACTTTCCGTACTTTCTACCTTTTCTGTGTTTTCGGTATTTTCAATATTCTCGTTCATTGTTACTGCTCCTTGTCACTGTCGTCTGTATCGTCCGTATCTTCCGAGAGAAGCTGCGTTATCTTGTTGGTGAAATATTCAAGATATGGTATATATTTTGCATAGTCTATCCTCATCGGACCTATAAGCCCCAGCGTTCCCGCCTGCCTGCCGTCTTTTGAGAATGACGATGTTATCAAGCTCGAGTTGCTTATAACAAAGCTGTCTTTTTCGTGAGAGAACATAACGTGCAGACCGCCGAAGCTCGTTCCCAGAAAATCTGCAAACTCTTTTTTGTGATCTAAAAATGTCATTATCTCGCTGCGGTCAACATCGGGTCGTGCAAGCAGGTTCATCTCGCCGCTTACCGAGTACTCCTCATGCCCTATCTCGCGCGACATCTTCATTATCTCGCTCACCAGCGGCGAAAGCACCGTCATGTAAGTGCCCAGCGCCGTTTCAAGCCGCTGCAAAAGCTCGTCTGAAAGCGCCTCAACTTCAACGCCCTCTAAATTCTCTCTGATAAACTGCGAGAAAAAGTCAAGCTGTTCGTGCGTGAGGTCGAACTCCAGCCTGCACACCTTGTTTTTAATAGCGCCCGAAGATGTTATCATCAGTATGACATACATTCGCTTGCCGGTCGGCACTACCTCAACGCGCGATATTACCGAGAACTTCGGCGTGGCATTGGCTACCACCGTTGCACACTGCGTAAGCTGCGCCAAGGCAAGAGATGCATCTTTGATTATCTCATCGTCCGTCGCGCCCGTTTGCGGTATCATAGAGTTGAGCATTTCCTTTTCGTCGTCTGAAAGCGGATCGGTCTTCAGCAGCTGGTCTACATAAAGCCTGTAGCCGAGATATGTGGGCACTCTGCCTGCCGAAGTGTGCGGCTGCTCTAAATACCCTTGCTTTTCAAGCTCCGCCATTTCGTTGCGTATCGTAGCCGATGATGCCTTCACAACGCCCATTATCGCTTTTGAACCAACGGGTTCGCCCGTCATAATATATTCGTCTACCACCGCTGTAAGTATACGCAGCTTTCTGTCGTCCACATTCTCACCGCCTTGTTAGCACTTATTTTTATGAAGTGTTAGCACTCTTGCTCTTTGAGTGCTAAGTATATGATACCACCATTTTGACCCGTTGTCAATAGTATCAAAATATTTTTTTGCACGAAGTTAAAGCCCTTAAAAACAAATTATTTGTATATTTTGCCCCAACGTATTGAAAATCGGGCAGCTTTAATATATAATAATAGTATGGGGTGAACTGATATGCCGAGATTTTTTACCGACGATATAAACGAAAACACCGCGCGCATCACCGGTGACGATGCTGTACACATAGGGCGCTCGCTGAGAATGAGGCTGGGCGATGAGATAACCCTGTGCAGCGGCGGCGTTGAATACATATGCAAAATACGCAGCATTTCAGACAAAGAGGTGCTGTGCGATGTGCTTTCATCACAAAAAACAAAAGCTGAGCCGAGTATTGAGCTTACGCTTTTTCAGGCTGTGCCAAAACTTGACAAGCTGGAATTTATCGTGCAGAAAGCTGTGGAGCTGGGCGTTTGCAGAATAGTGCCCGTGCTGACCGAAAGATGTGTCTCACGTCCCGACGGAAAAAGCTTTGAGAAAAAGCTGGCACGGCTGCAAAAAATAGCCGAGGGCGCGGCAAAGCAGTCGGGGCGCGGTATCATACCGCAGGTAACGGACATAATAAGCATAGAGACGGCTGCAAAACAAATGAAAGAGTGCGATATTTCGCTGATATGCTATGAAAAAGGCGGCAGGCGGCTGTGCGGCGGTATGTTTGCAGATAAAAGATCGGTCGCGCTGATGATAGGCAGCGAGGGCGGTTTTTGCGAAAGCGAAGTAAAACTGTGCGAGGAAAGCGGCGCACTTCCCATATGGCTGGGCGAGAGAATTTTGCGCTGCGAGACCGCTCCGATAGCCGCCGTAAGTATTATAATGCACCTCACCGAAAATATGTAATGAAAAAATTATGCGCCGAAAACAATTTTTTTGTATAAAATGCTTGAATTTTGTTTCGGTATATGTTATAATCGTTTTAGACAAATTTTTAAAAGGAGTTGTTCACCAATGGCTAAGGGCTTTAAGGTATTTGTAGGTCTTGCCGCTCTGGCAGGCGCTGCTGCTGCGTTTTTCACTCTGAAAAAGCGCAAGGAAATGGAAGAATATGATTATGAGGAATTCGACGACGAGTGCGACTGCGATTGCTGCACCGAGTGCGACGATGCCGCCGAGGCAGCAGAAGAAGCTGCTGATGATGCGCAGGAGGCTATTGAAGAGGCTTCCGAGAAGGCTGCTGAAGCAGTTGAAGAAGGCGCAGAGAGCGTTGAAGAAGGTCTTGACAGCATTGAAGAAGCTGTTGAGGAGACCGACGAGTAAGATCATCATCTATGCAAAAAAGATGGCACAGTCTGCTTTGGACTGCGCCATTTTTCTTTTTGTTATTTTAGTATACTTTTGTTATGAATATGCCCGTTATACTGCCGCCCTCTGTGTAGAACATCATAGATGTGCGGCTGCCTTTGTATTCTACCATAAAATCCGAGACATTTCCGCCGCTGCCGTAAGCCGCCGTGATATCGCTTGCTAAGCCGCCCACAGCTACACCTTTCGGCGTTGAGGCGTTTTTGTCGCCGTCCTCCAGAACAGATTCAATGTATTCTTTTCCGTCGCTCTCGTAAACGTTTATCATCGTCGCGCCGTACATATATGTAGTGCCCTTAGTGCCGCTGAGGCAGTTGGGGTTCTCCTGCTTTGAATCAGGCTGCCCTAAAGCCGCCAGAGCCGGTGCCATGTCAGCATCTATAGCAAGTGTTACTCCCTTGTAGGTTATCGCCGCATCATTATCGCTGTATGAAGCAGGCTGTGGGGCAGGGGTAGTTGTAGTGGTCGTGGTTGTAGTAGTTGTTGTAGTCGTAGTGGTAGTGGTGACTTTTGTTGTTGTTTCAGCTGTGTTAGCCGTATCAGCCGCCTTTTTGGTGGTCGTCACCTCTGCGGTAGTGGTTTCTTTGGCGGTAGTGGTAACTTGTGTTGTTTCAGCGGTCGTTTCCGCCGTTATATCAGAAGTTTCACCGCTTTCTTCGGCGGCCGTCTGAGTTATGTCAGCTGCCGAAGTCACCACAGTTGCCGAGCCGTCAGACAGCTCCACCTTGCCGCTTTTAGTCACCGTCTCATCACTGCTGCCGCACGAAGTGAGTGCCATCATCGTGGCAGCCGCAAGTATTATAGCCATTTTCATAACGAATAAAGCCTCCTTTTGTTATTCATCAGCCGCTGTATCATACGCAAAGGTCGTCAGCACGCCTGTAGATACGTTTCCTCTGCCCGATGTTACAGTGACTGAAACCTCATACTCTCCCGCAGGAAGATCACTTGGCAGGATAAGCGAAAAGCCCGTGTCGCAGGGCGTATCAAGCCCTAAAAGCCCGCTTTCGCATATCGGGAAAGCCTCGTAAGTGCGGCTCTCGCTTCCCTTGCAGGTAACAAATATCCTGCTGTCGTCATCAAAATACTTCTCTTCAAGAACACCGTATATTTTCACATATGACATGGTCTTGTCTGTCTTTATGATATTATTTCCGCTCTCTTCAGAGGTTATCTGCGGCTGCTGTGTTTCCAGCGCTTCCATTATCGGTGCGGTCTCAACTATTCTGCTCAGGTTTCTTTCAACTATCTCATATACCACGTCAACGCCCGTTTCGTCTTCAAGAGAAGTCATAACAAACGGCATGGAGCGCGTGATAGTCGTGCTGCGGTAGTTTTCTATAATAAACGGCAGCATAGCCCTTGCAAATGAATCTCTCATCATCAACAGTTTGCCCGAAGCCTGAATATTCATAGTCTTTATCATCGTGTCGTACTTTTCGTGATCGCTCATAAGCTCTTTAAGTATGGCATCATTGCCGCCCTCGAGGGCAGGGGAGAGAAACGTAACGCCCGAGAGGTCTGTATCAAAGTAATACTGGCTGTCGCGCACGCCGCCCACAGGGTAGAGCAGCTTGTCAATGTCGCCGCGCCAGTCGTTGGTGTATGTGTACTCAGCGCCGTTGTAGTCTTTGTGCTGCTTGCCGAGCGCACCCGTTATCGCGTTGAAGCCGTAAAGCGCGCCAAGCCCGTTCCAGTGGGTATCTCGTTTTAAATACACATCGCCGTACTGCCCCAGCACCTGATACATATCGGCATAATTTACACCAAGTACGCCAAGCTTTTCACTCAGCAGCGAAAGATCGCTGTTTTCGCCTTTTATGTATCTGCCCGGCATATATTCGGGGTATAAAGAATTTTTATTCGGTATTACGGTAAACACAAAATTGTTGCCGCTTAACTCCGCTTTGTCCTGCATTAGCTTTACAGTGCGCGCAATGTTGTATATCTTGCGCTGCGAAGACGTCACACCGACATAATCATTGACAGTTTCCTGCGAAAAAATATAGCCATATTTTCCTTGTATGACATTTGCCGCGCTGCTGCCGAATATCTGCGCTTTTATATAATTATCGGCAGTTACGAGATATTGCCGCAGCGGAAGATGATCGGTGAAGTAATCGCCGAACTGCGAAAAGAATTCGCCGTTGAGTTTTCCGCTGTCGTCCGCAGCAGCAGGAAACTGCGCAAGAGAAGTGTTGCCAATGGGCTTTTCGTTTTTCAGCGGCACCCACAAAAGCAGCGGCAAGCAACATATAACAAAAAATATCACTATATATACTATGTGAAATATTCTGATCTTCTTATCTTTGTTTTCCACTGTATGTCCTCCGTTGTCAGAATCTGAAATATATGAACGGATCATATGCTGCCGTTGCAAGAGCCAGAACGCACAGCGCCAGCAATACCAGAGTAACTGCCGATGAGATGACCTCGGCTGCCGCAGCCATGTTTTTCTCTGCAAACTTCTGCTTCAGCTTCTTTGTCACAGGCATACTGAAAATAATGCCAAGCGCCAGCATCATTATGGTGTATGGTGAAAACAGCGAGTACACCGCCGCAGCCGTCTGTGGCAGTACCGAAAGGCTTCCCACAAACATACTCTTTATCACCGCAAACCCCTGCGAAAGCGTATCAGCGCGGAAAATAACAAACGTTACAAGTATCGCAGCAGCGGTGTATATGCGCACAAGTATTTTGCTCAATGCGCCCTTTGCTTTCTTTGCAGGTATCACGCCGTATTGTTCTAAAAGCAGGAGCGCCCCATGCATAAGCCCCCATACTATAAACGTAAAGTTTGCGCCGTGCCACAGCCCGGTAAGGAAGAACACTATGCATTTGTTCAGGCAGGTGCGCGCCTTGCCTTTTCTGTTTCCGCCCAGCGGTATGTAGACATACTCTTTGAACCAAGTTGAAACGGATATGTTCCACTTTCTCCAGAAGTCGGTCATGCCCAGCGATGCGAACGGGTAATTGAAGTTTTCCTTGAATTCAAATCCGAACATCTTTCCCAGACCTATAGCCATATCGCTGTAGCCGCTGAAATCAAAGTATATTTGCAGCGCATAGCACACAGCCCCTGCCCACGCCGCAGGCAAGGTAATAAACTGCTCTTGCAGACAAAACACGCCGTCTGCTATAAGCGCCATGGTGTTTGCTATCAGCAGCTTTTTTGAAAGCCCGTATATAAAGCGTTTTATGCCGTCAGATGTTTTCTGTACAGTATGAGTCCTCTGACGAAACTGTTTTGCAACATCAGAGAACTTGATTATAGGTCCTGCTATCAGCTGCGGAAAGAACGATATATACAGGCATACGTTAAAAAACTTCTTTTCAATAAGCGATGGATCTTTGTAGGCATCTATCACATAAGACATCGCCTGGAACGTGAAAAACGATATACCGATAGGCAGTGATATAGCCGGTATCGGCAGCGCTGCCCCCGTGATGCCGTTTGCGGTGCGAAGTATGAATTTCAGATATTTGAATACTATAAGAAGCCCTAAGTCACATACTATCGCAATTATCAGCACAGGCTTTTTCAGCCGCTCATTTCCCATGAAACGCCCGCACACATAGTTGAGCGCAACAGAAAGTATCATAAGCAGCACTGCAAAAGGCTCGCCGTATGCATAGAACACAAGGCTTGCGATTATCAGCAGGGCATTTTTTACCGCATAACTGCGCACGCATATATATGCTATGTAGGTTATCGGCAAAAACAGAAACATAAATACCGTTGAACTAAATACCATAATATTCTCCGTGTTATCAGTTAGCAGCAGGGTACTTGCTTCTGTCCCATTTGGTCATATATTTTGCGGTCTGCGCATCGGTCGTGCCGTAAAGATAATCATGGTCTCTGAAAGGCGTTGCATCATAATGCCTCCAGCCTGCCGATGTCCTTACAAGGTTCCACCAGTGCTCGTTGTTGGGTCTTGATTCGCCCTGTATTATATATACATCATAGCCTGCCCTTTTAAGCAGATAATACATCAGAGAAGCATAGTAATAGCACGCGCCCGACCTGAGTTTGAAGCCCCTTACAGCCATTTCTTCAACGCTCAGCTTTGGCGAGGTGGCATAGTACATAGCTTTGGTGTAATTGAATATCGCGCTTATGCTCGTGCCGTTGTCAAACAGCCAGTCGTCTGCCACCACCGGCAGAGTAGCGGTCGTAATGGCAGAATAATTCGCCCTGCCCGTAACTGCCTTGTTGTATATGTAGCCGACAGTACCGTTGTATTCTACCCTCAGCCAATTGCTGTTTGTGCCGAGTTTGTAAAATATTGTGCCGCTGTTGAAACTAAGCAGAGTGTTTGACGACCACGCAGGCGAAGATTTCATCACCGAGCCTCTTACAGCAGTTACCGTGTAAGGCAGAATGAGCGAATACGATGAGCTTGCTTTGCCTGTTACTATGGTCGATCCCGACTTTGCATACGGCACTATCCTGAAATACAGATTTTTGTTTACTTCAAGATCTGTCAGTGAGGCACTGACAGTGTTGGGCGAAGAAACGGTCTTTATTGTTATCCATGAGCCGTTTCTGTACTGCTGGATATAATATCCGCTGCACTGCACTTTTCGCCAGTACAGAGTAGCTGAAGTACCGCTCCCCGTTCTTTTGTAGCCGGTCATCGAGGTCGCCGCAGGGTCTGTAATTGTCGCGAACGTCCGGCTGGACGCCCCGTGCGAAAGTGTGTCACCGCACTTTGTATAAGCTATTACTTTGTATTTGTATACCGTGCCCGCGGCAAGATAGTCGTTTCTGTAATTGTGCCTTGAGTTGCCCGGTACAGTAGCTACCATGACCCATTTTTTAGACGATGTGTTATATCTGTATATTTCATATCCGCTTGCACCCGATACTTTGCTCCAGTGTATGCGCACAGCATTGCTCAGATGTGAAAACCTGGTTATTGTCGGCGCTGACGGACTTGTTGCTGCGGCAAATTTCTCACTTGACATTCCGTTCGCACGCTGATCGCCGCAGTTTTTGAATGCTTTTACCTTGTATTTGTATACCGTTCCCGGATAAAGATCGTCATCTCTGTAATTTGATATATTGCCGTTTATTGTTTTTATCAGCAACCATTTTTTTGCCGATGTGCTGTATCTGTATACCTCGTAACCGCTTGCGCCCAAAACTTTGTCCCAGTATATACGCACAGCATTTTCGGTATGTGAGAATTTGGTTATCTTAGCGGCGGCAGGGCTTGTGGCAGCGGCGAATTTCTCGCTTGACATTCCGTGCACCAGCTGACCGTCGCAGTTGATAAATGCTTTTACTTTGTATTTATATATAGTTGCGGAGGATAGCCCGTTATCTCTGTAGTTTAATGTCGTGCTGTCGTTTATTGTTTTTATCAAGACCCATTTTTTGGCTGATGTGTCATATCTGTATATCTCATAGCCGCTTGCACCCGAAACTTTGTTCCAGTATATACGCACGGCGTTTTCGGTATGTGTAGATCTGGTTATCTCAGAAGCAGACGGGCTTGTAGCAGCTGTAAAAGGCTTGCTTTCAGCGCCGTATGTTATCTCACCGTCTGTATCTGCAAACGCCACCGCTTTGTATGTATAAACGGTACCTGAAGAAAGTCCGATGTCATCTCTGTAGTTATAGTCGGCGCTTTCTGATACGCTTTCTGTCTTTTCCAGCTCGTTTGTTAAGGTGTTGTATCTGTATACCGTATATCCGTTTGTGCCGCCATCGGTTATTCTGGCAATATAGTCCCATTTTTCCTTGTCAGAAACATTCTGCCTGTATATATCGTAACCGTTTGCGCCCTCTGCCTTGCCCCAGTATAAGCGTATGGCATCTTCTGTGTGTGAATATTTTGTTATTTCCGCCTGAGAGACCACAGGGGCTTGGGCAGGTTCGTCGGTCTGCGCCAAATAAGATGTTTCCGAATAGGCAAAAGCATCAAGCCGTGCTTCATTACAGCCTGATGCACATATTGCCGCTGACACCGCAAACGTGCCCAGAAGTACGGCAAATATTTTTCTTAACATCAGATCATCCTCCAAAGTTGCTTTCCAAATATAAACTGAATTTTCTTTTTCTGTCTTTTTATGAATATATATGACGGCATAATGGCCTCATATAAACACTTACATACTATTATATCACATAATGTCGAAAAATGCAAGAGGAAAGAATTTGCAGGATACTGCATTTCAGCCCTGCGGCGGTTTTTCTCCGTAAAACTGCGGTATAAAGTACGTGTCCGATGCCGCCTTGCCCTGAATGTACCATTTAAAGCCATACTTTTCAGCCTCGTCAAGCACCCTGTCATATTCATATGTCGTCAGACGCCTGTTTATTTCGCTGTGTTCGCAGCTTTTGAATACAGGCACATACTGCCGCATTATCGAAAGTATCAGCTCATCGGGCGCGTATTTTTCACCAAGGTACTTCATTATCTCAATGCTGTCATCTTTGTGTGAGGGCAGCACCAGATGCCGCACTATAACGCCCTTTTTCAGCGCTTCTCCGTCAAATATCGGTTTGCCTGTCTGCTTTATCATAATGTCTACAGCGCGCGAGGTCACTTCAAAATAATCTTTCGCAGAGGAATATTCCTGTGATAACTTCGGTGAAAAATACTTTATGTCGGGCAGATAAATGTCGATATAGCCGCGCAGCATCTCAAGCGTTTGCGGGCTTTCATACCCCGAAGAATTGTATACAGTCGGTATTTTCAGCGCGCCCCTCACCAGCTCCAGAGCTTCGATAACAGAGGGCACAAAATGCGCCGCCGAAATAAACGATATGTTGCACGCCCCCTGCTCTTGCAGCTTCAGCATCTCCTCAGCCAGCTGCATAGGCGTTATCTCATACCCCTTGCCGCACTGCGAGATCTCAAAGTTCTGGCAGTAGCAGCACCGCAGAGAGCACCCCGAAAAAAATATCGCACCGCTGCCGCTGCCCGTGCAAATGGCAGGTTCTTCCCACCTGTGCAGGGCGCACCTCGCGATGCGCATTTTGTCATATTCGCCGCATAAGCCTAAACTTTCGCGCCTGTCAGCGCCGCAGCTTCTAGGGCAAAGGCGGCAACTTTGGTATTCATTCACATTCTTTCACCTCGCAACCGCAATTTACCGGCACACACACCTCGCAAAACGGGTACAGCTCTTTCAGCGTATCAGCGCACTTTTCAGCCGTCCCGCCGTCTTCAAATATCCCGTAAACAGCCGAGCCGCTGCCCGTCATAAGCGCGCCGCAAGCGCCGTGTTTCAGCAGATCTTCTTTTGCCTTTTTTATCTGTGGAAGATCGGCGGCGTATTCCAAAGCGTTGAAAAGCCTGCTTCCAATGCCGCCGAGGTCTCCACGCTCAAATGCGCTTACCATGCCGATAAAATCGCCTTTTTTCGGTGAGGATATGCTGTCGAACCTAGCGAAAGCCCACGGCGTACTTACCGAAACAGACGGCTTCACCACCACTATTTTACACTCCGGCATTTTTGGCAGCTGCGTCATCTTCTCGCCTATGCCCTCGCAGATCTTACTGCCGCCAAGTACGCAAAAAGGCACGTCCGCACCCAGCGAACACGCCATCTTCAGCAGCTTTTCGCGCGGCGTATCAAGTCCAAAAAGTAGATCAACGCCGATAAGAGCCGCCGCACAGTCAGCGCTGCCGCCTGCCATGCCTGCCATTGAGGGTATGTGCTTTTCAAGAGTTATCTTCAAGCCGCCCTCGATGCCGCTCTCTTCCATCAAAAGCTTTGCAGCCCTCACCGCAAGATTGCTCTCATCTGTCGGCGCGCCGCCGCCGCACTCAAACGTTATGCCGCTTTCAGCCTTTTCCAGCCTTATAACGTCATGTATGCTCACCGACTGCATTATCATTCGCAGATCATGGTAGCCGTCGCTTCTTTTCCCCAGAACATCAAGAGCCAGATTTATCTTCGCGTTTGCAAACAGAGTTACAGATCTCATTTGCCCTCACGTTCCTTTTTAAGGTCGTCCAGAAATTCGCCTATCAGCTTAACAGCCTGCTTTAAGTTTCTCAAAGAATACGCGTATGATACCCTTATAAAGCCCTCGCCGCATTCGCCGAAAGCATCGCCCGGCACTACAGCGACCCTCTTTTCGTAAACCAGCCGCTCGCAGAATTCCTTGCTTGTCAGCCCCGTTGACTGTATGCTGGGGAACACATAAAACGCGCCCTCGGGCTCAAAGCAGGGCAGACCTATAGAGTTGAATGCCGATACCAGATACCTGCGCCTTATGTTGTATTCGTCCACCATTTTCTGAACGTCCGCGTCACATTCTTCCAAAGCCGTAACAGCCGCATACTGGCTCACCGTCGGTGATGACATTATCGCATACTGATGAATTTTCAGAATGTGCTGCAAAATAGGCTGCGGTCCTGCAAGAAAACCAAGCCGCCAGCCGGTCATGGCATAGCCCTTTGAAAAGCCGTTTATGAGAATAGTGCGCTCTTTCATGCCGTCAAGAGAGGCAATAGAGCAGTGGTCTTTGCCGTATGTAAGAGCAGAGTATATCTCGTCCGAAACAACGATCATATTAGTATCTCTCAGAATCTCGGCTATCGGTTCTAAGTCCTCGCGTGTCATTATCGCGCCCGTTGGGTTGTTGGGGTAGGGGAGAATAAGCATTTTTGTGCGCGGCGTTATCTTTTCTTTAAGCTCCGCAGCCGTCAGCTTGAAGTTGTTTTCAAGCTTTGTTTCTATCGTGACAGGTGTGCCGTTTGCAAGCTGTACCATAGGCGCATAGCAAACAAAGCAGGGCTCAACTATAAGCACCTCGTCGCCCTCGCCTATGCACGCCCTTATAGCTAAGTCTATCGCCTCCGAGCCGCCCACAGTTACGATTATCTCATCTTTCGGCTCGTATTTTACCCCGACCGTCCTGTCAAGGTATCCGCTTATAGAGCGGCGCAGATCTATAAGCCCCGAGTTTGCCGTGTATGAAGTCTTTATCTTTTCAAGTACCGTAATAGCTTTCTGGCGTATCTTCCACGGCGTGAAGAAATCGGGTTCACCCACGCCAAGGTTCAAAACGCCGTCCATCTGCTGGGCAATGTCAAAAAACTTTCTGATGCCCGAGGGCTTTATGGAGCGCGCCTTTTCGGTAACTATCTTATCATAATCTATCATTGGGGAAAGCCTCTTTCGTCATTTTTTACGGGGATACAAATCCTCTTTCGTCGTTTTCTTCATCGCACAGAAGTATGCCGTTTTCTTTGTAGTTTTTCAGCTCAAAGTGCGTCGCGGTAGAAATAACGCCGTCAATGGTCGAAAGATGCCTTGCCACAAAGTCTGAGATAACACGCAGGTTTTCTCCTATTATCGTAATGCCGAGGTCATATGCTCCCGACATCAGCGTTACCGACTTTACCGCATCATACTGCGCTATGAATTTTGCAATATCGTCAAAACCGCTTTCAGCCATCGGCGTAACTTTCAGCTCGATGTAAGCCGTCACCAAGTTGGGGTTTTCCACCGCCCTGTCAATAAGCGTGGTGTATCCCTTTATAACGCCGCTTTTTTCAAGCTGTTCTATCTCGTCTGCAACTTCCTGTTCGCTCTTTCCTAAAAGTACGGCAAGCTCGGCATTCGTAAGCCGCGAATTTTTTGCCAGAAGTTCAAGCAACTGTGTCATTTTATTACCCCTCTTCTAAGTATTTTAAAGACAATATAATTATACATTCTTCTTTTCTCTTTGTCAATAAGAAAAAGTATATATAAAAAAAGAAAGAGGTGTCATGCCCCTTTCTTTGTATACATCTTTCCGTTGTATTCTATGCTTACCGTGTTGTATGTCTCATAGTATTCCAGACCGAAGCTTTGCGCCTTGTAAGTTTTGGCATTGTCCGAGTTATCAATAAGCGTGAAACTCTCATCGCCCTCTGCCGCACTTGTGGGGGTCTCATACGAAGAATAAAACGCACATTCCGAAAGATATACGCTTGTCCCGTCGTCGCAGCAGTATTCGTTCATGTTGATGTTTCTGTCCAGCTCAACAGAAAAAGCTTGTAAGCTCGTCGGCATGGATATTTTCATCATAGGGCTGCGCTCTCTGCCAAGTTCACTCATATTTAGCGAAATACTGATGCATTTTATCGGCGCGCCGCCGCGGTCTCTGTTGTATACCTTTTTTCTGATGTTTATATCAAGCGTATTGTGATCGTCATCGCCCGAGAGAAATTCAATATCGGGCACGGCATCGATAAATTCGTCAAGGTGTTCCGTATAATTGTCGCCGGGCTCTAAAATAAGAAATATGTTTGCGGTGATATCATCACAAATAACCGAATCTACCGTCACTTTTATGTTGTCATCACCTCCCATGCCGCGGCCTGCCACGGCTTCGCTCAGTTCACTTTCCATTGCATCTATAACTTTCTGCGAATAAACATTTCCTGAAAGGTCGTCCATTTCAAGCTTTGTTGAGGTATCATATGCCGCGTACCTGTCTAAAAGAGCATCTTTCAGCATATTCGTTTGCGGAGTATTGATCAGAGCGAACATACTGTCCTCGCGGCTTGCGATCACATTGTATGTTTTGCCGCCGTTGTCTGTCACCTGTAACAGAGCGTTTGCATAAATATAGCAGATCTGGGCGGGCTTCTGCGAGGAGAAATAGTCGTCTATGGTGATATAATTGTAGAATATAAGCGGCTTTCCGAGGCTTATATTGTAGTCGCCCAGTTTGCTTTTTGTGCTGCCCGGCTGATAGCACTCCAGCGGATCGCCCGTAAGCATACGTATGCTGTTGAGCTCCCTCAGCTCAGATGAAGTTATGTTTACCGTGTTTTGTATCGTGTTGTAATTTGATATATCGCTTTCTATACCTATGCGCATATATTCATCGGTCTGCGCATCAACACAGTGGAATCTCAGCGGCTCGCCGAATTTTACAGCGATGTTTTCGCCTACGCCGTCAATGTCCACTGTCAGAGAATCTATCCTTACTTCCTTGCCGGCTGACCACGGAATATACAGCTGAAACCGCAGAACACCCATGTCGTATTCATCGCCGCTCTCACTGCCCATAGAGCTGTTGTCAACAGTGTTTATGGTCACTCCGTCGGTGTTGCTGCCGAAAAATCCCGTTACCGTCATATACGGCAGGCGTTCGGTGTATATATAAGGCAGCTCTATCTCAATACTTGTCATATCGCTTCCAAGGTACATATTACAGTAGATGTAGTCGGAAGCAAATTCAACATTGCCGTTGATGACTGTTGTGTTGTATGAATTTGTCGCAGGATCGACCACCATTACGTCTTTTCCTGCAATATATATTCCCCCTGTGACCATTATCGCTATCATAGCCATAGCGGTAAGCGCAGCCATAACAGGTCCGCCGCCAAGCCTCGGGCGTGCATCGCTCAGCCCCAGCCTGTTTTCAACATTTTCTGTAATACGTTTCGTGTCCTCTCGCGAAAGCTTTTCAGGATTCTTTGGCATAATGTTCCTGCTTTTGCTAAACAGTTTAAACGATCTCATCACTGTAACCCCTTTCTGATAAATATACCTTTATCGACTCACGCGCCCTGTGCAGAGATGTCCTCACATCAGGATCGCTCAACCTCATTCCTTCCGATATTTCGCCCAGCGTTTCGCCGTAGAAATAATACCGTATGAATACTTCGTATTGCTTTTTGCCCAGCTTGTCCGCCGCATCAAGTATGTCTGAAACGGTCTCTACCCTCATGTAGCCGCCTTCGACCTGTCTCGACTGCTGCGTGCCTGTGGCGTTGCCTACACACCGCAAGTGGTTTTTTGCGGCGTTTTTGGCTATCGCAGCTATGTAAGGCATAAGCTGTTGGTTGGCGTTGATGCTTTCTCTCGCCCTCCATAAAGCTACGAACGTGTCCTCCACCACTTCTTCCAGATCTTCTCTTGTAAGAAGACCTTTCGCATGGTTTTTCGCAATGGAAAATACATATTTGCTGTATTTGCCCATTATCTGCTCAAAAGCCCTTACATTTCCGCTGTTCAGTTTTAAGATAAGTCTGTCTCTCATAAACAGTCCCCGATCCTAAAAAATGCTTTCACTAATATATACACGCCGAAACCCGAAAATGTTACAAAAAAATTTGTAAACTTTTTGTGAACAAGCTCCGCTTATAAGATGCTTATGCCGAAAAGCGTACAAAAATGGCGTAAAATTTGCAAAATATATCTCAAAATATTTTTTATGGTGTACGGCGTATTACTAGTATACCAAATTTTTGTCCGTTTGTCAATAAACTGTACACGAAAAGCTGTTTACTTTTGCATAATTTTGTGATATACTGTAAATGAGGTGAAAATTATGTCACATAGTGCAGTGCGTGTTTCAGCTGAAGAAGCTTTGAAACTTTTGAAAAAAGGCAACGAAGATTACGTTATGTCGCAAAAAACGGGCGATTTTACGCCTTCTCGCAGGAAAGAGACCGTCAGCGCCCAGCAGCCTTATGCCGTCGTGATAGCGTGTTCTGACTCCCGCGTTGTGCCCGAGAGCGTGTTTTCGGCAGGCATAGGCGATATTTTTGTCATACGCGTGGCAGGCAACGTTATCGATGACCACCAGCTTGGCAGCGTAGAGTATGCCGCAGAGCATCTGGGGTGTGAGCTGGTCGTGGTCATGGGTCATACCCATTGCGGCGCTGTAACAGCCGCCATCGAGCACGACCCCGGCGGATATATAAAGTACATAACCGACGAGATAAAGCAGGCTATCGGCAGTGAGCGCGACCCCGTGAAAGCCGCCGAGCTCAATGTAGCGCGCAGTATAGGTATAATTGAGCGCAGCCTTGAGATACAGTCGCTTGAAAGCAGCGAGGGGCTCAGGGTCGTCGGCGCGATATATGATATCGAGAGCGGTGTGGTGCGGTTCATATGAGCCGCGCCGAAATTTTTTTAAAAAGTGCTTGACAAACGCGCTTCGTAGGTGTATAATAATAAGGCTGACAATTTGCTGCTATGGCTCAGGTGGTAGAGCACATCCTTGGTAAGGATGAGGTCACCAGTTCGAATCTGGTTAGCAGCTCCAAAAAATCCTGTAACGCAAGTTACAGGATTTTTTGTATTATTCACCACACATTGACCGCCTTATGGCGGTCAAGTGCCGAAGAACCCCCTGCAAGGCTTCTTCCGTTTTTTAAAACCTTGTGCGTATATGAATTGTAACTTTTCAGCGAGCGCATATAATGCCTTTTAAAACTGATCCGCTTTTACTCGTCACGCTGTTTACAGCAAATAAAAAAGACCCTGCTGCGGGTCTTTTTTTATTTCTGCTATTTAAGCTTTTGGCATATTCTGTTTATTTTACGCACTACCATGTCGCCGCTAAGGCGCCCCTTTTTTTGTCCGCAGTTCATCATATCTATCAGCAGATGAAGCCGTTCTCGGTCGTCCGCTCTCTTTTCGATAAGCGTGAGTGTATAGTCTCCGACTTCATACCCGTAGCTTATCATTCTGTCCACCGCATCGCCGCCGAGAGAAAAACTATCCATAAGTCTGTGCCCGTCCTGAAGATCAACATACAGCACAGGGCAAGGCGGCGTAAACGAGCGGTAGGCATAGTCAAAGCGGTCAAACTGCAAAGAAATTATCAGATCGGGTCTGTAATGCTTCAACGGCAGCAGAGGGACATTGTCGATTATCGCACCGTCAAAATGATATTTTCCGTTTATCATCAGCGGTTCCATTATCGGCGCGACCGTCACTGATGCTTTCAGATATTCCCTTATATTGCCGATCGGCTTTTCATTTATCAAATAATATCTCGCCCTCGGCTGCGGCGGTATCCAGCAAACGGTGTACAGCGGCGCACATATAACATCATTGTCCGCGCGTATCATATCAACCAAAGAATATATCTCTTTTCCTCTAAGATATTTCAGATATAATCCGCTCACCGAGCAGCCCGACACGCTCCTCCATATGTCCTCTGCCATAGCGAGTTTTCCCGTGCAAAACGCGTAACTGTTCAGAGTGCCTATCGAAGCCGCCGATACTGCCGTTACATCAAAAGACTTGTTTTCGGAAAGCGCTTTCAGAAATCCTATCTGATATGCCCCTTTGGCTATGCCTCCCGATAAAACAAGTCCCAATGAAAGCGCCATGATCAGCCCTTGCCGTCATCTTTGACTGCCCATATCAAGGCAATTACCCAGCCTATGAACAGCCAGCCCAAAAAGAAATTCATGCAAAAGATAGCGCCTTTGTTCAGTCTGCCTCTCGCAAAAGCTACTATAGTAGGTACAAAATATACGATAATACCCAAGTATAAATCCTTCCATTTATTTTCCTCCTGTTTGTATAATTATGTAGATACAGCTCAAAATACATCATATATGTTGTATTTTGACTATTATAACATCGATTTTGTCGTTTGTCAATATAAAATGTGTGATGTTATAATAATTTTAGGCAATATCAACATATCGCAGGAGATGATTTTGTGAAAGATAACCTCTATCTATACCCGAATATGGTAAAAGTCAGAAAAGAGCGCATGACACAGGCAGAGCTTGCCCTGCAAATAGGTATCTCACAGCAAGAGGTCAGCAGATACGAAAGCGGAGAGGTAAGAGCCCCTATAAGCTATTTGACAGACCTTGCCAATGTGTGCGAGGTCAGCGTTGACTACATTCTAGGCAGAGGGGCAGCAAAAAGTGACCTGTCAAAAGATGAGGCGCATATCGTGGAGATGTACTCTGCGCTGAACGATGATAATAAAATTCGTGCACAGGAGCGTATTTCAGCTTTGCTGGATATGCAAAACGGTTCAGATAAAAACTAGCCGGAAACACAGCAAATAAAAAAGACCCTGCTACGGGTCTTTTTGCATTTTTCTATATAAGCTCGTTTCTATTCCTCCGCGATTACCCCACCGCCGACAACATATTCTCCGTCGTAGAACACCACCGACTGCCCTGCGCATACGGCTTTCTGCGGCAATTCAAATTCCACGAGCACCCTGCCGCCATCTATAGGAGAGATAACTGCCTTTGCCTCTTTCTGGCGGTATCTGGTGCGCGCCGTTACCGTAATTGGCGAGGTCAGCGTGTCAAACGGTATGAAATTTACATCTTCGGCAATAAGAGATTTGCGGTAAAGCTCCTCCTGTGTGCCCAGGATCACGCAATTTTCCGCGGCATCTTTGCGCACAACAAAAAGCGGCTGACCGTATGAAACGCCAAGCCCCCTGCGCTGTCCTAACGTGTACCGAATTATTCCCTTGTGCCTGCCAAGCAGTGTGCCGTCCGTCAGTTTTATCTCACCCTCGGGGAAAATTCTGCCCGTTTTGTTTTCAATAAATTCGGCATGACCGCCTTCTTTTATAAAACAAATGTCCTGACTGTCGGGTCTGTCGGCAGCCGGGAGGAGTTCTTCTCTTGCGGCGGTGCGAACATCTTTTTTGTTTTGCTCACCCAGCGGAAAAAGCACGTGCGCCAGCTGCCTTTGAGAGAGCCCGTACAGCACATAGCTCTGGTCTTTGCTCTCGTCAAGCGCTTTCTTCATAAGCACCCTGCCGCCGCTGTTTTCCAGCCGCGCATAGTGCCCCGTTGCTATCATGTCATACCCGAGCTTTAGCGCCCTGTCTAAAAATACGCCGAACTTTACGTTTTTGTTGCACACAACACATGGGTTTGGCGTTGCGCCCTCAATGTATGTTGATACAAAATCATCTATAACATACTTTTCAAACTCGCTTCGGCAGTCGATAACATCAAACTTTATGCCGAGTTTCTGTGCCACCGCGCGCGCGTCTTCAATGTCTTTGTCGTTGCCTTGCAGCCGCATTATCGCGCCGCCGACGGAATACCCCTTATCAATAAGAAACGCTGCGGCGACGGAGCTGTCGACCCCGCCGCTCATCGCAACGCAAACCTTTACATTATTCATACATTTATGCTTCCTATAACGTCACCTGCGTGAACGTCATTGCGTGTTATGTTGCTGTCAAGCAGCAGCCCCACCGTAGAACCTGCCGGCGCGGCAGACACCTTTTTGCCGTCTTTGCCTATGGCAATAACTTTCGTCTGAACGGTCGTTCTGTTCGCCGCGTGAACTATCAGAGCGCTGCAATTAACGTGTGCTATGCCTACGCCGATGTTTCCGAATACCAGCACCCCTGCGCCCTTTGCGTAATCTACCTTGTCAATAAGCATTCTGAACTGCTGATCTTCAGGGCGTGGTCTCAGCGCCGAGAAGTTGTCAGCCTGCTGTTTTGCGGCGGCGATCGGGTCGGTCGCATACTTGGGCTGTTCCTTTTTCTTCTCCGTCATCGAGGCAACGGGAGAGAAATATTCGTCAGGGTCAGCCACCGTTCTCGGTACAAAATCACCGGGGGAGCGTGTGCTGTGTCTTGCAGGGCGTTCACGGCGCTCTCGCGGCTGCCTGGTTTCCTCCGACTGCCTTACTTCAAGGGGCGCGCTTTGCACCACGGGCGGCGTTTCAGCCTCGCTTTCTTCCTCGTAAGTAAAAGTATTCTTCAAGAAATTCATAAATTTGTCAAGCATTTTCTTCGACCTCATTTTCTCAGTGAGAATATTTTTTCGACTGCTCTACCGCGAGAGCATCGCATCTTTCGTTTTCAGTGTGCCCTGCATGACCTTTTACCCATACAAAGCTTACATCATGCACTGCCAGCAGATCAAGCAGCTTCTCCCATAGATCAGAGTTGAGCGCCTTCTCGTTCTTGCCGCGTGTCCAATTATTTTTGCGCCATTTTTCTGCCCAGCCTTTGGTAACAGCATCTATTATATACTTGCTGTCGCTTGTAAGCACTACTTTGCAGGGCTCTTTCAGCGCCTCAAGAGCGGTTATAACTGCGGTCAGCTCCATGCGGTTGTTGGTGGTCTGCGAACTGCCGCCCGAAAGCTCTTTCACGTTTTGCCCGTACCTGAGTATCGCGCCCCAGCCGCCCGGCCCCGGATTGCCCGAGCACGCGCCGTCGGTAAATATTTCAACAGTTTTCATAAAAATTACATACCTTTTAAAATGATATACAAAATTATTATACAACATTTTTTCTTCTTTTGCAATAGTTTTTTGTAATAATTATAAAAGGGACGAATTTTCTTGCCTTTTTAACAGTGATTTTCTTAAAGACGGCAGCAAAATACATATTTTTATAAAAAGTATTTGAAATTTGAGAAAATGTGTGTTATAATAATTAGAGGAATGACCGTTTGTTTTTACGGCGTTTGAAATAATTTGCATTTTATATATTTTTTACATAAAGAAAAACGAGATAACAAAAGCGAAAGGAACGATGATCATGGTGGACAGAGGACAAAGATCTGCTGCAAAAACAGTGCTTGTGGTAATGCTTATAGTTGAACTTGTAGTCGTGCTGCTTATTTTTGTAACGACTATACTTTTCAGCGATGCTGAAAGTGCTCCGTCACTGCTGGGGCACAGCTTCTATATTTCTGATATGGACAAAATGGACGATGCCGTAAAGTGCGATTCAATGGTAATAGCCAAAAACGGCAGACCCGACGGCAGCGTTGTCGGCGGCGTTATACTGTGCAAGGATATACCGGGCTTTGATACCGGCATATTCAGAGTTGTCAGCGTTGAGGCTACCACGGATACATTTATATATAACGTCTGCATGGACGGCGACCCCGGAAACATCTTCGCCATAGATGCAAAAAATGTCATCGGTGAAGGTAAATATGCGGTCTACAGCCTTGGCAGGATGGTGCTTTTCATAAAATCAAAAATAGGCGTGCTGGTGTGTGTTATTATACCCGCGCTGGTGCTTGCGTTTATAGAGCTTATTCTGGGATTTGTCAAGGAAATGAAAAAGCGCGACCTGCAAAAACGCCGTGAGCACGTAAGGCAGGAGCAGGCTAAAAACTACAGCACCAAACGCCATCGCGACAAAGAATATTCTCTTGATGATTTCAAGAATGAGGAAATAGAGCTTCGCAGAAAGCACCTGAAAACCAATAAAGAGCCTGTAAGACCCGACCGCAAGAATGTAAGGAGCCTGAGACCCCAGCGCGAAGAGCGCACAAGACTTATGGAGATACCGGCGGCAAAGAATATCGACGACGAGCCGGAAGATACCGTATTTGAAGCCCCTGCGACTTCGAGCAGCGGCATACAGACCGGCTTTGAGCAGAGCGAGTACAAGGAAATAAAGGCATCAAGAAGCACCGCTGCCGAAGATACTTATAATACTTATGAAGAAAAGCCGCAGCAGCCAGAAAATACCGATCTGCCAAAGAGCGAAACGGTAGAGCAGCAGCCTGCCGAAGAAACAGCTCAGGCTAAGACAACCGAGCCTGCAAGAAATCCTCTGAAACCCTCTATGTCGCTTGAAGAGATGATGGCTCTTATGAACGACAGAAAGGAAAAGCTGAAAGATGACATCAGAAAAAACAGCAACTGATGCAGTTTTACGGGGCTGTAAAGATGAAGACATCGGCGGCATGATAAAGGTATGGAACGAAGTAGTCGACGAGGGCAATGCTTTTCCGCAGGAGGAGCGGCTTGACTATGAGAGCGGCAGAGAGTTCTTTTCGCAGCAGACCTACTGCGGTGTGGCGACCATAGGCGGCGAGATAGTCGGGCTGTATATTCTTCACCCGAACAACGTCGGCAGGTGCGGTCATATATGCAACGCAAGCTTCGCGGTAAGCAGCAGATGCAGAGGGCAGGGGATGGGCGAGCTGCTTGTGCGCGACTGCCTTAAAAAGGCTAAAGAACACGGCTTTGGAGTGCTGCAATTCAACGCCGTTGTAGAAAGCAATGTGCGTGCGCGGCAGCTGTATGAAAAACTGGGCTTTGTGCAGCTGGGCGTTATACCAAATGGCTTTCGCATGAAAGACGGAAGATATGAAAACATCTGCCTATACTACCACGAATTACAAAAATAACGGAGCATCGAAAAAATGCTCCGTTTTTATTGTTATACTGAAATTTCAGCGCCCAGATACAGAGAACATATGATACACTCTTTCACTGGCTCGTCAAGTATTATGTCAAGCGCCGCGCGGTAAAGAGCTAATTGTTTGCTGTATCGCTGCGATAGCACATCGACAGAGGATACCCTGTCGGTCTTGTAGTCTACCAGCACATAGCCGCCGTCCTCTTTGAAAACGCAGTCTGCAACACCTTGCAGCATACCGTCAGAGCTTACAATATCGCTGAAAAGCTCCTTGTCAAGCGCCATGTCGGATATCTTCACCAAAAACTGCTTTTCCCTCAGTATCTCGCCCGAGGCTGCCATGCGCTTTGCAATACCGCCCCCGAAAAACTTTCTCAGAGAGTCTTTGTATATCTCCTGCGCCTCCTGCGGCGAAAAACGCCCAAGGCTCATCACCCTGTCAAACTCGCTGTCAAAGTCTGCGGCGGCGTTTTTTATGTCGCAAAGTTCCATGAACAGGTGTGTCAGAGTACCCTTTTCAGCCGCCGAGAAGCTCTGCTGCTTTTCGGTTCTCGCAGTCCACGGTCTGAAAGCCCTTTCCTCTCGTTTCTTGTGTACTATATCTGTTACCGAGAGCTTGGCTTCATCGGGCTTTGGCTGCGGCTGCGGCGAGGCTATTGAAGCGGCAAGCCTCTTTACAAGCCCGAGGTCTGTGGCAGTTACAGAAGCGTTTTCACTGCCGCCATCGCTTGTTCCTTCGCCCTCACCAGTCACGCATATGCTGCACTCGTGTGAAACATCATCAATAATAGTGTAATCTATACCAAGCTTTTCTGCCAGTTTTTCTCTGTCTGCGTGGTATGCAAAAGCGGTCAGCACCCAGTCGAGCATACAGCATGCTGAAAGCGCCGTTTCTGGCGTAATTCCGCCGCGCCTTGCAGCGTTCATTATCATTTTGTTTGCGCTGTCAGCGGTGCTTTCATCGCTTGGTATCATGAGTATAAGCTGTTCGCGCGCCCTCGTCACCGAAACGTACAAAAGCCTCATCGCCTCGCTTATCGCCTCGCGCTCTTTTTCGGCAGCAATGGCAGTATATGCCGCAGTCTGATACCTTGCAAGAAGTTCACTGTCGGTTATCTTTATGCCAATGCCGTATTCGTTCATAACTATGCTGTCGCGCTTTTCAGAGAGAAATTCATGTTCAAGCTGCGTAAGTATCACAAACGGAAACTCCAGACCCTTTGATTTGTGCATCGTCATAACGTTCACAGCATCATCAGTTTCTGTCGCCAGAGCAGCCTGAGAAAAGTCTTTGCCGTTTTCGGTGATGTCATCAAAATAGCGTATAAAGCCGCTCAGACCGCCCGAAGAATTGCTGTCGTAACCGTCAGCTATGTCAAGCATCAGCCTAAGGTTTGCCTGAGATCTTTCACCGCCGCTGAGAGCAGATGCAAGTATGTAAAAATTCGTTTCGGTATACAGTTTTCGTATCAATTGGCTCATCGTCATAGCGCTGGCAAGAAAGCGGTATCTCTTTATCTTTTCAACAGCTCCGCTGCACTTTTCTGCAAGAGATCGGTCTTCATATTCTTCATCTTTTGAAAGCTCCGTCATAAGGCTGTAAAGATTTGTCTTGTCGCTCTTTGCGGAAATTTTCAGCTTCGCGGCTTCTTCATCTGTAAACTGCAATATCGGCGAGAGCATCACCGCCAGCAAAGCGCCGTCTTTCAGCGGGTCGTCAATAACTTTCAGCAGTGATGTCATCAGCGATACCTCGCGCGAGAGCAGATAGCCGCTTATCTCACGGCTGGCAACCTTTAAGCCGTATCTGCCAAGCGCCTGTGCCGCCGTAAGGTTTATACCGTTTGTCCTCGTAAGTATGCAAAAGTCGCTCGGTCTGCAAGCGCGCCTGCCTTTTATATCTTTGTCATATACCATAACACCTTTCGCCAGCGTTTCTTTTATAATGCGCGCCGCTTCGTCAAACTCGCTCTCTTTGCTGCATACCGCCAGACGTGTTGGCGGATCGTCTTTGCCGTCATAGCACTTTGCCCCGTAGTTGAGCCTCTCGCTGCTTACATAGTCCACCTCGCCCACGGTCTTGCTCATCAGGCGCGAGAACATAAAGTTTGCGGTGTCTATAATGTTTTTGCGGCTTCTGAAATTTTGTGTAAGAACTATCTCCCTGAGCCTGTCTTTGTATTTTTCATTTGCGGCATCTTTCCTTGCGGCGGCAAACAGCTTCGGGTCAGAGCGCCGAAACTGATATATAGCCTGCTTTATGTCGCCCACTATAAACACATTCGTGCCGAAAATATTCAGGTCTTGCGTATTTGAAATACACTTGAAAATAAGCTCCTGCAAGTCGTTGGTGTCCTGAAATTCGTCTATCATAACAGCGCCGAACTCGCCTTGTTCCACCAGCTCTTTGCAAAGGTCTGTCCTGCAAAGTCTGCCGTTTTCCTTTTTTGCCAGAAGCGATACCGACATAAGCTCAACGTCCGCAAAGTCGCAGCAGCCGCGCTCTTTCTTTTCATCCGTTATAAGCTCATCGGCGTATTTTACAATGCCGTAAAGCGTTTTCACAACATCGGCGCTCGCCGCGCAGTCTATTTCAGCCTCATCAAACGGGCATATCATTATATCGCATATTTTGCCCATATGAGCCTTTGCATTTTTGCGCATATCCTGTATCTGTCCTTTGAACAGCTCAATATCGCCCAGCTGCTTTGTGCCCTCTTTGTTCTGACGCGGAAATCTCATCGTTTCATATTCTAAGTTTCTGAGTTTTGTGTATGCGCTTGTGTAGCGCTCTTTTGCAGTGTCTTCATCTTCGCTGGAAAGCAGATCTTCTATATTTTTAATGTTGTGAAGATCACCGCTCAGAACGTTTTTAACACCGTCTTCCGCACATTGTGATCTCTCAAACAATTCCAGCGCATTCTCTATAAGCGTGCGCGCCCTGAAACAACGGTCAGCAGCCTGTTTCATCAGCATTTTGCAAAAGCTCAGACAGCCCTCGTCGCTGCATAGTTTATCAAGACTTTTCCGCATATATTCGTCAGCAAAGGGTATGCTTCGCAGGTAGTTATACATTATCTCGGCGGCGTATATAATGCTCTGCCTTTTGGTGCTGAACTTTTTATGTACAAACTCCATCTTGTCGGGGCTGTTTTCGTAGAAGAGATCGACCGCCTTTCCGAGGCTCTCTCTTCTCAGCAAAAGAGAGTCGTTTTCCTCCATTATCCGCAGATCGCTTTGCAGCCCCAGCGCGTGGGCGTTGTTCTTTACAAGCTCCAGACAAAACGCGTTTATCGTAACTATCCTCGCGGTCTGAAGCTTGCTTTGCTGCTGTGCCAGCCAGCTGTTTTCGGGGTATCTTGCAGCCTTTTCGGCAAGCGCTTTGGTAAGCTTTTCTCTCAGCTGAGAGGCGGCAGCGTTTGTAAAAGTAACACAAAGAAGCGTGTCGGCAGGCACTTTGTTTTCTTCATCGCTGAGCATTCTTATAGCGCGTTCTATAAGCACCGCGGTCTTGCCGCTGCCAGCCGCCGCAGGAACTACCGTGCCCTTGTCTCTGGACTGAATAGCGCTGCTTTGTTCTTTGGTCCATTCTTCAGCCATGTCTGTCAGCTCCTTTCGTCAGGCTGTCCGTCGTCTTGCTGTATCTCAGCCAGAAGTTTTTCTTTGTCGTCTTTGCTTATTATAACAGCATCATCGCGGTTTGGTGTCGAGCATATCGCCTTGTAATCGCAGTATGCGCACGGCAGATGATCTTTCGCTCCCACAGGCATAGGATCTATCTTTCCTGCCGCCAGATCTTTAGCCATGCTCTTTATCTTTTCAACAGCAAACTGCTCCAGTTTTTCCAGTGAGGGCACACTAAGCACATAATCGCGTGTGCGCTCGTGGTATTCGTTCTTTGCAGTCAACGCCACAGGCGAATATCCTCCGCCGGCAGCCGCCATTGTTTTAACAAGCTCTATGTCGTCAGCCACCACGCCGCTTCTCTTCATAGAAGACATCACCAGCTTTGCCTTGGCATCGCCCAGTTTGCTTTCGGTAAGCTTACTTATCTGCTGCGGCGTAAGACCGCCCGTTCTGCCCTCTTCCAAAGCCTTGTTTATAATGCTCAGTATATCGCCCTTTGACATAAACTCCTTCTGCTCACCGGCGCGAACATATATAACACCGGCAGGGGAAGCGCCCTTTACCGCATCGTCTGCGCTTTCAAGCACCGCGTAGAGATACAGCAGCATCTGCAAGTCGAGCCCATGGTAAATGCTTTCGTAATTGAATACTTTTTTGCCCGTCTTGTAGTCTACCACCCTGATGTATCTCTTGCCGTCTTTTGTAGTTATCTCGTCAACGCGGTCAACTATTCCGTAAAGGTTTATATAGTCAAGCCCCTCGGTATCGCTTTTTAGCGAGAGCCCCCTGCCGCCGTCTGACAGCTTGTATTCATAGAAGATAGGGTTAATACCCGGGGTCTCGAGCTCTTTTTGTATGTTCATCACCGAAAGCAGTATCTGATCTTTTATCGCCTCAACGCTTGCCCTGAACGCCGCGTTCTTGCCAAAGTCTCCGCCCATGTTTTTTTCAATGTATTCTTCTGTGCAGCGGTCGACCTCTTTTTGCAGCTCGTCTTTTGTCATGTCGGGGCGCTCTTTCAGCATAGGCGCTATCTTTTCAAAACATTTGTGCGCAATAAGTCCTATGTTTGCCGATGCCATATCCACCTTGCGAGTGCTCTTTATGCCCATGCCGTATTTGCAGAAATACCCGAACGGGCAGCTGAAAAATGTCTCCGCCGCAGTCGCCGAAATGCTCAGCCCCTTTTTCAAGAACAGCTCTTTCGCCGTGTTTTTTGAAAGCTTGTGCTGCGCCTTCTTGCCAAAAAGCTCTCTTTCAATATCGCCTGCCAGAGCGGCATATTCAGGGTATGGCAAAAGCGCCGCCTTTATAGCAGATGCTTTAGCACGGTCTTTTCCTATAAGCTCCGAATACTTGTATATCGCAGACTTCGGTGAAACGCAGAAAAACTCCGTTCCCAGCTGTGAAACGCTTACAGATATGTCTTTTGTAAACATACCCTTTATCTGCAATGCCAGCTGCGAGGGCGACAGCGCATCACCTTTCTTATCGGCGCGTGGTATGCATATGTAAAGTTTCTCGCTCGGCGCACCCAGCGAGCGCATACACGCAAATCTTTCCGCCCGAAGATTCGTGTCCAGCCGCTTTTCCATGTGTATGTCAGCCTTTTCCATTCTCGCTTTTTCGCGCTCTGTGAACAGCCCTGAAAGCTTCACATTCTTCGGGAAAAGCCCGTCATTCACGCCTATAACGAACACAGCCCTTATGTCTGGCAGACGAGAGTGCTCAGCCCCTGCCGCTATAACAGCATCGAGCCTTTGCGGCGGAGAAGAAATCTGCGTCTGCAAAAGCATAGTTTTCAAAAGGTCGCGGTACTGAGATATGCCTATCTTTTCATCTCCCAGCGTCATGTATATCGACTCGCACGCCTCCATAGCCCTCTTCCACAGCTGCTCCAGTATCTTGGATACATCTTCATCATTGCCGCCGTCATAATCTTCTATCTGCGAGTTCAGAAATTCGTTGAAGGCTGTGTATATCTCTTTTGCAGATGCCTCGCGGCACTTTTCTTTCAGTACTGCTAAAGGCTCTATAATTTTGCGGCGTATAAAGTTCAGCTCTTCCAGTTCTTTTTCGCGCATTATCTGAGAGCCCTCATCGCTTGCGGTAAAGTCATGCAGCCACATATCGCCCTCGACCGACCACTTGAAAGCGTATTCCTCTATCATTGAAGCCTGCTGAGTACTTATTGAAGAAAACGGCGATTTTATGTACGTAAGCAGTGATCTTGTGTGAAACGTCTTTGATGTGATATTTTCAAACACCGCGTTTATAAACATAGCCGGAGATGAGCGCGCCACCACATTTTTCTGATCTATAAACAGCGGCACGTCATACCTGTAAGCCATGTCTTCCAGAATGTCGGCAGCATTTGCAAGGTCTCGCGAGATTATCGCAATATCACCGAAAGTGTAACCCTCATCTCTTACCAACCTGCGAATTTCAGCGAAAACATATTCAGCCTCGGCGTATACATCGGCGGCATTTGCAATGGTAACGCCCTCGCCATCAAGACCTGTCTTTATCGCAGGAGCAAAAACGTTGTCTGCTACCGCCCTTACGCAGGCGTTTATGTTTTCTTCCTCCGCCTCTGTATGCTGCACTTTTAAGCCGATTTCTGCCGCAAGTTCTTCCAGCCGCTTTTTGGTAGAAATACATTCCGCATACGGAGATAGGGGAGCGCGCCTTATATCGGCGTTCCTGCCCTTACCTATAGTCAGCGCGAATGTAACGTTTTCAGCCTGCGCAAATATCTCATACAGCAGCGACTGCTGATCGGCAGTGAACGATGAAAAGCTGTCAAAGTATACATCACAGCCCTTGAAAATGCCGTTTTTGCGTATTATTTCAGCCGCCTCCGAAACAGCCGTGCTGCTGTCTTTCAGCCCGTATTTTTCAAGCTGCTGCGTGTAAAGCTCGTAGATCTTAGCTATGTCGTAAAGCTTGTCCGAGGCAGTGCCGCTCAGCTGTTCGGCAGCCGCTAAAAGAGCATTGCAGTCAACAGCGCTTTGCCGCAGCTCGTCAACGGTGTCGCACGCGCTTGCAAAAAAGCCGCACTTTGTAAGAGATCGTTTGAAATATCGCGCCCCTCCAAGAGAAGAAAACTCCTTGCACGCTTTGTACATCATTATCAGCCGCGCATCGTCAGAGCAGTATCTTCCGCTGCTGCCATATTGCTCTATCAGCCGCTTTGACAGCTTGTTGGGCCCTATCACTGCCATTTTGTTGAAAGCCTTCGCCCCCAGTATGCCGTATATCTTCCTGTCGTATACAAGCGAGAACTGGTCGGGTATTATAATGCAAACGCGCCTGCCGCTTTCGATGCTTTGCTGCGCCATTTCGGCAAGCAGCCGCGTTTTTGAGCTGTGCTCCGTGCCCGTTATTATCCTGAGCATGATTATCTCCTTCCTCTGAAATATCATTATTGATATTATAACACTTTTCTCGCTTCATGTCAAGCGTTTTAAGTACAAAAAAACGGACTGCAAACTACAGTCCGAAAATTTTCTCTATCCATTCAAAAAACAAAAAGCCAAACTGCACATCGTCTGCCTCAATTACGGTGATACCCGAGTGCACCTGCCTTTCCGCCTGCGATGAGTCAGCCGCCGCAGAGGGCAAAAAGCAGTTTTGCTTGAAAGAGGGAAGCAGCATTGATATAAGTATCGCCGCCGCTGCGGAAAGCGCGAGTATTTTTGAAGATAAATTTGTCAGCATAAAAAACGTCCTTTCGGTTTGATGTTACCTTCATCATTGACCGAAAGAACGCTCTTTATTCATTTACTTTTCGTATGCCTTGACTATCTCGCCGATGTAAGCGCAGTGGTAATCGTTTTGCGCATAGTTGAGCTGTGCCACGCTCTTGTCGATAAAGCCCTCGGGTGCAAGGTCCTGCTTGTAAAGTTTGCGGCAGATAAGTATCAGCTGAGCCTCTTCAAAGCAGGGCACACCGTCAAGCATTACCGGCGTAAGACCGCATTTTTTCATCTTGTCGGGCATATCGTAGCCGCTGTTTGAGCCGCAGAACGCCAGCGCGCTTTTGTGCTCGTCGGGGTAGAAAGATACCGAAAAATATTCTTCCCTGTCCAAAAATTTTTTCGTGTATCTCTGCGGTCTGATGACGGGTGCAATGCAGTTTTTGTTCCACATCACACCTGCAAAACCCCACGAACAGGTCATCGCGTTAAAGTCGTTTTCCTTTCCCGCGCAGATCAGGAACCACTGTTTGCCTATCTTGCAAAAAGGGTCAAAACCTGCCTTTGTTATGTCGCATTCTCTGAACATAATATCACTCCTTATTTTATTATATTGGTGTACGATGTATTTATGCGGTCTTTCTGCTATACCTGAAAAATTTTTCGCAAAACCTATTGACAAATTTTCTGATATGGTGTATAATAATAACAGAGCTGAAGTTGTTTAAGCCCTTGGGCAATTGGAGTCCAAGCACACTGAACGATTCTCGGCTCTTTTTATTTGATTTTTTAGTGCGCTTACGCGCAAGCCTGCGGAGCTGTTCAACCCATATGTACTTCGGTTTTATTCTCATTTTGAGTGTGTCAACACGTTTGCACGCTTTACTTGTGGGATTTTTTCACTTCGTTTGGCTCTTTATTATCTCACATCTCACTGCCTAAAACCACTTCTTCCCCTCATGCAGATGGAAGAATATACTGCCGGCGGTTTCTTTGTTAAAGGGCGGTTTGTTGGTGGGTAACAGAAGCAAGATAACAAGAAGCAAAAAGTATGATTTTTCATTTTGCACGGCGTTCCAGAATGGAACGCGGAAAATAGCTAGGTCTTATCAAAGGAGAGGCTCAGCTATTAGAAGCAAGATGACGAGAAGCAAGAGGCAAGATGTTTGGCTTTGAAAAGACTGCACAAAGCTATAAAAAGTATTTTCTTGCTTCTTGCCCTATTAGAAGTTAGAAATTAGAGGTTAGAAGTTAGAAGTTAGAAATGCTTATTACAACTCTTGCGGCGGTTTTTCATACCAGCGGTTTACAAGAAGCAAGAAGCAAGAACCGCGCCCAGCAACTACAGCACGCCGCCGCACCACACCAACTCCCCTAAAAAACAAAAGCCACGCTCAATCACACATCGCTGGAAGAATATACTGCCAGCAGTTTCTTTGTTAAAGGGTGGTTTGTTGGTGGGTAACAGAAGAAAGATAACAAGAAGCAAAAGTGTGATTTTTCATTTTGTACGGCGTTCCAGAATGGAACGCGGAAAAATAACTAGGTCTTATCAAAGGAGAGGCTCTCTCTTGCAGAGCGCCTGCCGTATGGGGATTTCGCCGTGCTGCGGTAGCGTGCACAAGCGAACGCAGGCGACAAAGGGCTCTCCGCCCGGCGTATGCTTGCATACGCTATGACCCATGATGACCCTTTTGAAAAAGGGTCAATCGAAAACTTTTAGTTTTTTGACAAGATTTTATAGTTAGCGAAAAGGTTGAAGTACCAATATCTTGCCTCTTGCCTCTATTTAAACCGCAGAAATAGCAAGTACGCGCAAAAGTCGCAAAACCATTTCTAACCTCTAACATCTAACTTCTTACCTCTAATAGAGGCGCGCACGTTGTGTTTTCGGGGGCGCCGCCCCCGTACCCCTGCAAGCCTTTTGAAAAAGGCTTGACCGAAAACTTTTAGTTTTTTGACAAGATTTTATAGTTAGCGAAAAGGTTGAAGTACCAATATCTTGCCTCTTGCCTCTATTTAAACCGCAGAAATAGCAAGTACGCGCAAAAGTCGCAAAACCATTTCTAACCTCTAATATCTAACTTCTTACCTCTAATAGCGGCGCGCACTCCGTGTTTTGGGGGGCTTTGTCCCCGTACCCCTGCAAGCCTTGGCAGTTGCGAAGCAACTGTAAAAAAGAGCTTGACCGAAAACTTTTCCTTTCTTGACAAGACTTGAAACCTTTGCGTGCGTGGGGCGGTGAACAGCTCCGCAGGCTTGCTGCGTAAGCAGCGACTAAAAAAGTCTTTACACCTTCGTTATTTTCGCGAATGCCGCCATTATCTTTTTCGTGCCCACTTTGTCAAACGCTATCTCCAGCTTTATGTCGGCTGCGGTGGGCGTTGCCGATATGACCGTGCCCTCGCCGAATATTTTGTGCGATACCCTGTCGCCAGCCGAAAAACTCTCCGTCAGCTTTGCAGGCTGTGGGCGAACAGCAGCCGCCTTGCCGAATATCTGCGGCGTTTTTTGTGCCGCCTTTGCAGATATGCTTCCTTCGCCGTATGCCCCCTCCAAAGCAGGGTCAACGCGCTTTTCTATGTTCTCTTTCGGCAGTTCGTTCAGAAACCGTGACGGCGAGGCGTAGGTCACACTGCCGTACATAAGTCTTTCTTTCGCGTGGGTGAGATACAGCTTGCTTTTTGCCCTCGTTATAGCAACGTATGCAAGCCGCCGTTCCTCTTCAAGGTCGCCCTCTTCCACCGAACGCCCCGACGGGAACAAATTATCCTCCATTCCCACAACAAACACCGTCGGAAATTCCAGCCCCTTCGCGGAGTGTACCGTCATCATCGTAACATAGTCTGCATCGCCGTCAAGTTCGTCAATGTCGGTGTAAAGCGCAACTTCTTCCAGAAATCCCGAAAGCGAGGGCTGCTGCGCCTGCTCCGAATATGTAACCATCGTCGATTTAAGCTCTTCGATGTTTTCCAGCCGCGTCTGACCCTCATCGCCCTGCGCCAGCAGCATAGCCCTGTAGCCCGACTTCTCCATCACCTCGTCAAGCAGATCCTCCAGCGGCACACTGTCGCTTATCTCTTTAAGATAGTCAAACACCGCCGCCAGGTCGGTAAGCTGGTTTGCCTTTTTTTCAAGAGGCGCAAGCTCGCGCGAATCCCTCATAACCGTTATCGGGTCGTCGCCGATGTCAGAGCATATCTGCTCGATCAGCGCTACGGTCGCTTCGCCAATCTTCCGCTTCGGTTCGTTTACTATTCTCTTGAAGCGCATTATGTCCGCATTGTTGTCAATAACGTGCAGATACGCCAATATATCGCGGATCTCTTTCCTGTCGTAAAACTTCACGCCGCCGAATATTTTGTATGGTATGCCGCCAGCTATCATAGCCTGCTCCAAAGCGTTCGACTGCGCGTTAGTGCGGTATAAAACAGCGTTGTCGCCATAGTGACCGCCGGCACGCAAGTTTTCAAGCACCGTTTCTGCAACAAATTTTGCTTCCCCTGCCGAGTTTGCAGCCTTGTAAACGCATACCTTTTCGCCGTCACCCATAGAAGTCCACAAATTCTTGCCCTTGCGTTCGCTGTTGTTCTGTATCAGAACATTCGCGCAGGTGAGAATGTTCTGCGTTGAGCGGTAATTCTGCTCCAGTCTTATCACCTTGCAGCCTGCAAACTGCCCCTCAAACTGCAATATGTTCTCAATAGTCGCGCCGCGGAACTTGTAAATGCTCTGGTCGTCGTCGCCCACAACGCACAGGTTGCCAAACTTCGCCGCCAGCATAGCAACAAGTCTGTACTGCGCAATGTTCGTGTCCTGATATTCATCGACCAGTATGTATTTGTAAAGATTCTGATAGTGTGCCAAAACATCGGGGAACTGCTCAAACAGCGTTACAGTGTTGCATATAAGGTCGTCAAAGTCCATAGCTCCTGCCGCTTTCAGCCGCTGCTGATACAGCGCATATATCTTTGAATACGCCTTTTTGCGGTAGTCGTTTCCGTACATCTGTTCATACTGCTTAGGCGTTATCAGCTTGTCTTTGCTTGAAGATATCTCCGAGATCACCGAGCGCGGCGGAAACATCTTGTCTGAAAGCCCAAGATCGCTCAGGCAGTCTTTTATCAGCCGCTTCTGGTCGTCAGCATCATATATGGTAAAGCTCCTCGGGTAGCCCAGCTTGTCGCACTCTCGCCGCAGTATCCTCACGCAGGCAGAGTGAAAAGTCGCCGCGGTAATGCCGCTGCCTGCCTCGCCCAGCATATCTGCAAGGCGCGTTTTCAGCTCGTTTGCAGCCTTGTTGGTAAAAGTGATAGCTAAAATGTTCCATGGCTCAACGCAGTCGTATGCTATAATGCCGCGAAGACGATTTTTATCGCTCTCGCTGCCGTGCGCAAAACCTCTCAGAAAAGCCATGTCGCTCTCGCTTATACCGGCAGGTTCGCCCTCGTAATATGCGTTGCCAAAGTATATCATGTTCGCTATCCTGTTTACAAGCACAGTGGTCTTGCCGCTGCCTGCCCCCGCAAGTATCAGCACCGCACCTTTTACCTGAAAAACAGCCTCTCGCTGCTTGTCGTTCATCTTTGAAAAATACTTTTCAAGCGCCAGTTGTTTCAGATCCGTGTATTGAGACATATATAAAAACTCCTTGTTGTTTACTCAACAAATATTATAACACGTCACGGCAATTTTTTCAATACGCATTAAAAATTTAAATTTTTTTGCAAATAAGACTAGCTTTTTTTGATGTAATGTATTATAATATATATTAGCAGTGTATCGCCTCTCCCAAGTCGGTTTTTACAGGCATCTTTCCGCCAATACTTCGTTGCCCTCCCTTGCCATACACAAAGTATGCCTGCGGTCGGTCGCCTAGTCTTGACGAAAATCTGCTCTGCAAAAACTGCTTCGCACCTCATGATGAAATTTTTGAAATAGTTTTCTGCTTTTTGCTTTGCAATTATCGCCAGAACATAAACTCATCGGCGTGAGGCGGCTCGGGTTCGGCTCTCCACTGCTATAGGCATTTTTTAAATATATATATGTGTAAAAAAGGGGAGCGCAAAAGTGAAGTTTTATTCAAACAAAAAGTACAATACAATAGCGGTATATGCAATAATTGTCATCGCCATAAGTATGCTGATGGTCGTGGCGATATTCAAATTCTCAGCAATATCGCGTGTTCTGGGCAATATATTCTCAATACTGATGCCCGTGTTCATAGGTCTTGCGATAGCATTTTTGCTCAACCCCCTGCTCAACGCCATTGAAAAGCTCCTCAAAAAGTACGTTGTAAAAAAACCGCACCCCAAGCTGGTAAGGGGCGTTTCGGTAACTTTCACATCAATGTTCTTTATAGCCGTTGTCGGCGGTCTGCTTTATATAGTAATACCTGCATTTATTGACAGCATTTCAACCATGGTAGACAACGTTTCAGATGTCTACAACCGGCTGTATGACTGGTCTGCAAAGCTTCTCAGCGATAACCCCAAGCTTGAAAATTTCGTCAATGAAAAGATAGACGATTTCAGCGCGAACCTCAATTCCGTGCTCGATCAGGTTCAGCCCATGCTGATGAATGTTGCCTCGGGTGCGTGGAGCCTGATAAACTTCCTGAAAAATTTTGTGCTGGGCTTTATAGTTTCAATATATCTGCTCATCAGCAAAGAGACGTTGCAGGCGCAGTTCAAAAAGCTGTTTATTGCCCTGTTCAAGCGCTCCACCTGCGAGAAGATATTCAAAGTTGCTTCCATGTCCAACAAAACTTTCGGCAACTTCCTCACCGGCAAGATAATAGATTCCCTTATAATCGGCATAATCTGCTTCTTCGGCTGCTGGGTGCTGAAAATACCATATTATATACTGATATCGGTCATCGTGGGCATCACGAATATCATTCCCTATTTCGGACCGTTCATAGGCGCAATACCCTCTGCGGCGCTGGTGCTTTTTGTAGAGCCGAAAAAGTGTATAGTTTTTGTAATATTCGTGTTCATCTTGCAGCAGTTCGACGGCAATATCTTAGGTCCCCGTATACTCGGCGGAACTACCGGTCTGCCCACGTTCTGGGTGCTTGTCGCGCTGTTTGTCGGCGGCGGACTTTTCAAGGTAGTGGGTCTGCTGCTTGCAGTGCCTACCTGCTCGGTGGCTTATGATCTTCTTAAAGAGCATACCGCTAAAAAGCTTCACAGCAAAAATATGCCTACCGCTACAGATGAGTATAAAGTGCCGTTTACCAATATCTATCACTCCGACGGCAAACAGCCCGTCATAACGCCCGAGATACTGGAAAGCATGGTGATACCCTCTGCTGATGAGGTGAACGAGGCAGACAATGACTGACGAGGAGTATATGTCGCGCGCGGTAGAGCTTGCAAAAAAAGCCGCTGCTCTGGGCGAAGTGCCGGTGGGCGCGGTGATAGTTAAAAAGTCGACCGGTGAGATAGTAGGGAAGGGCTATAACCTGCGTGAGAGCGGCAAAAGCCCCCTTGCCCATGCCGAAATAATCGCAATAAATGAGGCAAGCAAGACTCTCGGCGGCTGGCGGCTGATAGACTGCGAAATGTTTGTTACCCTGGAGCCCTGCCCTATGTGCTGCGGCGCGATAATAAATTCGCGTATTGAGCGCGTGGTGTTCGGCGCGTATGATAAAAAGGCAGGCTCGTGCGAAAGCGTTGTAAAGCTGTTCGAGCTGCCTTATAACCATAGACCGCAGATCATCGGCGGCGTTATGCAGAATGAGTGCGCGGATATCCTTTCTGATTTTTTCAAGACCCTGCGGAGCAAATAATGCCTTTTGCAGGGTGCTTTTTTACACAGTAAGCGCTTGACGTTTGCTGTGTTTTGTGTTATACTGTTATTATATACATAAAGAAAGGTGAAAAACATGGGACTTAATTTTCATAAAAGCGTAAAGGTGAACGACAATACAAGGGTCAACCTCAGCAAAAAGAGCGCGAGCGTTACCGTTGGCACAAAAGGCGTGCACCATACCGTAAGCACCAGCGGCAGACAGACCACTACCATAGGCATACCCGGCACAGGGCTGTCGTATACCACTTCAAGCGGCTCAAAAAGCAAAAAGGGAAGCAAGTCAAAGGTCGTAATTTCCGCGATATGCTCTGTAATAGCAGCAATATTCGTGATATTCGGTCTGCTTAAATACTTCGGCGTTTTCAGCGGGAAAAGCGGTGGTATGCAGTGGCGCAAAGATGAATACAACGTTGCGGTCGGCAAAACGGTGAACATAATACTCGAGTGCGACGGCAAAGATATGTCCGGCGCGAAGGAGAAAGACTTCGATATTGACGTTGACAACACCTCTGCCGTTGAGGTAAGCTTCAAGCAGGCGTACACAGAGACCGTGCATTTTACCGTAAAAGGCGTAGAAGAAGGCGCGGCTTCGATAAAGATAACCTACGACGGCAAGACCACCGATGCCGTAACGGTCAACGTTGAATGACAGGTGAGAGGAAAACTGCATGGAAATCGTAGAAATACTTGCTCTTGTGTGCTGCGTTGTAAACCTGATACTGCTCGTTTTAGTTTTAGTAAAGCAGGGCAGCGGCGGCAATACAGAAAAGCTCGAAGACGATATTCAGTCTGTGATCATGCAGACTGAGCTTCTTGAAAAAGAGTATAAAATGCAAAGCGACATGATAATGAACAGCGTAAGCAGGCTGAGCGACAGCGTTGTGAACAGCATATCAAAACTCGGCGGAGAGCTGCGCGCATCACAGGAGCAGCAGCAAAAAGCCGTGAACGAAAAGCTGCTTCGGCTGGAGAGCGAGTTCAACAGAATAAGCTTGGAGCTTCTGGCATCTCTTGAAAAAATAAGGCAGTCAAACAGCGAGAGCCTTGATAAAATAAACGATACCGTCAACGAAAAGTTGCAGAAAACCCTCAACGACAGACTCACGCAGTCTTTTTCGGCGGTAAACGAAAGGCTGGAACAGGTGCATAAGGGTCTGGGAGAGATGAAGAGCGTTGCAAGCGGCGTTACAGATCTGAAAAACGTCCTCTCAAACGTAAAGACAAGGGGCACGCTCGGCGAAATACAGCTGGGCGCGATCTTAGAAGAGATACTTGCCCCCGGTCAGTACAGCGCGCAGCAGCAGGTCAAGCCGGGAAGCAGTGAAAAGGTCGATTATACTGTAAATCTTCCGGGTGCAGATACCGGCGAGTATGTTTATCTGCCTATAGACTCAAAATTTCCGCAGGACAGGTTTTCGGCTCTGCTAGATGCCTACGACAGCGGCGATGCCGAGCTTCTGAAACAGCGGCGCAGCGCACTTGAAGCTGAGATAAAACGCTGTGCGAAAAGCATACACGACAAGTACATAGCGCCGCCGTATACCACAGACTTTGCGATAATGTTCCTGCCTTTTGAGGGACTGTATGCAGAGGTAATAAACATGGGACTGGTCGAAACGCTCCAGCGCGAGTATAAGGTAAATATCGCAGGACCGTCTACCATGGCGGCAATGCTCAACAGCCTGCAAATGGGCTTTCGCACGCTTGCCATACAGAAAAAAAGCGGCGAGGTGTGGAAGATCCTTGAAGCCACAAAGAAAGAGTTCGGCAATTTCGGCGCGGTGCTCGATTCTGCGCGTAACCGTCTGCGGCAGGCAGATGATGAGCTGGACAAGCTTATAGGCACAAGAAGCAGGGCTATAAACCGCAGCCTGCGAGGCGTTGAAACGCTCGATAATTCGCTTGACGCGAACGCTATTCTCGGTCTTGCAGACAGTGACGACAGCGAACAGACATAATAAAAGCCACTCCCCACAAAGGAGCGGCTTTTTTGCGCCGTTTAATACAAATTTTAACGAATACGTACACCGAGTATTTTTATACAGCGCGCAGTTTCGTATCTGTAGGAACTCAGCGACCTGTCCAAAGCATTGTCGGTGTGAGCGCAGACCAGCGGCACTCCTCCGCGCATACCTGTTACGAACAGGCTGTGGTAAAACTTTTCACCGTTGCCAAGCTGTATTATGTCACCCGTTGCAGCATCGGCAAGCGTTGCTTCTTCGCCATATGGACCTACGCCTGCATTGGTCGTTATAAATTTGTGAAAATAGTATACGCTCGACCATGATGCGGATCTGTCGTAAGTGGTGTTGTAGTACCAGCCAACATCTTTGGTGTAATTCATTATTGCTCCGCCGGCGCGCACACACTGCGATATGAAATTCGTGCAGTCTCCACCTATGTCATCAAAATCATAGTATATCTGATTGCGCGACATAGCCCACTTTTTTGCATATGCCACAGCAGATTCCTTGTCAAGAGGGTATGAATGAAACTCAGGCATGACCATTCGCCTTTCTTTTTTACCATATATTATGCGTATCGTTAAGATCTGTTCACTTTTTTGCATACTCAATAAGCGATGCCGCCAAAGCTCTGCCTTCGCTCGTTTTTTCAAGGTCTCTGAGATCGCAGCCGCATACTATCACCTTGCCGCCAAAGAGGTCGTATTCGTATATAAGCGCCAGATCATGCGCACGCTCAAAGTTGTCAATAGTACGAACAATTGCCCTCTTGTCACTGTTGCCGTCAAGTATCTCACTGCGCGAATTTGTAACTATCCCGTACCACTGCGGCGTGGTGAATTTTTCGCACTTAAAGCCCGAAAGCGCAGGGTGTGTATTGTCAATGAGCAGCCCCATAGTACCCACAGGCAAGGGCTTGCCCACCGACTGCGAAATGCTTCTGAACATCGGGTAGCACCAGAAGTCTGTGCAGTAAAAGCCCTCGATGCTCTTGCTTTCTTCGGGCCTTGCGAATATCAGTACATTGCCGCCGTTTTTCAGTGTGCTTATCGCTTCCTCGTCAAGTTCTTTCTTAACGCAGCCCTCTGTAACAATTTTCGGTATGTCCTTTATAATGTTCAGCCTGTAGCTGTTGCATATGTCGCTCCCCTCTATCCAAAGCGTCAGCTCCGCACTGCCTAAGCCGCAGTCAATAGTTGCCTCTATCTGCCCTATGTCAGCGTAGCAGTCGTATTTCGGTATGACAAAACTTCCGCTGCTGCCGCCCAGACGCCAGTACAGCTTCTCGCCCTCGTGAGATACATTCCCGTAGTCCGTCAGCTGCACAAGAGCGGAAAACTTCTGCCCCTCGGTGCATACATAGCTTTCAAACCGCGCCAGTATCACGCACTGAGAGAAGAAACCGCGCCATTTTTCGCTCGTTATAAGCCCCTTGCTGTCCATGAAAGCGTCCAGCATACCCACCAGCGCAGTGCCCTGACCGCTGAAATCCTGTATGTCAAGTATCTGGCAGCCTGCCAGCGTTTTCGAGCGCAAAACAGCCTCCAGTTCCTCTTTGTAACAATCGGCAGCAAGCGCACCGCTCGCCTTGAAAAAGTCGTCAGCCAGCGGCAGCAGACCCTTTTCCTCAAGGCGTTTTCTGAATATCTCAAAATTTCGTGCCTTTAAAGAGCCCGTGTACTTCTCGATCTCTCTGAAGTCAGGGAAAGTCTCATACTGACCTATCTCGTGCGTAACAATAGGTGTTTTGGGCTGAAAACCGCCCTGCATACCCGTCGCATCAACTTCTTTTACGCCCGTGCCGTACTGTATGCTTATCTTGCCGCCCTTGCCCACGCTATCCGCCGCAGAGCCGCTTATAACGGTGTCGTAGTCTTTCAAAGTGCTCGGCATATCCGTCTGTACGTGCCCCAGCGGCGCATCGCACATCGCATATGAGCCCCTTATCAGCCGCGATGAAGACAGCCGCACACCCACGAAGAAGTCATCGTTTTCTACCTCACAGGGGAAGAACTGGAAATTGTTCGACCCCTGCGTAAAAAGCACCCTGTCATCGTGCTTTTTCAGTATTCCCATTATCTCGTTTATGCGCTCGGGGCTGCCCCAGAGCTCGTTACCCATCGACATCATGCAGAACGACGGGTGATCGCCAAACTGCGTGAGAATGCGCTTGCCCTCTTCAACAAGGTACTGCTGCTCCTCCTCGTTGTAACCGTCCTCTCCCGGCGCCGCCACCGTGCCCCAGAAAGGCAGCTCGGGCTCCATATAAATTCCCAGAATATCAGCCGCTTCAAACGCCGCCTCGGGTGGGCAGCAGGTGTGAAATCGGTAGTGGTTTATGCCGTACTGCTGCGCTGTTTTCATGTGCCTCAGCCAGCTTTCGGTGTCGGTCGGCGCGTACCCCGTCAGAGGGAATATCATGCCATCGTGCTTGCCGCGCAGAAAGGTCTTCTTGCCGTTTATCAAAAATTTGCCGCCTTGGCACGATAGCTTTCTTATTCCTGCTTTTTTGGTAATGCGGTCGCCGTCTACATCTATCACAATATCATATAAAAACGGCGAAAATTCGCTCCAAAGTTTAGCCCCGCCGCGTATAAATATGAAAGCCGAAACATTCCTGCCTCCTTGAATTAAGATTGCAGGATAAGTCTTTTCACCATCAGTGGCATACACCGAAACTCTGGTCGTTTCTTCGCCGCCAATGTCAAAAAATACCGTAATATTGTCGGTCTCAATTTTGCTAAGTATCCGCACATTTTCGGCATACGACCTGCCGCTGTATATTATCTCCATGCGTCCGGTAATGCCAAGCCAGTTGGTCTGCGTGTCCGGCGAAGTCATGTGACCGCCTTTTGTTTTGTACCCCACGTTTGAGATACATATTTCTATCTCGTGCACTTCACCGTCGCAAAATGGCGTAACATCATAAATGTGCGGCGTGCAAAGGCTGTCCTGCCTGCCTAAAAATTTGCCGTCTATGTAAAGGTCTGTAATTCTCGTCCGTTCAAGAAAAAGCTGCGCCTTGCCCTTACACTTTTGAAAGACCACACACTTTCTCAGCCAAGCCTCTCCCTCGTATTCGTATATGTCGGTAAGATGACCTTCTTCAGCCTTATCATTTTGCTTTCCTTTTTTGGCGTGAGAGGTAGTGTTCGGCATCGATATAGTGTCGTGATATCCGCCGCTTTTGTCAAAGGCAAACTCCCATGTTCCTGAAATATCTTTCATTTTCAGCATTTGCCCAAAGCCCCCTTAAATAGCCTTTATCAGCCAAGGTATGAAGTATGAAACGGTGCACATTATCAGCACCGCTAAGATCAGCCCCAAAAATATCGCAGGAACGGCTTTTTTCAGCTTTACCCGTAACAGCGCCGCTATCAGCGAACCCGTCCATGCGCCGGTGCCGGGCAGCGGTATGCCGACAAACAGCACCAGCCCCCAGAACTCATATTTTTGTATCTTGTCGCTCTTTCCCATAGCCTTGTTTTCAAGCTTTGTCACCAAGCCGCCGAGGTGTTTAGTCTTTTTCAAAAGCTCGAATATCTTCGTGATAAACAGCAGGATAAACGGTATGGGTATTATGTTGCCTATAAGGCATACGGGTATGGCGGTGGTTATCGGCACGTGCAGAAGCGATGCCGCAATAATGCCGCCCCTCAGTTCCAGTATCGGTATCATCGATATTATGAAAATTATAAGCTCTTTCGGCAGTGCCGAGAGAGTAGTTGTAAGCCAGTCTATAAGCTGCTGAGCCATATTTTCAAACCTTTCATTATTAGATTACACCATATATAAAGTGTTTGTGATATAAATTATTATTCGCGCTTACGCGCAGCGCAGGAGCGCACACGTTGCCAGACTGTGAACAGTCTGGCAAGTGCAGAAAAAATCCCTCGCCGCCAAAAACGGTCGGCGGCGCACACCTTGCGGTGTGACGGGCTTTTTTCGTTCGCCGCTCCACTTTATTTTGGTTTCTTCTCATTTTGAGTGGGCTACAACTTTCGCACATCTCTGTTCGAGGGGTAGCGGTCGCGAGCGACCGCGTGAAGAATTGGGCAACAATATATAAAAGCCCAATTCTTCTGCACTTCGCTTCGCGAAGTGTGCCATAGAGGATATAGGGAGTGTATCTGCAAGGCAGGGCGCGCAGGCTCCGCAGCGTTCGTAAACGAACGCGCCAAGTTTCTTGCGAAACTTGCTCCCTTCTTATCTAAAATTTCCCCTCGAGCTCTCTTTAAGCGGTCGCTTGCGACCGCTGTACCCGACACCTACGACCACGCGCTGAGCCTTGGTGGAATGTCGCGACCTCTTCGCTCGGAACTTCGTGCCTTTGAGATTACGGCTAAATAGCGAAATACGCATAGGTTTTGTTTGTAAGGCAAAAGAGGTCAGTAGTGCGGAAACATGAATTACAACGTACTGCGGAAAACTCGCAGTACAGACAAGTCCAAATTTCTTGCCCTATTAGAAGTTAGAAATTAGAGGTTAGAAGTTAGAAATATTTTTCTCGACATTGCACTAAATCACCATGCCTGCGGTCTACAAGAAGCAAGAGGCAAGATGTTTGGCTTTGAAAAGACGGCACTAAACTATAAAAAGCAATTTCTTGCTTCTTGCCTCTTGTAAATCGCAGGTATGGAAAACTGCCTCAAGAGTTTTAAAAAACGTTTCTTACTTCTAACTTCTCACTTCTAGCCTCTAGTAGAAAAAGCCCGTCACACCGCAAGGTGTGCGCCGCCAAGCGTTTTTGCGGCGAGGGATTTTTTCTGCACTTGACCGACTGCTTGCAGGCGTTCAATGTGTAAGCGCAAACTTAGATCTATCTTAACAACGCAATTAAGTTATGCCCGTACTTTCGCTTTGCGCGCCGTAGCCGTTTTCAATGCACTTCATAAGCCGCAGCAAAGCCTGTTTGTCGCGGTATGACGAAACGTTGGGAATAGTCATCTCTGCCGCCGCCTTAGCCTTTTCAAGCCTGTCGGTCTGAAGATATACCATAGTAAGGTATACACCGCACGAAGAAGCTATCCGCTCGGGCAGGGCTTGTTCGCAAAGATCTAAAAGCTTTGTCTCGGCATCGTAAAAGTCGCCCCGTGCAAACGAAAGCGCCGCCAGAGTGCGGTCTATCTCCTCGCCGAAGCTTCCGCCGCTGTATTTTTGCAAAAGCCCTTTGCCTGCCGCATATATCTTTTCAGCCTCAGCGGTGTTGCCCGAGATTATTTCGGTGTAAAGCGCGGTGCTGTAGTATTCAGCCCTTGCCTTTTCGCTCAGCGAGTAAAAATCTATCCTGTGCAAGGTGTCTACCGCATCGGTGTATCTGCCTGCCTCTGCATAGCACGAAGCCAGCGCCATGGTCGCATCGAACTTCTTCTTTTTGGTAATAGCGCGTTTTGCACGCTTTTCAAAATATTTGAAAAATCTGTCGGTGTAGCCCTCTTCAATGCTTTTTGAGTATATAGAGTAGTATTTGCGCGCTTTCAGTGATACCCTTATCGTGGCTATCGCGGTGCATACAAGCACGGCAATGCCGAACGCATCAAAAAATATAAGCGAAAGCTGCCGCAGCTGCCTCACTTTTCCCGTAAGCCATATAAGCGTTACAGCAGAGCAGGCGGCAACGAGCGATGCGCAGAATATCAGCCATATTGTTTTAAGCGCGAATAAAACAGGGTGTTTCAAAAAATTCGCCTCCCCGTAAGGTTTAAGTCATACACTAATATTTTAACACATTTTATACCCTTTGTAAAGTGCGGCAGACAATATATTTCAAAAAATTAAGAATAATTCTATTGACAAAAAAATATAAAAGGTATAAAATAATTTTGTATATGAACACACTATGGAGATAATTTTGGAGATAACTTTTATGAAGAAAATGCTTTTTATTTATAACGCCCGCGCAGGCAGGAGCCAAGTCGCTGAAAACCTGAGCGATATAATAAACACCTTTACCGCAGGCGGATATTTAGTTACAGCCTACCCCACGCAGTACAGGCTCGACGCCTTTGAAAAAATCAGCGAAAATGCCGATAAATATGACCTTATCGTAGTCTCGGGCGGTGACGGCACCCTGAGTGAGAGCATTAAAGGCATACTGAAAAGCGGTGTGAACGTGCCGCTGGGTTATATACCGTCGGGCACGACAAACGACTTTGCCAGAAGCGTTGAGATACCCAAGAACGTCTCCGAAGCCGCCAGAAATGTGCTGGAGGGCAAACGCTACAATATAGATATAGGCTCTTTCAACGGAGAATATTACTGTTATGTAGCAGCTTTCGGCGCTTTTACAGATGTTTCCTATGAAACGCCGCAGAATGTCAAAAATGTGCTGGGGCATCTGGCGTATATCCTCGAGGGCGCAAAACGCCTCAACAAGCTGGAGGCATATGACCTTACCATCGAGCATGACGGCGAAACTGTGCAAGGCGATTTTCTTTTAGGCATGGTGACAAATGCTTTTTCGGTGGGCGGCATGAAGCAGCTTATCACCACAAAAGATGTGTTTTTTGACGACGGTCTGTTTGAAGTGGTGCTTATAAAAATGCCCAACGGCATTATGGAATTTCAGGGGCTGCTGGCAAAACTTCTGGTCGGCGACCTTGACCCCAAGCACTTTGTTACTTTCAAGACATCATCACTGCGAATAACCTGCGATGAGGAGATAGCGTGGACGCTTGACGGCGAGGACGGCGGCAAATATAAGGTCGCGGAGATAACAAATCACAGAAAAGCTCTCGATATTATAATACCGCAAAAGACGTTCGCGCAGTAAATTCTTTCATTTTCAGCCCCTTTCTGAGCGCTTTTCAGATGTTTTTGAAGTTTTTGTGCAAAACCTCTTGCAAAATCCGTAAAAAAGAGTTATAATATTTTTGATAAATTTTATGAAAGAAGGATCTTAAAATGCTGAATATCAGATATGAGCTTACAAAAAATCCCAAGGCTAAGCCGCAGGACGAAACAAAGCTCGGATTCGGTCATATCTTTACAGACCATATGTTCGTAATGGACTATATCACAGGCAAGGGCTGGCATGATGCAAGAATAGTGCCTTATGAGGACTTTGCGATCTCACCGGCGGCTATGTGCCTGCACTATGGTCAGACGGTTTTTGAGGGACTGAAAGCTTACAGGACTGCCGGCGGCGATATACAGTTTTTCAGACCTATAGAGAACTTCAAGAGAATGAACGTTTCCAACGACAGACTTGTTATACCGCGTATTGACGAGCAGGATTGCTTGCAGGCTCTGCACGCGCTCGTTGAGGTGGATAAAGACTGGGTGCCCCATACCGACGGTGCATCGCTCTATGTAAGACCGTTCATCATATCGGTAGACCCCTTCCTCGGCGTTAAGCCTGCCGACCACTATATGTTCTTTATAATACTTTCACCCTCGGGCGCGTATTATGAAACAGGCCTCAACCCAGTTTCTATATACGTTGAGAGCAAGTATGTAAGAGCGGTAAGAGGCGGTATGGGCTTTGCCAAAACAGGCGGCAACTATGCTGCATCGCTGATAGGACAGGACGAGGCTCACAAGCAGAACTATTCGCAGGTTCTGTGGCTTGACGGCGTTGAGCAGAAGTACATAGAAGAAGTCGGCGCTATGAACATAATGTTTGTTATAGACGGCGAGGTCGTAACACCTATGCTGCAAGGCTCTATCCTGCCGGGTATCACAAGAAAGTCTGCTCTCGATGTATGCCGCTCTAAGGGCATACCGGTAAGCGAGAGACGTATAACAATACAGGAAGTTGCAGATGCTTATGACAACGGCAAACTGAGTGAAGTGTTCGGCACGGGTACAGCGGCTGTTATCTCGCCTGTAGGTCACCTTAAATGGAATGACAAGGTAATGACTATCAACAACAACGAGATAGGACCTATCTCGCAGATGCTGTATGACACCATGACTGGCATTCAGTGGGGCAAGATAGAAGATACTTTTGGCTGGGTAGAAAAGCTGTAATACTTAAAGCGCATAAATAAAAAGGTTTGGACGATGCTTCCAAACCTTTTTAGTGCGGTGTATCAGTTGTTTTTCTTAGCTTCTTTCGCTTCGCGCTTGGCGGCTTTCAGAGCGGCTTCCTCGGCGCGCTCTTTAGATCTTTTGCGCTGCGAGATCAGTATGCTTATCAGCCACGGCAGAATGGTGATCACCGTTATCGCCAGACCGATGTACTGATACCATTCGTATGAGCCTGCGCCCACTACCTCTACCCAGTAAAGCACGCTGAGCACCAGCATACCGAGAAATAAAAGTTTTTCTCTCATAACGTTTCCTCCTGTCTTAAAATTTTGTGCAAAATATCTATATTAAGTATAACATACAGCAAACAGTTTGGCAAGTATTATTTTAAGAAAAATACGAGGTATACGCAAAACGCATAAGATTTTACAGCCTGTTCACAATTCGCGCGGCTATCTGTCCGTAATGTTCAGCTCTCTTTTCAGCGCCGCTTGCAGCACCTGCGAAAAGTTTATATTTGCCTTTTCCGCCTCATAACACAGCCAGCTTGGAAGAGTGCAGTTTTTCTTTACAACTCTTGTTTCGTTCTTTCGGCGGTATTCGGTAAAATCAACATCTACAAAAGAAATAAATTCACCGCGCGCAAGTTTTATTTTCTTTGTGTCAGCCGCTAAGGGTATAGCTTTCCCATCATCTTCCATATCAATACCCATAAGACCTATGGCATCGCGCGCCATTTCAATAGCCTGTGTCAGGTCGCCGCCTTGTGTATTGATGTTAAAATCGGGTATAAAAACAGTAAAGCCCTTTTCTTCTGGCGTGAAAATAACGGGGTAAGTAATTTTCATATTATCGCCTCCATAAATATTATACGCCTTTAATACGTATAAGTCAAGGACTTTCGGTATTTTTTATAAAAACCCCTTGACGTGCAGAACATTTTGTGTTATAATAATTGGGTACGTTAATTGATAGAATACATAGAACTACTGTCTGAACTGAAATGATGGGCTTCTATGTCGTCATAATTTCAGTCGGAAGGAGGAAATATAATGAAGGAAGGCATCCACCCCAAGTACGAGGAGACCACGATAACCTGCCACTGCGGCAATGTTATCAAAACGCGTTCCACAAAGAAGGATATACACGTTGAAATCTGTTCAAAGTGCCACCCGTTCTTTACCGGCAAGCAGAAGCTTGTTGATACCGGAGGACGTGTTGACAGATTCAAGAAGCGTTTCAATCTTGATTAATGCTGATAGCTGCCCGTTGCTTTGGCGACGGGCTGTTGCTTTATATAGGAGATAGATATGGGATATACAACATTGGCAGAAAAAGCCGCAGGGGAGTACGAGGAGAAAAAGTCGCAGTTTATAGCGGAAATCTGCCCCGTGCAGACAGAGCAGCAGGCGGTAGAATTCATAAACAGCGTTAAAGCGCAAAACCGCAAGGCGAGGCATAACGTATATGCCTATGTGCTGAGGGAAAACAATACCACGCGATACAGCGATGACGGCGAACCGCAGGGAACAGCGGGCGTGCCCGTGCTCGATGTGCTTTTAAAAAGAGGAGTAACAGACGTCTGCGTGGTGGTGACACGGTATTTCGGCGGCGTGCTGCTGGGCGCAAACGGGCTTGTAAGGGCGTATTCTACAGCGTGTGCAAGAGCTTTAGATAGCGCAAAACTCAAAGTCATGTGCGATGCCGTGCAGGTAGACTGCCGCTGCGAGTATGGCTTTTACGGCAAAATTTCGTATATCCTGCCCGAGTTTGAAGTAAAGGTGCTCGAGAGCGATTTTGGCAGCGATGTGCGCCTGAGTATGCTCGTGAAAGCAGAAAAGTCAGAAGAATTTTGCAAAAAGCTCACCGATATAACGGGCGGCAAGGTCTCTATTGACATTTCAGACATTTTTTCTGCCGATTTTGCATAAATTATTGTAAATGTCTACAAAATTATAAGTGAAGGCTTGTTTTTTAAAGGTGAAAAGCATTTTTGCTTGTATATTATTATGTAAAATAAATTTTGCTGTCAGATGTATAGGAGGTGTGTGGTTGTGCTGCCAAGAGAACGTACAGAACAAAACGAAAAACTCTTTTTGTCAGAGTATGCTTGCAGATCGTGCGACACCAAGGGCAGACAAACCCCTTTGCCGCTTGACAGCCTGCGCACCGAGTTTCAGCGCGACAGAGACAGAATACTGCACAGCAACGCCTTTCGCAGGCTGAAACATAAAACGCAGGTGTTTCTGATACCGGCAGGTGACCACTACCGCACGCGGCTGACGCATACCCTTGAAGTATCGCAGATAGCAAGAACTATCGCAAGGGCGCTGGCGCTGAACGAAGATCTGACCGAGGCAATAGCTCTGGGGCATGACCTGGGGCATACGCCGTTCGGGCACGCAGGGGAGAGGGCGCTGAATGAGCTCTGCCCCGAGGGTTTCAGGCACTACGAGCAAAGCCTGCGCGTTGTTGATGTTATAGAAAAAGATGGCAAGGGTCTTGACCTTACATATGAAGTTCGTGACGGAATACTGAAGCATACAAATCAGACCGCGGAAACAAAAGAGGGCTGCGTTGTGCGCCTAGCCGATGTTATTGCGTATATAAACCACGATATTGACGATTCTATACGGGCAGGGATCATAAAAGAAAGCGACCTGCCGAAAGAAGCTACCGATATTCTGGGCAATTCTAAAAGCAAAAGAATAACCACTCTGGTGGAAGCGATAACAGAAAACGGCGCGGAAAATATAGCGATACCCGAAAGCATTAAACGCGCCCACGATATGCTGCACAAGTTTATGTTTGAAAATGTGTATACAAATCCGCTGTGCAAGGCTGAGGAAGACAAAACGGGCGGACTTATCGCTAAACTGTATGAGTATTACTATAAAGATATTGGCAATATGCCGCCGCTTTACCGCACGCTGGCTGAAAAATACGGCAAGGACAGAGCGGTGTGCGACTACATAGCAGGCATGACCGACGGCTTTGCCATCAAGGAATTTAACGAGATATTTGTGCCGAAAGGTTGGTCGGCGCTGTAAAAAGGGGTGAATGATATGCCGCTGCCGGAAGAATTTATGTATAAGCTTCGCTCTGCAAACAGAATAGACGAAGTTATTTCTTCTTATGTTTCGCTGGAGCGTGCAGGCAGGCTTTACAAGTGCAGATGCCCCTTTCACCAGCCCGACAGAACGCCTTCGTTCACCGTGTACCCCGATACCGAGAGCTTTTATTGCTTTGGCTGTCAGGCAGGGGGAGACGTTATAACCTTTGTTATGAAAATTGAAAATCTGAGTTATATAGAGGCGGTAAAAAAGCTTGCTGAAAGAGCAGGTCTGCCCATGCCCGAAGAGGTCAGAAAGGGCGACGACTTTACCAGGCGAAAACAAAGGCTTTATGAAATGAACAAAAAAGCCGCAAGATTTTTCTTTGAGAACCTGCGCGGCGAAAACGGTCTTGAAGCGCGGCAGTACCTTAAAAAGCGCGGTCTGTTTCCTGCGACTATAACAAAATACGGCATAGGCTTTGCAAACACCAGCTGGACCACTCTGCGCGACTATATGAGAGGCGAGGGCTTCAGCGATGCGGAACTTGAAAGCGCAAGCCTTGTGGCGCGCTCTTCAAAAAGCGGCGGTACTTACGATTTCTTCATGAACAGAGTAATGTTCCCGTTTATAGACTTGCAGGGGCATATTGTGGGCTTCGGCGGCAGAACGCTGGGCGATGATAATAGAAAGTACCTTAATTCTAAAGAGACTATCATATATAAAAAGAGCAATTTTCTTTTCTCTATGAACTTTGCAAAAATGACAGCCGCAAAGACCAAAAGGCTGCTGCTGTGCGAGGGCAATATGGATGTTGTTTCCTTAAATCAGGCAGGGTTTGAAAACTCGGTTGCGACCTGCGGCACGTCTATTACAGAAGAACACGCGCGAATGATAGCCCAGTATGCAGATGAAGTCATAATATGCTATGATTCTGACGGCGCAGGCAGAGCGGCTTCAAACAAGGCGATAGCAATGCTTTCGCAGGTGGGCGTAAAGAGCAAGGTCATCAACATGGATGGCGCTAAAGACCCCGACGAATATATTCTTAAATACGGCAAAGAAAGGTTTGCATATCTGCTGGATAACTCTGACGGCGCGATAGCTTATAACATCAAACGCTGCGAGCAGGGTATTGATATGGACAGTGATCTGGGCAAGGTGGATTACCTTAAACGCGTGTGCAAAGTGCTTGCTGATATACCCGATAAGCTGGAAAGAGAAGTGTATATCTCAAAAGTGGCAGACAGCCAGAGAATATCGCAGACCGTGCTGAAAGAGAATATTGACGATATACTTAAAAAGCGCGGTTACCAGAGCAAACGCAGGCAGTGGCAGCAGACCATGGCGGCGGTGGCATCACAGACAGATGTAAAAAGCGGCGAACCTGCCTTTAACAATAAGTATACAAAAGCGCAGGAGGGACTGCTGTCTTTCATAATATCGCACCCCGATAAACTGAGCTATGTTTCGCAAAAGCTTACGGGCGAGCATTTTCCCACAAAGCTTTACCGAAAGTTTTTTGAACATCTTTGCGCAAGAGAGGACGGCGCGCAGGGGATAACGCTCTCATCGCTGGGCGAGTATTTTGAAACGGATGAAATGGGCAGACTTTCGCGGATATTCAATCTTCAGAAGGATATTATAATAGATGAAAAGGCGGCGCAGGACTACATAGATCTGCTGCTTCGCCGCAGTGAGGAGCAAAAGGGCGGAGAAACAGACTTAGCGCAGATAGCAAGAAGAAAAAGGAACAGTTCAAAGTAAACCATTGGATCGGAGGAATTATAATGAACAGTGAAAACTCTAAGATCATTGAAAACCTGCTGGAAAAAGGAAAGGCAACGGGTTCGCTTACCACGCGTGAGATAACAAACGTGCTGGAGCGGCTTGACTACGACCTGGAACAGATAGATGTTTTCTATGAGACCTGCAACAACTTCAACATCAAGATAATCGACGATATCGTTCCTGACGACGACGACCTTATGAATATCCCTATCGAGGAAGATCTCGCCGGAGAGGACGTCGACTATGCCATGACCACCGATGCAATAGGTATCGACGACCCCGTAAAGATCTATCTTAAAGAGATAGGCAGAGTGCCGCTGCTGACCGCCGACGAGGAAGTGCAGCTTGCCGAGAAGATAATGTGCAGCGACCCCAAGAAAGCAGCCGCCGCAAGAAAACGCCTTTCCGAAGCAAATTTAAGGCTTGTGGTGTCTATCGCAAAAAAGTATGTCGGCAGGGGAATGAGCTTTCTTGACCTGATACAGGAGGGCAACCTGGGTCTTATAAAAGCTGTAGAAAAGTTTGACTACACAAAGGGCTTCAAATTTTCTACCTATGCCACATGGTGGATAAGACAGGCAATAACCAGAGCCATAGCCGATCAGGCAAGGACGATAAGGATACCCGTTCATATGGTAGAGACCATAACAAAGGTGAAGAAAGCATCGTCGCAGCTGCTGCATGAAAACGGCAAAGACCCCACTCCCGAGCAGATAGCCGCCAAGCTTGAAATGACCGAAGAAAAGGTAAGAGAGATAATGCGTATCGCGCAGGACCCCGTGTCGCTCGAAACGCCCATAGGCGAGGAGGAAGATTCCCACCTCGGCGATTTTATCGAGGACGAGAACGCCCCTGCGCCTGCCGACAAGGCATCGCAAGTGCTGCTGAAAGAGCAGATAAACCAGGTGCTTTCGACCCTCAGCCCCCGTGAAGAAGCCGTTTTAAGGCTGCGTTTTGGTCTGGAGGACGGACGTTCGCGCACGCTTGAGGAAGTTGGTCAGCGTTTCAACGTTACCAGAGAGCGCATAAGGCAGATAGAGGCAAAGGCTTTGCGCAGACTTCGCCAGCCGGTGCGTTACAACAAGCTGAAAGATTATCTTGAATAAAAAAGCCCATGCCACAAAAGCATGGAAGTACATAGTAAAAAACCGTCTTCGCAGCTGCAAAGGCGGTTTGGTTTTTTATAGAAAAGTGTTTCGCGCTTACGCGCAGCCTGCGGAGCTGTTTAACGACTCACAAAAGTTGCCTTGCCAAAAAGGAAAAGTTTTCGGTCAAGCCTTTTGAAAAAGGCTTGACCGAAAACTTTTGGTTTCTTGACAGGGCTTATAACTTTTGTATGCTATTACACCATAAGCTCGCAAATCATGTTGGAAAGCTCTACCGGGTCTTCTATAGAAATGCCCTCTATCAGCAGCGCCTGACTGTACAAAAGCTTCGTGTACTTCGTCAGCATATCCTTGTCACTCTCGTAAAGTGCCTTCAGCTTTTCAAATATCGGGTGAGAACCGTTGAGCTCCAGCGCCTTTTCAGCCTTTACCTGCTTGTCGGCGTTCTGCGGCATGGCGTTGAGCACCTTTTCCATGTCCATTGAGAGCGCCCCATTGCTTGAAAGACACACAGGCGCGCTTTTCAGCCTCGATGAAAGCCTTACTTCCTTTACCTTGTCGCCGAGAACGTCTTTCATATATCCGAACATATCCTTGCAGCTTTCGGTCTGCTTCTTGCTCTCCTCTTTTTCTTCCTTGGTTTCAAGGTCAAGATCGCTGTCAGAAACCGACTTGAACTTCTTGCCGTCATAGTCTATAAGCACCTTTATCGCAAATTCGTCGACCTCATCGGTAAAGTAGAGTATCTCGTAGCCCTTGTCCTTTACAAGCTCCGTCTGCGGCAGCTTTTCAATACGCGCAATGCTGTCGCCGCAAGCGTAGAATATATTTTCCTGACTCTCTTTCATGCGCGAAACGTACTCTTCTAAAGTGGTCTTCTTGTCGCTGAAAGAGCTGTGGAACAAAAGCAGGTCTTTCAGTATGTCTCTATTCGCGCCGAACGACTGATATATGCCGAACTTGAACTGCAAACCAAAGTTTGAATAGAACTCCTCGTACTTCTCGCGGTCGTTCTTCAGCATTCTGGCAAGCTCGTTCTTTATCGTCTTTTCCAGAGTTTTCGCAATAAGCTTTACCTGCCTGTCGTGCTGCAAAAGCTCACGAGAGATGTTCAGCGAAAGGTCTTCGCTGTCTACCAGACCTCTTACAAAGCTGAAATAATCCGGTAGCAGGTCTTCGCACTTCTCCATTATCATAACGCCCGATGAATACAGCTGCAAGCCCTTTTCAAAGTCCTTTGAGTAGTAGTCGAACGGCGTTTTCGAGGGTATGAACAGCAGCGCGTCATAAGTTGCGGCGCCCTCATTGTGGGTGTGAATGTGAGCGGCAGGCGGATAAAAATCCCCGAACTTGTCAGCATAAAAGCTGTTGTAATCATCGTCCGTCAGCTCCGACTTGTTCTTCTTCCACAGCGGAACCATGCTGTTTATAGTCTTTATCTCGCGGTGTACTTCGGTCGGGTTGCCCTCGTCGTCATAGTGCTGGTGCTCAACTTCCGTCTTGATAGGGAAGCGAATGTAGTCCGAATACTTCTTCACAAGCGACTGTATCTGATACTGATCGAGATATTTAGAATACTTCTCATCGTCGGTATCGTCTTTCAGCGTAAGTATTATCTCAGTGCCGACGTCCTGTTTGTCGCAGTCGTCTATCGTGTAGCCGTCAACGCCCTCCGACTTCCACTCGTATGCCTTGTCGCTGCCGAAAGCCTTGGTGCGCACGGTAACTTCCTTAGCCACCATGAACGCCGAGTAAAAACCAACGCCGAACTGACCAATTATCTGCGATTCATCACCCAACTCGTTGTCCGTCTTGAAAGCCAGCGAACCGCTCTGCGCTATAGTGCCCAGGTTGTTTTCAAGCTCATCTTTGGTCATGCCTATGCCGTTGTCGCGAATGGTAAGGGTGTTTTTGTCCTTGTCCGCCTCTATACGTATCTCAAAATCATCATGCTTCATGCCAACGCTCTCGTCTGTCAGCGATTTGAAATACAGCTTGTCAATCGCATCGCTCGCGTTTGAGATTATCTCACGCAGAAATATCTCCTTGTGCGTGTAGATAGAGTTGATCATAATGTCTAAAAGCCTTTTCGATTCGGCTTTGAATTGTTTCTGTTCCATGGTGTTTTACTCCCTTTGAAATAATTTTAGCACTCTCGTTCTTCAAGTGCTAAATATATTATATCACATACTTTTTTATCCGCAATACCTGTAATGATTTTTTAATATTTTATTTACAAATATTTAATAGTTGCAAAATGAGTGAATATCTGTTATAATAAAAATATCTATATATAGAGAGGACTAACCATGGATAATTTCGGCTATGGCGGCTTCGGCGGCTTTAATAACTTTAACAATATGAATATGAATTACGACTACCAGCTTTATGCGGCAAGAATGAACGAGCGGCGGCTTTTGAAGAAAAATGCCTCTACACTCGGTATACTTTTGCTGATGTATGAACTGCTGTGTTTTGTCGTTGGCAAGATAACGATTTGTGTATTGATATATCTTCACAGCGGCGAGATGGCAGTGCCGTTTGGCAGCAGATACAACAGCATTCTGGACAGCGACGACTTCTACTATTCCACAGCGGTAAACATGGGGTATTCCTGTATCGTTGTCGGTGTGGCTGTTATAGCCCTGCTGCTTATAGCCAGACTGGGCTTCAGGATCGATCTTACACACATCTACCGCTTTGAAAAAGGGCAGGGTAAGACCATAGTCACCTGTTTTCCTGCGGTAATGCTCACAAACCTGGCGCTTGCCGCTATAATAGGAATAGTTGTTTCGTATCTTTCTTCATACGGCATCACCGTTCCGCAGGCTGATTTTTCTTACACCAACATTTCTGCATCGGCTTTTGCATTGCAGCTGCTCTACGGCGTGATAATCGCCCCTGTTGCCGAAGAGACCCTCTACCGCGGTCTGTCTATACACCTTCTCAAACCGTATGGCAAGGGTATGGCGGTAATAATTTCGTCGCTGGTGTTCGGTCTTATGCACGAGAATATTCCGCAGGCGGTAAACGCATTCTGCTTCGGTCTTGTAATGGGCAGTATAACAGTAGGCTGCAATTCTGTAATCCCCTCCATAGTTGTGCATATGCTCAACAACGCGCTGGCGCAGGTGCCCGACATCGCCGATATTATCGGCAGCGATGCTTTGTATCAGGTGTACTATGCCTTCGCCATACTCTGCCTTGTAATAGGTCTGTATGTAATATTTGCACATCACAGAAAAATTCGCCTGCCAAAAGACGACAACTGCGTTATGAGAACGGGCGAGAGGTACAAGACCGCCATGCTGTGTATGCCTATGGTGTTCTACTGGCTGTTTCTGGCGTATCAGTATATATCAAGCTTCATACTTGCAAACATATAAAAAGGCAAAATAAAAAGGCTCATTTGTGTGAGCCTTTTTTATTGCTGTTTACCAGTAAGTTACAAATTCCTGTACCCAGTACCAACCGTACTGGGTGTTGCCGACATAGCAAACGCCTATGCCTATATGCGTGAATTTTCCGACCGGCGTGCCGTCTGAGTGCGTGCTGTTTCCGCCAAGTATATTAGTAAGATGTCCCGTTGATTTTTCCCAACTTGCTACAGCATCTTTCGCTTTGGTTTGTCCATATGCCAAATTCTCGCCGCGGCCTTCCCAAGAATACTGACCAAGGTACTGATTGTACATTTTTTTCATTTCTTCTTTGCTAAGGTGTGTAGGTTCTGCCTGCTTTGATATCTGATCGGCCCTTATCATGGCTATTTCAGTAAGCTTCTCGTCCAGTATCAAGGGTCCCAGACCGTGCTTTTTCCTTAATTCGTTCGTGTACTTCAATACTTCGTTTATTTTTTGCTGTGTATCACTGTCATATTTTGAAAGCCAGCTGTTCGGCTTCGGCGCAGCAGTTGTGGCCGTGGGCTGAGTTACAGGCTTTGGCGTTGTAGTGGTCGTCGTCGTGACCGTTGGAGGCGGCGTGGTAGTCGTCGTGGTCGTTGTAGTTGTAGTGGTCGTCGTAGTAGTCGTCGTCGTTGTAGTGGTAGTAGTGGTAGTCGTGGTGGTGGTCTTTGGCTTTGTAAGAGCAGTTGTCCTTATATAACCGCTCATTCCGCCTGCCGATACCTCATACCAGCCGTCATCGGCGCTTTCGGTGATCGTAACATCCATTCCGCTCGGCAAAAGAGCTATTACCTGCGCTCCCTCACCGACAGAGCCGTAAAACGGAGTGCTTGAAATGGTCTGCATCTTTGAGCCTACAGCAGGTGCGCCGTTTTCGCCGCCAGATACAGTGCTTTCAGAGCTCTTTGGCGGATCACTTTCTAAGCCGCTTCCCGAAGCATCAGTTGTCGGTAAAGAAGTGCCGATGCCCGGAATATCCTCGCTGCCGTCGGGAGCTTTTTCTGTTATTATAGTGGTAACAGGTGCGCCGTTTTCATCGGTGACAATATTGCCGTCACTGTCAAGCTCCACAGCTACCAGAGTAGTGCCGCTTGCAGCCTCGCTGCCGGTAATTTCGCTTGCTGCCGTTGTCTGGCTGCCTGAAGCAGAGTCACTGTCGGTCGCCTCGCCGCTGTTTACCACAGGGGCAGGGGGCAATGTAACGTAATATTCGCCGCCGCTGACATTCAGACAGCCCGTAAGCGCAAGTGCCGCAGCCGCCGCAGATATAAGAAATACCCGTGTTTTCTTCATATATATCTACCTCTGTAAATTCAACATAAAAACCTACTATAAATATTATATCTTAAAACTTTTGGCGTGTCAATAAGTATCTGTGTATAATCGGTAAAAAATCATTGTTTGCTTTTAATGATTTAACTATTTTAGTCTTTCTCTTCAACAAAGCCTTGTGTCGCGGTGTTGTCCTGCTCCAGCTTGAAAGTTATCGTAAAGTTTGTTGTGCCGCCGTTGGGGTCTATCCTTACAACATCGGCGGTAACTTCATCTCCCGGCTTCATGCCCGAGACCGCCTCCATCGTCTCATTAAGGCTCGTTACCTCCTTGCCGTTTATGTGCGTTATAAAGTCACCCACCAGAAGCTCGGTATTGCTTATGTCGCAGTTTTCGTCTATTTTTGCTATATACAGCCCTGCACACGGGTATCCGTAGCTGTCCGCTGCCACTTCGTCAACACCCACAAACGTTATACCGATGCGCACTCTGTCCAGTATGCCGCCGAATTCTATAAGCTGCTCGATTATCGGCTTTGCAGCTTTTGTAGATATCGCAAAACCTATGCCGTCATAATAAGTCGCAGAAAGTTTTGAAGATATAACTCCTACCACCTGTCCCCACATATTGAACAGCGCACCGCCCGAGTTGCCGGGGTTTATAGCGGCATCTATCTGTATACATTCCATTTCAAGGTTCTCTACCTGCGTTCTTATTTCTCTGCCCACAGCCGAAACAACGCCCTTTGTTATAGAGCCGTAAAGACCCGCAGGGCTGCCTATGGCAACAACTTCTTCACCCGGCGAAACACTGTCTGAGTCTGCAAACACCGCAGGCGAAAGACCGGCAGCCTCTATCTTCAAAACAGCAAGATCCGTCTTGGGGTCGCTGCCTATCACCTTTGCCGCATACGGCGTGTCATCATGAAGTATCACCTTTATAAGGGTAGGGGAGTTGTCAACAACGTGCGCGTTGGTAACAATATATCCGTCCTCGGTGATTATTATACCCGAGCCTTGCGTTGAACCGCCTATTATAGTAGTTGGCGTAACATCGTAATACACCACTACCGATACCACCGAAGGCGTAAGCGCCTTGGCAAGCCCCTCGGTAGTGTATCTGCCGCTGCCGTCTGGCATATAATAGCTCTCGTCCAGCTTTGGTGTCTCATAAAGCGGCAGAGTAAAGTTCATTTTGTCAGATGCGTGCAGCAGTGTGTTTGTTATCCAGCCCTTGCCCAGCATAATTGTTGACATCATATAAAGCAGCAGCGCCAGGATTATGGTAATGCACGCCGCCCTGAAAAATGCCGCAGCGTTGCTTTGCTTTCTGTAGGTGGCAGTCATCACCGAGCCCCAGAAAATGTCGTCAAAATCACCTTTTCTGCCTGTAGCTTTTTCGGAGCTATCAGCGCTTTCTGCGTCTTCTTGTATATTCTCCGTACTCTCGCTGTCCGCGCATTCGGGCACAGCTTCACAGGGGTATTTTTCTTCTATCTCCTGCAAATTCTTCTCAAAAAGATCCACTATACGTCACCTCTTTGTGCTGCTGTCGCTTTCCTGCGGCTTGCCGGGCAGAGTGAATACAAACTCGGTGTATTCGCCCTTTACGCTGCGAACCATTATTTTGCCGCCGTGCAGCTTTACTATGCTTCTTACTATGTTAAGACCCAGACCGACACCGCTCTTGTCCTTGCCGCGCGATTCGTCTGTCTTGTAAAATCTGTCAAACACCTGCGGCAGTTCCTCTTGTGAAAGCCCCTCACCGCTGTTTTTTATAGATACCGCTGTCATGTTGTCGTGCGTATCGAACCCGAACTCGATATAACCGTTCTTGTCAACAAACTTTATCGCATTTTCAAGCAGATTGTATATGACCTGATGTATAAGATCGTTGTCAGCGTATACTATCACCCTGTCAACGTCCAGTCCGCGAACATCAATGTTCTTTTCCTCCAGCCTGTTTTCAAACGTCACTAGCGTGTCAACTATAGGTTCTATCAGGCTGAATTGCGCACATTTAAGCTCTACCGTCCCCGATTCTATCCTCGCCAGATTGAGCATACTTCTCACAAGCCGCGTCAGCCTCTGCACTTCCGAAGATATTATCCTCAGATACTTCTTCTCCTCGCTCGGCGGTATAGTGCCGTCCAGTATGCCGTCAACAAATCCGCCTATCGAGGTCATAGGCGTTCTCAGCTCGTGCGAAACATTTGCAACAAAGCTGCTCCTCATCTTGTCGTAGTTGTTCAGAGATACAGCCATGTCATTGAAAGCCTTGCCCAGAATGTCAAACTCCGTTGTATCATATTCGGGCAGCCGCTGAGTAAAATCGCCCCTGCCTATCAGCGTTGCAGTTTCGGCAAGTTCCGTAATAGGCGTGGTAAGCTGCTTTGTAGCGATGTATACTATTATAAGCACTATGGCAAGTACCAGTATCATAGATATCAAAAATATCTGCATTATATTCCAGATGTAGCTGTCCTGCTCCGTCAGAGAAATAGTCGCGAACAGATAAAACGGCTGACTGCCTATATTGAACGATATGCCCGAAACGTGCCTTTCAGACGGCAAAAATCCCCCCATGTCAGAGGAAAAGTAAGTCGCGCTCTTTATCATGTCATTAAGTACGCTCTCGGGTACACTGCCGCTCAGCTGCGTTCCTGTTAAAACCATCGGCGTGCCGTTTTCGCTTGTCATAAAAAGCTCGCCGCCTATCGACTGCGCGTGGCTTTTCAGTATGTCTTCCACAGCCTCGCCGCGCAGCACCTCATCAAGCGGCTGCTGCGTGTCATCGACAGTCTGTGCGATCTCTTCAGCGGCATTTGAAACGTTAGAGATAAGCAAGTTGCGCTTCTCGCCCGAAAAATACTGTGAAGAAACAAGCAGTAATACTGCTCCTAAGCATATAAAGCTTATTAGTATTACTGCCGCACATATTATGAAGTATTTAAAAAATATGCTTTTGGTGTCGCGCATTATTCTTCGTCAGCCTCAAATTTATAGCCTACGCCCCATACAGTTTTCAAAGCCCATTTGTCCGAAACGCCTTCCAGCTTTTCGCGAAGCCTCTTAACGTGTACGTCTATCGTTCTTGAATCGCCGTAATATTCAAAGCCCCATACTTCGTCCAGCAGCTGGTCGCGCGTGTAAACTCTGTTGGGATTTGAAGCTAAGTGGAACAACAGCTCCAGCTCTTTCGGCGGCGTGTCAAGTATCTTGCCGTCAACTTTAAGCTCGTATCTCGTCATGTTGACTACCAGCTTGTCGTAGCGCACTTCCTTTACTTCCGTCTCCGAAGATACCTGCCCTACACGCCTTGTAACAGCTTTGATTCTCGCAATAACTTCCTTTGTATCAAACGGCTTTACAATATAGTCGTCCGCGCCGAGCTCCAGTCCCAGCACCTTGTCGAAAGTTTCGCCTTTCGCCGTTATCATTATTATAGGAACGTTTGACTTTTTGCGTATCTCTCTGCACACCTGCCAGCCGTCAAGACCGGGCAGCATGATGTCGAGCAGAACAATGTCGGGTTTGAGCGCGTTGAACTTTACCACAGCTTCTTCGCCATCGTGGGAAAGTATCACGCTGTAGCCGTCCTTTTCCAGATAGAGCCTTAAAAGCTCGCATATATTCTTGTCATCATCGACTACCAGCACTTTACCGAGAGCCATATTTATCACCATACCTTTGTTAATACAGGTCGTCTTGTCATACCTTTGAAAATTTGAACAAAAAAATAGCAAATTTTTAATTCATACAACTATTATAACAAATTCACAATTAGATTTTATTAAAATTCTGTTACATTTATATGAATATATTTTTAATAATACTAAAAATGTGCAGTTTAAAAGCCTGTGCTTCGAGAAATATTATGAAAATTGTTTCAATTCCTGCAAAGAATAAAGCGCAGATTTTACAAATCAACAAATATACACGCCAATGTGATGAATTATTTGTGCTAAACGCCGAAAATGAAAAAACTGCCTGTTTCCCTCTTGCAATTTGCCAAAATAGTGGTACAATATATTTAGCACTCAAAGTGAATGAGTGCTAACGCTTAAAATACGTCAGACATTTTCATTATTATAAGGAGGTCATTTTTATGAAGATCAAACCGTTGCAGGACAGAGTAGTCGTTAAAATGGTCGAGGCAGAGGAGACCACCAAGAGCGGCATAATCCTTACCGGCTCGGCTAAGGAAAAGCCCGAGATCGCAGAAGTTATCGAAGTGGGCGAGGGAAAGAAAGACGTTACCATGACGGTAGCAAAAGGCGATAAGGTGCTTATTTCCAAGTATGCCGGCACTAATGTAAAGCTTGACGGCGAGGAATACATCATCGTCAAGATGGACGACATTCTTGCAATTGTCAAGTAATTTAAGTTTGGGAGGAATATACAATGGCTAAACAGATAGTTTACGGAGAGAAAGCTAGAAAATCTCTCCAGACAGGTATCGACAAGCTTGCAGATACCGTCAAAATTACGCTCGGACCCAAGGGCAGAAACGTTGTTCTTGATAAGAAGTTCGGCGCACCGCTCATCACCAACGACGGCGTTACCATAGCTAAGGAGATCGAGCTTGAAGACGCTTTTGAGAACATGGGCGCACAGCTTGTAAAAGAAGTTGCTACCAAGACCAACGATGCAGCAGGCGACGGCACTACCACCGCCACACTGCTCGCTCAGGCTCTTGTAAGAGAGGGCATGAAGAACATCGCAGCAGGCGCAAACCCGATGGTAGTTAAAAAGGGTATTGCAAAGGCTGTTGACACCGCAGTTGAAGCTATAGTTGCAAATTCAAAGGCTGTTGAGGGCAACGACGATATTGCAAGAGTTGCCACAATTTCTTCGGGCGATGAATTTATAGGCAAGCTTATTGCAGAAGCTATGGAAAAGGTTACTGCCGACGGCGTTATTACCATCGAGGAATCCAAAACTGCCGAGACCTACAGCGAGGTAGTTGAGGGTATGCAGTTTGACAGAGGCTACATCACGCCTTATATGGTAACAGATACCGACAAAATGGAAGCTGTTCTCGATGACCCGTTTATCCTTATCACAGATAAGAAGATATCGAATATTCAGGAGATACTGCCGCTGCTCGAGCAGATAGTAAAGGGCGGTCAGAAGCTGCTTATAATCGCAGAGGATATAGAGGGCGAGGCTCTCTCGACCCTTATCGTAAACAAGCTGAGAGGCACATTCACCTGCGTTGGCGTTAAGGCTCCCGGCTTTGGCGACAGGCGCAAGGAAATGCTCCAGGATATAGCTATACTCACAGGCGGCGAGGTCATTTCTTCCGAGGTAGGTCTGGAGCTCTCGGAAACCCAGATAGACCAGCTCGGCAGAGCACGCCAGGTAGTTATCACCAAAGAAAACACCGTTATAGTTGACGGCGCAGGCGAAAAAGATGCTATAAAGAGCAGAATAGCTCAGATTAAGGCTCAGATAGAGACCACCACATCCGACTTTGACAGAGAAAAGCTTCAGGAAAGACTTGCCAAGCTCTCGGGCGGCGTTGCGGTTATAAAAGTAGGCGCTGCTACAGAGATAGAGATGAAAGAGAAGAAGCTGCGTATTGAAGATGCCCTTGCTGCCACAAAGGCTGCCGTTGAAGAGGGTATCGTAGCAGGCGGCGGAACAGCGCTTATAAACGCTATGCCTGCCGTAAGAAAGCTTATCGAAAAGCTTGCAGGCGACGAGAAGACGGGCGCGAACATCGTTCTTAAAGCGCTTGAAGAACCCGTTCGCCAGATCGCTCTCAATGCAGGTCTTGAAGGAAGTGTTATCATTGACAAGATACTGCGCTCGCGCAAGATAGGCTACGGCTTTGATGCATATACAGAAGAATATGTTGACATGATACCTGCCGGCATTGTTGACCCGATCAAGGTAACACGTTCGGCGCTTCAGAATGCATCGTCGGTAGCGGCTATGGTGCTTACCACCGAGAGCCTTGTTGCGGACATCAAGGAGGAGAATCCTGCTCCTGCAATGCCTGCCGGCGGCATGGGTGGAATGTACTGATAGAAGCAAGAGTTTAAGAAGCAAGATGCAAGAGGTGCGCTCTATAACGGAGCGCATCTTTTTTTATTAGATGTAAGAGGTGAGAAGTAAGAGGTTAGAAGCGCGTTTGAAAAGTTTGTGCTAGTCTATAAAAAGCGATTTCTTGCTTGTAATATTTGCGCTTACGCGCGGCGCAGGAGCGCACACATTGACCGCCACAAGTGTCGGTCAAGTGCAGAAAAAATCCCTCGCCGCCAAAAACGGTTGGCGGCGCACACCTTGCGGTGTGACGGGCTTTTTTCGTTTGCTACCAAACGTAGTGTGTATATTTCTGTAACTTCTCAGCGAGCGCGTTTGACCTCATAAGTTGTAACCCCTGTCAAGAAACCAAAAGTTTTCGATCGACCCTTTTTCAAAAGGGTCGTCAGGTCGAGGGGCGAGCCCCTCGTCGCCGTCCGCAGACGGCGAAAGCCCCTACATCGTGCGCTCTGCAAGAGAGGGATTTTCCTTTGAAAAGACCTTATCTCTCTTTCTGCGTTCTCTCAGAGAACGCTGCTCAAAGTGAAAAGACCCCACATCTTACCTCTTGCTTCTAATAGTTGAAGTTAGAAGTAAAAAGTTAGAATTTCAACTTTTGCGCGTTGGTTTAATGTTTGTAATATTCGCGCTTACGCGCAACCTGCGGAGCTGTTCACCGCTTGCACTTTCATACTCTTACAATTATATACTATAGAATCCCTCTCTGGTATACATCCCCAAAAAAGAAAGATGGCAAAATATACTTCCAGTCGTGAGAAAAGTGGCGTAGTTGTGGGCAGTATAACGATGAACTGTAGTTGTTACGCGCGCTTTTTGCCCCATGCCTCTTTCGCTTTAATCATTGCCACCCCAAGCTCTCCTCAAAAACCGCTACTGCTATTGCCACCGAAAGAAAATGTTGCCAGCTGAATTTAGAGTGGGCGCTTTTTATGGGGGGAGTGCCGTTTTGTGAGTGTGGCGGTGGTGCGCTCCTGCGCGCGCGTAAGCGCAAATATAAAAACTCGCAAACGTCGCCTTACAACCTCTTGCTTCAGCTATTAGAGGTTAGAGGTGAGAAATTAGAGGTTAGAAACGGTTTTACAACCCTTGCAGAAGATTTTCATATCTGCTGTTTACAAGAGGCAAGAAGCAAGAAGTTCTTTCTTTCCCGCACTCCCTTTTTTCTATCTTGACTTTTCAGTCAAAATGTGTAATAATATAAGATAGCATTTTCATTTAAAAGAGGGAGAGTTCATGACGTACAGCAATTTTAAATACCGCTTTTACTCGTCTGTAGGCTCGGGCGTGCGAGTCTGACGGCGCAGTTTTTATTCGCATAAAATCAAGTATAAAAAAGAGGTATAAAAAATGAAAAAAGAATTGCCAAAGACCTACGAACCTGCACAGTTCGAGGACAGGATATACAAATACTGGACGGACGGAAAGATGTTCCACGCAGAAGTTAATAAGGACAAAAAGCCCTACACCATAGTAATTCCGCCGCCGAATATAACAGGTCAGCTGCATATGGGTCACGCGCTTGATGAGACCTTGCAGGATATTCTGATACGTTTCAAGAGAATGAGCGGCTACAGCGCGCTGTGGCTGCCGGGTACAGACCACGCCGCGATAGCTACCGAGGCGAAAATAGTTGAAGCTATGCGCAAAGAGGGTCTTACCAAAGAGGGCATAGGCAGAGAGAAGTTCATGGAAAGGGCATGGGCTTGGAAGAAGCAGTACGGCGGCAGGATAGTAGAGCAGCTCAAAAAGCTGGGCTCTTCCTGCGACTGGGACAGAGAACGCTTCACCATGGACGAGGGCTGTTCGCAGGCGGTAAAAGAAGTATTCGTAAAGTATTACGAAAAAGGTCTGATATACAGGGGCGAGAGGATAATAAACTGGTGTCCCAAGTGTAAAACTTCGCTTTCCGATGCCGAGGTAACTTATGAAGATCAGGCAGGGCATTTCTGGCATCTGCGCTATCCGCTCAAAGACGGCAGCGGATATATAGAGCTTGCCACCACGCGGCCTGAAACGCTTCTGGGCGATACCGCGGTCGCAGTAAATCCCGATGACGACAGATATAAAGACCTTGTGGGCAAAACGCTTATCCTGCCGCTTGTTGGCAGAGAGATACCCATTGTTGCCGACAGCTATGTTGACATGGAGTTCGGCACGGGCGTTGTTAAGATAACCCCTGCCCACGACCCCAACGACTTTGAGGTGGGTCTGCGCCATGACCTGCCGGTCATAAATGTTCTTACGGAAGATGCTAAGATAACCGACGACTACCTCGACTATGCAGGTATGGACAGATATGATGCAAGAAAGAAGATAGTCGAAGACCTTGAAAAAGGCGGCTTTTTGGTACGTACAGAGGCTCACGAGCATAACGTTGGCACTTGCTACCGCTGCTCTACCACCGTTGAGCCGAGAGTTTCAACACAGTGGTTCGTAAAGATGAAGCCGCTTGCTCAGCCTGCTATAGATGCGGTAAAGAACGGCGATACAAAATTCGTTCCCGAGAGATTTGACAAGATATATTTCCACTGGCTTGAAAATATCAAAGACTGGTGTATTTCGCGCCAGATCTGGTGGGGACATCAGATACCTGCATTTTACTGCGACGACTGCGGCGAAATGGTAGTTACCAAAGAAAACAGCGCGGTGTGCCCCAAGTGCGGCAAGCTTATGCGTCAGGATCCCGATACGCTGGATACATGGTTCTCATCGGCGCTGTGGCCGTTCTCAACTCTCGGCTGGCCCGAAAAGACCGAAGACTTTGAGTATTTCTACCCCACAAATACGCTTGTTACCGGTTATGATATAATTTTCTTCTGGGTAATAAGAATGATGTTCAGCGCGCTTGAAAATACAGGCAAACCGCCGTTCGATACCGTTCTTATACACGGTCTTGTGAGAGATGCCCAGGGCAGAAAGATGTCAAAATCTCTCGGCAACGGCATCGACCCTCTTGAAATTATAGATCAGTACGGCGCAGATGCGCTGAGATTTATGCTTGCTATGGGCAATGCGCCGGGCAACGATATGCGCTTTACCGAAGATAAGGTAAAAGCGGCGAGAAACTTTGCAAACAAGCTGTGGAACGCCTCGCGCTATATCATGATGAACCTGCCCGACGGCTTTAAGTGCGATAAGCTCTGCGATGAGCTGTCTACCGAGGATAAGTGGGTAGTTTCAAAGTTCAATACCCTTGCTAAAGAGGTCAACGAGAACCTTGAAAGCTATGAGCTGGGCGTTGCCTGCGCCAAGATATACGACTTTATCTGGGACGTATACTGCGACTGGTATATAGAGCTTACCAAACCCAGAATCACCGCAGGCGGCGAAAGCGCGCAGACCGCGCAGAACGTGCTCGTGTGGGTAATGAAGGGTATGCTCAAACTGCTGCACCCGTTCATGCCGTTTATAACCGAGGAGATCTGGCAAACGCTTGTTGACGACGGCAGCGCGATAATGCTATCGGATTACCCCGTATATCACAGCGAGTATAGCTTTGTAAGCGAAGAAAACGAGTTTGAGATGATAATCGCCGCGATAAAGAGCGTAAGAAATATCCGCAGCGAAATGAACGTGCCAAACTCCGTGAAGTCTGCACTGTATATCGAAACGAAGAACAGCGCAACTTTTGAAAACGGCAGAATGTATTTTGAAAGGCTTGCGTTCGCATCTGATGTAGAGATCGCCGAAAAGTATGATATTCCCGACAGCATAACCGCAGTAACAGCGAATGCAAGAATATTCATACCGCTTGCAGATATAGTAGACGTTGAGAAAGAGACCGCAAGGCTTGGTAAAGAGAAGCAGGCGGCGCTTAAAGATATAGAGTTTTTGTCAAAGAAGCTGTCAAACGAGGGCTTTTTGGCAAAAGCGCCCGAAAAGCTCATCGAGGAGCAAAAGGCGAAGCTGACAAAAGCACAGGAAAAGCTTGAAAAGATAGAGCAGTCCCTCGCCGCGCTCAAAAAGTAAAAATGAACGCACTTCGTAAAAAATACGGGGTGCGTTTTTTAGATGTAAGAAGTTAGAAGTAAGAGGTTAGAAATGTTTTTGCGGCTGTTGCGCGAAAACGTTTTTTCTGCGGTTTAGAGTTAGAGGCAAGAAGCAAGAAATTGCTTTTTATAGTTTTGTGCAAACTTTTCAAACCGCTCATCTTGCCTCTTGTTTCTAGCTTTCTTGCTTCTAACAGCTGAGCCTCACCTAGTTGTAGCGCATAGCTCTTTTCCGCATTCCATTTTGAAACGCCAAACCGAGTGAAAAAACCAACTTCTTGCCTCTTGCTTCTAGTTTTCTTGCTTCTAGCAGCTGAGCCTCCCTTTGTTGTAGTACATAGCAAATTTTTCGCGTTCTCTCAGAGAACGCCGCGCAAAGTTAAAAGCCTCTTGCCTCTCGTTCTCTTGCTTCTGGCAGGTTCTGTTTTCCCTCCGCATACAAGCGTATTCCACAAAAGGACAAACAAATAAACATAATTTTTATGATTTTTCACCATTGACGGCGCGGCGGCAAGTAATGTATAATTGATATGATGAAAATAATATAATAATCTATATGCCGAAAAGCGGCAGAAACGGAGTATGGTATGGTAAAGGTAGTTAAATTCGGCGGCAGTTCGCTTGCCAGCGCAAAGCAGTTCAAAAAGGTAGCGGATATAATCCACGCCGATGATTCAAGAAGATATGTTGTGCCCTCTGCACCCGGCAAGAGGAGCAAGGAAGATACAAAAGTTACAGATATGCTGTACGCCTGCTATGACTCAGCGGCTAAGGGCAAGCCGTTTGACGAGCAGTTCGCGGCTATAAAACAGCGTTATATTGAGATAATCGAGGGCTTGGGGCTCGACCTCTCGCTTGACAGGGAGTTTGATATTATACGCTCCTGCTTTATAGGCAAGGCAGGCAGAGACTACGCTGCCTCGCGCGGCGAGTACCTCAATGGGCTTGTGCTTGCTAACTACCTCGGCTATGATTTTATCGACCCTGCCGATACTATTTTCTTTGACGACTATGGCAGATTTGACGGCAAGAGGACTTACAAGGCTCTCGGCGAACGTCTTGAAAACACCGAAAGAGCGGTTATTCCCGGCTTTTACGGCTCTATGCCCAACGATACTATAAAAACATTTTCGCGCGGCGGCTCTGATGTTACAGGCTCTATTGTTGCGGCTTCATGCAATGCAGATCTTTACGAAAACTGGACCGACGTTTCCGGCTTTATGATAGCAGACCCGAGAATAGTTGAAGACCCCGAAACTATCAAAGTTATCACATACAAAGAGCTTAGAGAGCTTTCGTATATGGGCGCGGGAGTGCTGCACGAGGACGCTATTTTCCCGGTGCGCAAGGCTGGCATACCTATAAATATAAAGAACACCAACGCCCCTGAAGACCAGGGCACCATGATAGTTGAAAGCACCTCGCAGAAGTCAAACTACACGATAACCGGCATTGCAGGCAAAAAGGGCTTTACATCTATCAGCATTGAAAAAGATATGATGAACTCTGAGCTCGGCTTCGGCAGGCGCGTGCTTGAAGTTTTCGAGAAAAACGGCATCAGCTTTGAGCATATGCCCTCGGGTATAGATACCATGACGGTCATCGTTCATCAGGAGGAGTTCGGCGCGGCTGAGCAGGAAGTTTTAGCAGGCATACACCGCAATTGCAAGCCCGACAGCATAGTTATTGAAACGGGTCTCGCGCTTATAGCCATAGTGGGCAGGGGAATGAAGTCAACACGCGGTACGGCAGGCAAGATATTCTCCGCTCTGGCAGATGCAAGGGTAAACGTAAACATGATAGACCAGGGCTCCAGCGAGCTGAATATAATAGTCGGCGTGCATGAGGAAGACTTCGAGACCGCCACGCAGAGTATTTACGATACGTTCGTTACAAACGGTTGATAAACCAAGGGACTGCAATTAAAGCAGCCCCTTGATTTTTTATATAAAAGCCACAGCGCATAAAGCGACAGGCGGCTATTCTTCTTTGAGAACGTCTTTCGGCTGAGCAGAACCTATTATGCACAGCGGCATTATTACCGAAAGCGCGAGGTACAAAAGCATAACAGCCGCACAAAGCCCCAGCTGCGGCAAACCGAATAAAACAAGCATTTTCTTTAAGAATGTGTACTTGCCTATTATCAGAACCGCCGCCGTGATAGCAGAGGCAATGCCGCAGGTAACAAGTTCATTTTTCAGGCTCTTCAGCGCGCATGAGCGCCACCGTGCGCCGCATATGTAGAAAATAGCGTAGTTTCTCAGCTGCCGTTTGGTGTATATAGCGTTTACAGATACCGCAGAAATAAGCATCAGCAGGAAGATGCACACCGCTATGGGCATAAGCGTGCGTATCTGCTCAAGAACATAATTCATACTTCTGTCTCTTATCTCCTCAAACGACTGACAACTATATTTATTGCCTCCTGACAGGCGCTCCCCTGCGTTAATATAATCCTGATACGGAACATCGTTGTAATCTGCCAGCTGATAAGCCTCGCAGGTGGTGTTTTTTCCGCCAAAAAGCGCATTGCCGTCATCATTCAGATATATGGCAAATATTCTTTCATCGGCGTTGTAATCATACAGCGATATCATGTCTGTGTAGTCCATTTCTTTCCATCTTCCGCCGTTGCTGTAACCTATCAGCCGCTGACCGTTCGCCATAATGCCGACTATCTTGTATTTGGCGTGTACTATCTTGGTGGGGTTGCCGTTTTCGTCATAGTTCATCGGAAAATCACTTGAAAATTCATCGCCGACATTGTACCTGCCGTTGCACCAGCCCAGCACCACGGGTATAACGCCTGTTTTTGCGTACATATCCGTACACTCAGACAGCCATACGCCGTCTTGCATTTCGGGGCGGTAGTCGGTAATATATCCACCTGCTATGGCTATGCTTTTCATGTCTATAGAATCATATTCATCTTCCGTTTCTTCATCGGGTATCATCTGGTCGCCCGAATAGATAACGCTTAGTTTTGCATCTGTTATATCTTCTTCTATAGATGTATCGTCAACACCATTTTGTTCTATAACATAACCGTTGCCGCTTATAATCTTTTCTATAGGTCTGTATGTATCGTATCTTGCCAGAGCAGATGATACCGAAAGCGTCATAATGCCCAGCACTACCGAAAGCTGTATTATCTCGAATACTTTCATCAAACCAAACTTTTTCACACTGCGGCTGCTGTTTTTCAGCTGTATAAGGCTGTGCTTTCTTACCGTGTGTATTACCATTGCAAGCATTACTATAAGAGAGATAACTATATACCATATAAATATAAGTATGTAGCCTTTAAGGGTGTAACGCTCTCCCATAGTGGGATAAAGCCCTTTCAGGTGCGGCAGAATAAGCTTGTGATACGCAAGCTCACAAAGCGCGAACAGCGGCGCGTTTATTATCATGTTTTCTATAATGTATGCAGCCATTGCCTTGCCTTTCGAGCAGCCGCATATCCTCATTATCGCAAGCTGGCCCGAACGCTTTTCAAGCATATATCTATAGAGTATCGCCACATCTATCGCCGCCAGCAGAGCAATAAGCACGGCTATAGCAGCAACGGTGCGCAGCATCTGCATTTCGTGTTCTTCCAGCAGCGTAACGTTTGGTATGTAGTATTCATCGCCAAGCTTCTCTCTTATGCACTTTGAAAGTGTGTTGAACTGATCTCTCGTCAGCGGCTTTTCAAACGTAAGACTTGCAAAGTCGGCATATTCTGAGGGCTTTTCGCCGTGTTCAAGCAGCCAGCCACCATAGTATGTAGTACCAAGCAGCATAGCTTCATCTGAAAAAGATGTCAGCGGAATGACTATGTCATCATTGGTAAATCCTTCGCTCTGGTAGTATTTTATGTCGTATTCTTTACCGCCAATAACAGCCTTTGTTGTGCCCTCTGGTATTACGCGTATAACAGATGTCTCGTTGGCGTTCATGTCGTCATACTTTTCAATATCATCGTCCGTTGTCTGATCCAGCATTTTTTCGTTTACAAATATAAAATCAGTGCCGCTGTCATATTCTTCATCGGTAAATACGGGAACTACCACATCATCTGAGGAAGTCTGCATCTGACCCACGTAATCTCTTTCCGACCTTGCACATATCTTGCCGTCTTTCATCTCGCACTGGCACTGAAATCTGCCGTAGTAAGGCTCGTCGTTGTCAGAGCGGTCATCGGGCGTTGAGCCTACAGGCGTGCCAACACCGTCGTTCCAGACCCAGGTCATAGTGCTTGTGTTGTGAAAATGCAGTGAGCTCATCACCACTACTTCCGCGCCGAAATATCGAAGATTGTTTTTCAGCTCATCGGGCAGCGTTCTGACAAAGTTTATAAGCTGCGGCGCGGTAATGCTGCCTGTGTAAGCATGCTCTGTACCAAACATCTCATCGTCATAGCCAAATTCTTCGCGCTCGGTCACATCACCAACATCTGCCACTATGCCGAAACCCGTGCTTCTGAACTCTGCCATTCCGTTGTCTGCCTTTACGGCAAAATCATAGTAGATGCCATAGGCAAAGCAAATAACCAGCGCGGTAACGGCAATGTTCACAAGCATAAGCAGGGCAAGCAGCGTTTGCTTTGTGTACTGGTTTTTAAGGTTTTTTCGTATCATTCTCAGCATATTTTTTACCTCCTAAATTCTATGGGCAAGATGGCAGACCTCCCCCATAAATTTTGCCTTTTATTATATATATCGCGCCGAGAGGTCAAAATGTTACAAAAAATTTTTAAAATCTGCGAAATAACCAAATTGTGCGCCGCATCAAAGCTGCATTTTATGCATATATACAAAAACGCCCTCCGATATTCTCAGAGAGCGTTTTATATTCATGATGAAATTACTTGTTGAGGTTAGCCTCTATCCTGTCAAGCTGTTCCCAAAGCTCCTTGGGTATCCTGCCTCCCTTGTCGGCAATGTCTTCTTTGTAGTATCTGCGCATTTCGGCAATTTCCTTTGTCCACAGATCCTTGTCAACTTTGAGCAGCTTATCCATTATCTCTGGCGTTACTTCGTCCTCAATGCCGGTGAGGTTTATATCCTCGGGCTTGGGCAGATAGCCTATAGCAGTTTCAACGGCATCTACCTTGCCCTCGCAGCGCTTGATTATCCAGTCAAGAACTCTCATGTTGTCGCCAAATCCCGGCCAGATGAAGTTTCCGTTCTCGTCCTGCTTGAACCAGTTTACGTTGAATATCTTCGGAGCGTTGTCGCCCAGCTTCTTGCCCATATCGAGCCAGTGCTGCCAGTAATCGCCCACATTGTAGCCTATGAAAGGCTTCATAGCCATCGGGTCGTGGCGAAGTACGCCTACAGCGCCGGCAGCCGCAGCAGTGGTCTCTGAAGAAACAGCCGAGCCTACATATGTGCCGTGTACCCAGTCAAGCGACTGATAAACCAGCGGCGTGGTAGAAGCTCTTCTTCCGCCGAATATCATAGCCGAAATAGGCACGCCCTGAGGGTTGTTGAATTCCTTTGAGATGCACGGGCAGTTCTCCGCGGGAGCGGTAAATCTCGAGTTGGGGTGAGCCAGTGTGTTGCCCTGAGCGATATACTCTGGACCATTTACCTTAGCGCCCTTCCACTCAGTAGCATCAACAGGCGGATTCTTGTCCAGTTTTTCCCACCATACGGTGTTCTGTGAGTTGTCTATAGCAACGTTTGTGAAGATAGAATTCTTCATAGCGGTGTGCAGCGCGTTCGGGTTAGATTTTTCATTAGTACCCGGTGCAACTCCGAAGAAGCCGTTCTCGGGGTTTATAGCGTAAAGCTTGCCGTCGTCGCCCTGCTTCAGCCATGCAATGTCGTCACCTACAGTCCATACCTTGTAGCCTGCCTCGGTGTAGCATTTAGGCGGAATAAGCATTGCAAGGTTGGTCTTTCCGCAGGCAGAGGGGAACGCGGCGGTGATGTACTTTATCTCACCGTCGGGCTTCTCAACACCCAGTATAAGCATATGCTCGGCCATCCAGCCTTCGTTCTTGCCCTGGAACGAAGCGATACGCAGAGCGAAGCACTTTTTGCCCAGCAGAACGTTTCCGCCGTAGCCGGAGTTTATAGACCATATCGTGTTGTCCTCGGGGAACTGAACGATGTATCTCTTTTCGGGGTCGATGTCGGCTCTTGCGTGCAGACCTCTTACAAAGTCGTCCGAGGTGTCGCCGAGGTTCTCAAATGCCTTAACGCCGACTCTCGTCATTATATCCATGTTCAGTACAACGTATATCGAGTCGGTCACCTCAACGCCCACTTTCGCCAGCGGTGAGCCTATAGGTCCCATAGAATAGGGGATAACGTACATAGTTCTGCCTTTCATGACACCGTCATACATCGGGGTGAGCATAGCGTACATTTCTTTCGGATCCATCCAGTTGTTGGTAGGACCTGCATCCTCTTTAGTCCTTGTGCAGATGAATGTCCTGTCCTCAACTCTCGCAACGTCGTTGGGGTTGGTGCGGTGATACAGACAGCCGGGAAGCTTTTCCTGGTTGAGCCTTATCATCTCGCCTGTTGAAACAGCCTCATCGCGCAGAGCCTCAAGCTGCTCGTCGCTGCCGTCTATCCAGACTACCTTGTCGGGCTTGGTCAGAGCGATCATCTCGTCTACCCATTTGTTTACATTCGGGTTTTTAGTAAGTGTTGCCATAATTTTAACTCCTTTCGGGAAAATAATATACATTTTTAAGGAAACGCCAAAAGAACAAATTCCCTCTTATATATTATAACGCAAATGCCCTTGCAAGTCAATAGCAAAGCGACTTTTATTTTTCTTTATACGGATAAATGTAAATTTCTTCCATACGGAATATTTCGGCAATTTACTGTTGAAAAAAGTAAAAATATGTGTTACAATTATTATGTATAAGTGTGTGTATCGGGGTGATCTGTTTGAAGAAGACTTTTATAGCGGCTGTGTTGGCGGCAGTGATGCTTTCTTCCTGCACGAGCGGCAGTTCTTCACAGGCGGTGACATCTCAGACAGCAGCTTCGCAGACAACTGCCGTAACCAATACAGCCACATCTGCGGCGACCGCAACGACTCCCGAGCTCACCACAACACAGACTACTACAAAGCAAACTACACCGCAGACCACCACATCTCAGACAACAACCACTACCACAACAACTACGACCGCAACCACTACCACAACAACAACTACTACCACGACAACGGCTGCCACTGCCACAACTGCCACGCAGGCGACTACCCCGGAATCCACCGCGGCGCAGACCACCGCAGAGAGAAGACCCGTGCAGGGTGAGGGGCGTCTGGCAGGGATAAAGATAGGCATAGACCCGGGCCATCAGCGAAAGGGAGACCCCTCGCAGGAGGAAACAGCCCCCGGCAGCGGCGTTACAAAAGCTAAGGTCACCACAGGCACAGTGGGAGTGAGCAGCGGCATACCCGAGTATGTTACAAACCTTGAAATATCGCTGATGCTTCGCGATAAGCTTGAGGCAGAGGGCGCGACAGTATATATGACACGAGAGACTCACGATGTGAATATATCAAATCAGCAGAGAACAGCCATGATGAACGGCTATGGCGTTGACCTTATGCTTCGGGTGCACTGTGACGGCGCGGCAGACAGCAGCGCCACGGGCATAGGACTGTATGTAAGCAAGTCAAACAGTATAGCGCGGCAAAGTTTTGACTATGCGAAGATAATGCTTCCGCTGATAGTAAAGTACACGGGCGCGGCGAACAGGGGTATTATACAGAATGACAATTATACCGGTCAGAACTGGGCGCAGGTGCCGTGCATGATGATTGAGTGCGGTTTTCTGAGCAATCCCGAGGACGACAGGCTTTTAAACAGCGCCGAATATCAGGAAAAGCTCACCGACGGGATATTAGAGGGCATTTTGGCCTGTTTTGCAAACTAAATTTGAAAGGGGTATTTTTATGGGAAAGGTAACAATACTTTCGGAGACGACCAAGTATCCGATAACTCTGATAGGCGAAAGGGCAGGCATCTGCTGGGGCGCGGATACATCGGATACGCAGAAAAATTACAAAAGGGGCATAGACTGCATAGTTTCGGGTCACGGCAGAACGCTTGAATATGTGAATGTAGAAATGGTGCTTGACGGTTATTCCGCAAGGGTGATACGCGAATGGTATACACATTTAGGCGGCGCGCCCACAAGGCTTCAGGCAAGCACAAGGTATGTAAATTACGCCGATTTTGAGTATGTAACGCCCAAGAAGATACTTGACAGCGACGAGGCAAAGAAGATATACGACGACACGATGAGGTGCATAGCGCAGGCAGGCAAGCGCCTTGAAGATATGGGTATCCCGCGCGAGGACAGTGCAATGCTTCTGCCGCTGGGAATGACTACAAAAATAGTTGACAAGCGCAACCTGCGCAATCTTATCGATATGTCGCGGCAGAGAATGTGTTCAAGAGCCTACTGGGAGTACCGCGAGCTTTTCGGCGATATCTGCACCGCTTTGAAGAAGATCTCGCCCGAGTGGGAGTACCTTATAGACACGCAGATGATGCCCAAGTGCGAACTGCTGGGCTACTGCCCCGAAAAGCGCGGCTGCGGCAGAAAACCTGCAAAAAGCTGACGGCGGCATATTTATTCAAAGGGGCGATGTAAATGGCAACAGAGAGCATGATAGTGTATAAATGCCCGTGCTGCGGCGCAGATATACAGTTTGAAGCAGGCACAGACCATCTTACCTGCATGTACTGCGACAATACATATGAAATAGATACTCTTGTAAACTATGAGAAGGGTCTTTCTCAGCAAAAGCCCGAGAATTTCTCGTGGAAAGACTACGACAATAACAGCGGCAACGGTGACTGGCAGGAGGGGGAGCTAAACCAGCTGCACTCTTTCAAATGCGCGCACTGCGGCGGCGAGATAATAGGCGATACCAGCACAATGGCATCTACCTGCCCTTACTGCGATAACCCCGTTGTAATAAACGAAACGGTTGACGGCGTTATGCGCCCCGACTTTATAATACCTTTCAAAAAGGGCAGAGCAGCCGTTGACAATGCCTATAAAAAGTTTATATCAAAGAAAGTTTTGCTGCCCAAAAGCTTTAAGACTGAGCACCATATCCAGTCGATAAAAGGCATATATGTGCCATTCTGGCTGTTTGATGCCGACAGCTCGGGCGACGGGCATTTCAGGGCGACAAAGGTAAAGAACTGGTCTGATTCCGAATACTATTATACCAAGACAGAGCATTACAGCGTGATAAGAACGGCTGATATGTCGTTTGAAAAAGTGCCAGTTGACGGCTCTGTAAAAATGGACGACACACTTATGGAGTCTTTGGAGCCTTTCAATTACGATCTGGCGGTAGATTTCAACACTGCCTACCTCGCAGGCTATTTTGCTGACAGATACGACGTTGATGTTACCCACAGCATAGGCAGAGCCAACGACAGGATACGCAACAGCACCGAGGAAATGCTGCGCTCAACTGTAAGAGGCTACAGCACTGTTGCAACAGAATCTGTCAACGTTCAGATTCAGGAGGGCGATATACATTACGCTCTTATGCCCGTGTGGATAGCCAACACAGAGTATCGCGGCAAAAACTATATGTTCGCAATGAACGGTCAGTCGGGCAAGGTGGTAGGCACTCTGCCTACAGATAAAGTAAAACTCGCGCTGATAACCGCAGGCACATTTTTGGGAACGTTCCTCTTATTTCTGTTCGGGCTCGGTCTGTTGTTAGGGGGCGCGGTGTAATGAGAAAGGGTGTTTTCAAAAGAGCGCTGTCTTTAATAGCTGCCGCTGCGGTGGCAGTGTGCTTTTCCACGCAGAGCTTTGCAGCCGAAAACCTTACAAACCATACCGTTCCCGCATACGGCGACGGCGAGTATAACGCTGATCTGCCGAGAGTTATAGATGATTATGAGCTTCTCTCTGACAGCGAGGAGCAAAGGCTTGAAGAAAAAGCACGTGAAATTATAGAAGACTATGGTTTTGACTGCGTTGTAATGACTATGCGCGACTATGCCGCCTACACCTACGGCAGTTATAACTATAATTATAACGATATACTTGTTTTCGCGCATGATTATTTTGATTTCAAAGGCTATGGCGTGGGCAAAGACCATGACGGCATAATTTTCGTTATTTCTATGTACGACCGCTCGTATGCGTTCTCTACCTGCGGCTACGGTATGGAAGCCATTTCAGACAGCTACGGCGTGGGCTGGTTTGAAAACGACCTTGTTTCACTGCTCAGCGACGGCGACTATTACAAATGTTTTGACAGATATTTTGATGATGTTTACGAATTTGTAAAAGAAGCGAATGAGGATAAGCCCTACAGCTCACTTCACACAAAGCGCCCGACAGGCTGGCTCACAAGATACGCGCTCGCGGCGCTGGTCATAGCTATAATAGTTACCGCTATAGTGGCGTTTGTGCTTACACGGCAGATGAAGACCATTATGCCAAAGCCTGCCGCAAAACAGTATCTTAAAAACTATAAAGAAAAATTCTCGCAGGATACATATCTTTATTCCAACGTTTCAAAGACCGCCAAAAGCTCGGGCGGCTCGGGCGGACACAGCGGCGGAGGAGGTCACAGCGGCATGAGCCACGGAGGTCACAGCGGACATTTCTGATGCGGCAATAAAACTTGCGAAAGGGGGGCGCGGTCATGACAGACGAGACTGACAAGTATCTCAGCGTTGATGTTGATGAGATCAAAAAGAGCAAAGAAAAAAGCGACGACTATATAGACGTTGCAAAAAACGCCGAGTATCAGAACCAGTCAAGGCACTATTATAACGAGTTCCTCAACTGGCGCAGCTCGGGCAACAACCGCTATGCCTACTCTTTTGTAAGGCGCAAGAGCGAGCACTCGTATGTTGACGGTCAGGGCTTTATAAGCAAGACACCCGAAGAAGCCGAGCAAAGGGTGCTTAAACGCTGCTGCAAACTTGTCGCGATGACTATGTTTTCAATGCTGCTGTTCACCATTGCAGAGTATATATACGTCGGCAGATATACAAAAGGCGAAACGCTCACGGTAACGCAGGTGATTTACGGTCAGCCGCTTGATAAATACGACGTGCCGCTTTATATGTGCGCCGTAATATGCGCGATAAGGGTGCTCAAATTTCTGATACCGATACTTATCTTCGTGCTTGATGCCCGTATACCGCGCGCCGTTATGTTTCCGCGTGCCGATAAAAAAATGCCCGATATGGCAGCCTGCGCACTTGTTATGGCGCTTATGACAACGATATTCTGCCGCCATGCAGGCAATATCGCGGCGGTGGTATATCGGGGCTTAGGCACAAACGCTTTGCGAATGGACTTTCTCTACTCGCACGATATAACGTCGGTCGCGCTGTTCGGCTTTTGCAGCTGTATCGTTGTATCCGCGCTGACAGAGATACTCTTTCGCGGCCTTATTTTGCAGACTTTCAGGCAGTTCGGCGATATGTTCGCGTTTTTGATATGCTGCGTGGCAGGCACGTTCTGCACATTCGATGTGTCATCTATTGGCTATAAATTCTGTATGAATATAATGATAACGCTTTTCACGCTGAGAACGGGTTCTGTAATAGTCGCGATAGTTATGAGAATGAGCGCGCAGCTGCTGATATTCGCCCTAGACCTTATAGAAATATATACGCGAAGCGACCTTGCCGTGCTTGCCGAGGGCATAGTGTGCTTTATAATAATCGCTCTCTCGCTTGTTATATATTCAAGGCTGACTTCATCGCAGAATTTCAGCTTTAATATAAACAGCTCGCGCACGCACCTCACGCTGCCAAAGAAAATGCTTATATTTTTCTCGGACAACATGATAATGCTGTGGCTGATAATAATGATAGCAGGCGGCGCGTTTATGCTGGTATCTCTATAGCTTTTGTCAAGAGCTTTTGTGCAAGTTGTACGTATTTAGTCGTAAAGTATTCTGAAAAAATTTTGCATTGGGTACTTGACAACGGGGAAAATATGGTGTATAATACATAAGAAAACAAAAAGCAGAGCTGTTCCGCCCTCGCCTTCAGCGGCATTTGCCAGTGAAAAGGCTGATATATGAATGCAAGCTAGAAATAGCTTTTTTCGTGAGCGTGAACAGGTCGTGTTTCGCTCATTTTTATTTTGGAGGTAATGCACTATTAGCAACAAGGATCTGCTTATCAACGAAGAAGTCCGTGACAAGGAAGTAAGGGTAATAGGACCCGACGGCGCACAGCTGGGCATAATGTCAGCAAAAGAGGCTATGGATATAGCTATCGAAAAAGATCTCGATCTGGTAAAGATAGCCCCGAATGCACAGCCGCCCGTGTGCAAGATCATGGATTACGGCAAATACTGCTTTGAGCAGGACAAGCGCGAAAAGGAAGCAAGAAAAAATCAGAAGGTCATCGACACCAAGGAAATACGTATGTCCTCGACCATAGATACCCATGACTTTCAGACGAAGGTAAATCAGGGCATCAAGTTCCTTTCGGGCGGAGATAAGCTGAAAGTTTCCGTTAGATTCCGCAAGCGTTCGGTAGCTCACCCTCAGCTGGGTGAAGATCTGATGAACAGATATAAAGAAGCCGTAGCGCAGGCAGGAGTTGTTGACAAGCCTATCAAAATGGAAGGGCGCAGTCTGGTGATGTTCGTATCACCCAGATCTTCTAAGTAAACAATTAAGGAGGATAAATTTATGTCAAAGGTAAAGATCAAGACCCACTCGGGCGCAAAAAAGCGTTTCAGAGTGACAGGGACCGGCAAGGTAAAGTTCCAGCACACAAACAAAAGGCACAGACTCATTTCAAAGGGTCACAAGCGCATCAGAACGCTGCGCAACGATGCATATGCAAGCGATGCGGATATCAAGAACGTAAAACGTCTTATCCCTTACAAATAAACCGCGGGTTTAGTCAGGGAAACAAAGTAAAGATAATATCAGGAGGTAATTGACTATGGCTCGTGTTAAGGGAGCAATGATGACTCGTAAGAGAAGAAATAAAACATTAAAGCTTGCCAAGGGCTACTTCGGCGCAAAGAGCAAGCACTTCAAGATGGCAAAACAGCAGGTGATGAAATCCGGTCAGTATGCCTACATCGGCAGAAAGCAGAGAAAGAGAGATTTCAGAAAGCTGTGGATAGCAAGAATATCCGCCGCCTGCAAACTCAACGGCATGAACTATTCAACGTTTATGAACGGTCTGAAAAAAGCCGGCATCGACCTTAACAGAAAGATGCTTTCAGAAATAGCTATAAACGATCCCAGCGGTTTTGCCGCAGTAGTTGAAAAGGCTAAGGCTGCCCTTTGATGCAATATCAACACGCACATCTTTAACGGCTTGTGCGTGTTTTGTTGTATATATGGGCATTGTAAAACACGTGTAAAGCGGCGCGCAAGGGGCATTCTGGTATGTATATTTCGGCTAAAGACAACGTAAATATAAAAAAGCTGGCATCTCTCTTTGGCAGCAGTAAAGAGCGCAGAGAGCAGGGCGAATTTGCCGTTGAGGGCGCACGGAACTGTATTGATGTTCTATGCGAGGGCGCAGCAGGCGGCGCGGAAGTTACAGCGCTTTTTTATACAAAACAGGCAGTCGGAAAGTATTTTGAGCAAGACCCCGAAGCTCTGGCGGAAAAGTGCGGCTGCAAATGCTTTGAGATATCACCGGATATTTCGCAAAGGCTTTCTGAGGGAAGATCAAGCCAAGGAGTTTTCTTGACGGTAAAAATGCTCCATAAAAGTATAGAAAACCTTGAAAGCGGCGGAAAACTTTTAGTGCTTGACGGTCTGCAAGACCCCGGCAATGTCGGTACTATCCTGCGCACCTGCGATGCCGTCGGTGTAAGCGGCGCTGTTCTTACGGGAAATTGCTGCGATGTGTATAACCCGAAGGTCGTGAGAGCCGCTATGGGAAGCATTATGCGCGTGCCCGTGTATATAGAAAATGATTTTGATAGGGTAGTAAAAGCGCTGAAAGAACTGGGGTATTTAAATGTAGCCTCAGTCATAGGCGGCGGCGTGAGTATAACAGAATTTGACTTTGGCAGACCCTGCGCACTGTTTATCGGCAACGAGGGCAGCGGTATGCCAAAAGAGCATATAAGTTTGTGCGACAGCGCGGTAACTATTAAAATGCACGGCAGGATAAATTCGCTCAATGCCGCAACGGCAGCTTCTATAATGCTGTGGGAGATGTTCAGATGACAGTATATGACTATAACCTTATCTACTGGGTGTGGCTGACTATTGCTTTCGGACCTGCCAACCCGCGCAAATGGCAGCTGGGCAGAAGATTTGACGAGGTAAAAGAGTTCTATGACGCCATTCAGAGCGGCTACAGCAAGGGCTTTACTGAGCAGGAGCTTAAAAGCGCAAGAGCCGCAACGCTCAAACAGGCTGAGGGAATTTTAAGCTACTGCGAAAAGCATAATATCAATGTCTACGGCTGCGACAGCCCCGAATACCCGATGATGCTGAAAGATATATACGATCCGCCCTCGGTGCTTTTCAGTATGGGCGATTTAAGCTTTGTGAACCACGACCCTACGCTCGGCGTAGTGGGCGCAAGAAATATGACAGAGTATACCGAGAAAGTCACCGGGTGCATATGCGAAAATATCGTCAGACACGGCATGGTAATAATAAGCGGCTTTGCAAATGGCGTTGATACCGCAGCGCATACTGCTGCATTAAGGGGCGGCGGAAAGACCGTGGCTGTTCTGGGCAACGGCGTTGAGTATGAATATCCGCCCGATTCGCACGACCTTAAAGTGCAGATAAGCCGCAGCGGCGCGGTCATATCAGAGTATTTTCCGCAGACGAAGCCTACCGCCGTCAGCTTCAAGGCGCGCAACAGAATACTTTCGGGAATGTCACACGCGGTGCTGGTAACGCAGGCATCAAAAGCCAGCGGTTCGCTCAATACAGCATCTCACGCGATCTCGCAGGGCAGAGACCTTTACTGCGTGCCGCCTGCCGATGTTTTTTCAGATGACTACGCAGGCACGGCAATGCTTATACGCGACGGCGCGATACCCGTTTTCTCACATACCGATATTCTTTATGAATATTATTCCGAGTTTGCGCATAAACTCAGATTTACAAAAGATACCGATGTTTATTGGGATAAATCGAGCTCCAGCGTGTTCTTTGCCGCCGACAGACCCGTTTCAAAGAAAAATACTTCAAAGAAAAAAGCGGCAGAGCCAAAGAAGAAAGAGAGCGGCGAAGAACATACCGAAAAGGTAAATATAGATACATCTTCGCTGAGTGAGCTTCAGCAGAAGATAGTCAAAGAGCTTGAAAAGTCGCAGTGCGCGGCAGACGAGCTTGCGGACAAGCTGCAAACGGATATTTCGCAGATACTTACCGAGCTTACATCGCTTGAAATGACCGGTCTGGTAGTAAGCCTTGCAGGCAGGCGTTTCAGACTGGCATAAATATCGGCAACGACAGGAGGAAATAACAGTTGTCAACACTGATAATAGTTGAATCACCTACCAAGGTGCACACGATCAAAAGATATTTAAGTTCCGACTACGAGGTAATGGCGTCAATGGGTCATCTAAGAGACCTGCCAAAATCAAAGTTCGGAGTGGATATAGACAAGGATTTCCAGCCCCAGTATATCAACATAAAGGGCAAAGAAGAGATCATAAAGAAGATACGCGATAAGGCAAAAAAGAGCGATAAAGTCTACCTTGCAGGAGACCCTGACCGCGAGGGAGAGGCTATATCGTGGCATCTCGCGCAGATACTGAAACTTGACCTTCACGATAAAAACCGCGTTACCTTCAACGAGATAACCGAAAAGGGCATAAAGCAGGGCATTGCAAACCCGAGATGCATAGATGAAAATCTCGTAAATGCCCAGCAGGCAAGGCGTATACTTGACAGGATAGTAGGCTATAAGCTGTCGCCGTTTTTGTGGAAAAAGGTAAGGAAAGGTCTCTCGGCAGGCAGAGTGCAGTCGGTAGCGGTGAGAATGATAGTAGACCGCGAAGAAGAGATACGCAGCTTTGTTTCGCAGGAATACTGGACTATTGAAGCAAAGCTCACATCACCGTCTTCACGAAAAGTATTCACCGCAAAGCTTGTAAGTTTTGAGGGTAAAAAACTGGACGATAAACTTTCACTGCCCGATAAGGCAAGCGCCGATGAGATACTCAAAAAATTAGACGGCGCACAGTATATCGTAGATAAGGTAAAGAAAAGCGTTCACAAGAAAACGCCTGCCGCGCCGTTCATAACGTCAACGCTCCAGCAGGAGGCATCTAAAAGGTTCGGTTTTCAGTCAAAGAGAACGATGAAGATAGCGCAGGAGCTGTACGAGGGCGTTGAAATAAAAGGCGTTGGCGCTATAGGTCTTATCACCTATATGCGTACCGACAGCCTGAGAGTTTCGGACGAAGCGAGAGATGCGGCTTATAAGTATATAAAAGATGTCTACGGCGATAACTACCTGCCCGAAACGCCGCGCAAATATAAAACCAAAGCAGGCGCGCAGGATGCCCACGAAGCTATAAGACCTACACGTCCCGATATTACGCCCGATAGGGTAAAGGAAAGCGGCGTAACGCCCGACCAGTATAAACTTTATAAGCTTATATGGGAAAGATTCATCGCAAGTCAGATGGCGAACTGCCTGCTCGATACCGTTTCGGCAGATATTATTGCAGACGGCAGCCTGTTCAAAGCAAGCGGTTATTCTGTGAAGTTTGACGGATATACCGTTTTGTATGAAGAAACGAAAGACGATGATGAAGATAAGAAAAAAGAGCTTCCGCCGCTTGCAAAAGGTGATGTGCTGAAGCTGCGCTCGCTTGACGGCGAACAGCATTTTACCCAGCCCCCTGCGAGGTATACGGAAGCCACGCTTGTAAAGGCTTTTGAAGAAAACGGCATAGGCAGACCTTCAACATACGCGCCGACAATAACCACCATTTTGCAGAGAAGCTATGTTGAGCGCGACGGCAAGCAGATTAAGCCTACCGCGCTGGGCGAGGTGATAACCGCCCTTATGAAAGAGCATTTTGACAATATCGTAGATGTGAAATTCACCGCAGGAATGGAAAACAAGCTCGACAGCGTTGAAGTAGGCACGGTAGACTGGGTGGATATGCTGAAAAAGTTTTACGGCGATTTCAGCAAAGAGCTGGATACGGCAGAAGAAGCCATGACAGGCAAGCGCGTAAAAGTGCCCGATGAGCAGACCGATGAAGTTTGCGAGATATGCGGCAAACCTATGGTAATAAAACTGGGCAGATACGGAAAATTCTTAGCGTGCTCGGGCTTCCCCGAATGTACAAATACGCGCAAAATAGTCACCGAGGCAGACGGCAAATGCCCCTACTGCGGAAATAAGATCCTTCTTAAAAAGACCAAAAAGGGCAAGAAGTATTACGGCTGTATCAAAAACCCCGAGTGCAGCTTTATGACGTGGGATCTTCCCACAAAGCAGACCTGCCCCAAGTGCGGAAGTACGCTTTTCAAAAAGGGCGGCAAAAGCGGAAAGCTTGTCTGCTATAAAGAGGGCTGCGGCTATGAAAAACAGCTTGGAGACGGCGATGAGGGTTAATGTCATAGGCGCAGGACTTGCAGGGTGCGAGGCGGCATGGCAGCTTGCAAACGCAGGCATAAATGTAACACTTTTTGAGATGAAGCCGATAAAATATTCGCCTGCGCATAAATATCAGGGCTTTGCGGAACTCGTCTGTTCCAACTCGCTGAAAGCCGAGAGAATAGGTTCTGCCGCAGGTATGCTGAAACAGGAAATGCGGCTGCTTGATTCTCTTACAATGCAGTGCGCAGACCTTTCAAGAGTTTCGGCAGGCGGCGCTCTCGCGGTGGACAGATTGAAGTTTTCAGACCTTGTCACCGAGCGTATAAAAGCGCATAAGCTTATTGAGTGTGTTTCGCAGGAAGTATGCGATGTGCCAAACGGTTATACAATAATCGCGACAGGACCGCTGACCAGTGAACCGCTTGCGGAAAGCATACAGAAAATGTGCGGCGATTATCTTTATTTTCACGATGCCGCCGCGCCGATAGTTTCGTTTGAAAGCATCGATATGAACAAAGCTTTCTTTGCCGCAAGATATGGCAGAGGCGATGCGGATTATATAAACTGCCCCATGGAAAAGGACGAATATATGGCGTTTTATAATGCCATTATATCTGCCGAAAGCGCGCAGCTCCACGACTTTGACAAAGAGCATTTTTCTAAAGACGGCTTCAAAGTGTACGAGGGCTGTATGCCTATTGAAGTGCTTGCAAAGCGCGGCGAAGATACCATGCGCTTCGGACCTCTCAAACCGGTGGGTCTTACCGACCCCAGAACAGGCAAGCGCCCCTATGCGGTGGTGCAGCTTAGAGCCGAGAACGCCCAGGGCAGTATGTACAATATAGTAGGCTTTCAGACTAATCTGAAATTTCCCGAGCAGAAACGTGTTTTCTCTATGATACCCGGTCTTGAAAATGCCGAGTTTCTGCGCCTTGGCGTTATGCACCGCAATACTTTTATAAATTCGCCTAAACTTCTCGATGAGCATTTCTGTATGAAAAATAACGATAATATTTATTTTGCAGGACAGATAACGGGCGTTGAGGGGTATATAGAATCAGCGGCAAGCGGCATTTACGCAGGGCTATCACTGGCGAGAAGGCTGCTTGGCAAAAGTGAACTGAAACTGCCGCAGACCACAATGCTCGGCTGTCTTTGCAGATATGTAAGCGATGAGAGCGTGACGGACTTTCAGCCTATGGGTTGTAATATGGGTATACTGCCGCCGCTTTCTCAGAAAGTGAAAAACAAACAGGAAAGATATGCTCTTCTGGCGCAGCGTGGTCTGAAAGAGCTTGAAAATGTCATACAACAGGCTGAAAAGGAGTGTTGACAATGAACATAGTTTTAGATGCATTCGGTGGGGATAACGCACCCCTCGAAATAATCAAAGGCGCTCTTAAAGCGCATGAGTATCTCAAGGTAGATATAACGCTTACGGGTGATGAAGAAAAGATAAAGACCTGCGCGCAGGAAAACGCTCTTGATATAAGCGGCATTTCAATACGTCATGCGCCCGATGTTGTTGAGATATGCGACGACCCCAGAGCGGTCTGCCGCGCTAAAAGCAATTCTTCTATGGCGGCAGGGCTTAAAATGGTCGCGGACGGCGAGGGGGATGCGTTTGTGTCGGCAGGCTCAACTGCGGCGCTGGTGGTTGGCGCGCAGTATTATGTAAAGAGCGTTACAAGGGGCGTGCCTCTGGCGCTGGCAACACTTCTGCCTGCTGCTTCACAGCCGTTTATGCTGCTTGACTGCGGCGCAAAGGTGAGCTGCAATCCAGATACCATGGTGCAGTTTGCCACAATGGGCAGCATCTATATGGAAAAGGTCATGAAAGTGAACAAACCTACGGTAGGTCTTGCAAATATAGGCGCGGAGGAATCAAAGGGCAGAGAGCTGGAGCGCGAGAGCTATAAGCTTCTGCAAGAATCTCAGCTTAATTTTATAGGTAATATAGAATCGCGTGATCTGCCTAAAGGCGATTGCAGTGTTGTCGTCGCCGACGGCTACACCGGCAATATGCTGCTGAAACTTTATGAGGGCATGGGCAAGTTTTTCGGCGATGAGCTGAAAAAGCTGCTCACCAGCAGTATTCTTTCAAAGATAGGCGCGGCATTCATGCTTAAAAATGTCAAGGCGTTCAGAAAGCGCATGGACTATAAAGAATACGGCGGCGCACCGCTTTTGGGCACAAAACGACCCGTTATAAAAGCGCACGGCAGTTCTGACGAAAAAGCCATATTCAACGCCGTTCGTCAGGCAAAGAAGTTCACGCAGGGCAACGTTATAAACGCCATGCAAAAAGAGCTTGAAGCCTTGAAGCAGAAAGAAAAAGCAAATATAGAGCAGTAAATTATCGGAGCTGATATTATGAACGAACAAAGCAATTTAGAGCAGTTTCAGGAGAAGATAGGCTATCATTTCAAGAACGAGGCGCTTTTGTATGAGGCGCTGTCGCACAGTTCTTTTGCGAATGAGAAAAGCGGCAGAAAAAGCAACGAAAGGCTCGAATTTCTGGGCGATTCGGTGCTTTCAATAGTCGTATCCAGCTATATTTTTCACCACGAGCAGAAGATGCCCGAGGGCGAGCTTTCAAAGCTGAGAGCGTCTCTTGTGTGTGAAAAAGCGCTTTTTGAATTTGCAAAGGAAATTGACCTCGGTCAGCACATAATGCTGGGCAAAGGCGAGGAAAACTCAGGCGGAAGGAATCGCCCGTCAATAGTTTCCGATGCCTTTGAAGCGGTCATTGCGGCTATATATCTTGACGGCGGAATGGAGCCTGCGGCAAAGCATATCCTGCGCTTTATGCCGAAAGATTTTCACCACCGCGAGAATGTTTCTTTTTGCGACTATAAAACAAGGCTGCAAGAGATAGTTCAGAAAAACCCCGAAGAAAGGGTAGAATATGTACTTGCCGCCGAGAGCGGTCCTGCGCATGACAAGAAGTTTACCGTAAACGTTATGCTAAATTCAAACGTCATAGGCACGGGCACCGGACCATCAAAAAAAAGCGCGGAACAGCAGGCGGCGAAAGAGGCTCTTACACTCATGGGCTATAAGTATGACCAAGCATAACAATATATCGATCTTTGTGCCGCATATCGGCTGCCCCCATAAGTGCGCGTTTTGCGACCAGCACACAATAAGCGGCGCGCAGAAAGCCCCCACCGCAGACGAAGTAAAAACCGTGTGCGAGGGCGCGCTGAAGCAGATAACGCACCCCGAAAATACCGAGATAGCATTTTTCGGCGGCAGTTTTACTGCGATACCCAGAGGGTATATGATACAGCTTTTGCAGGCGGCAAGTGAGTTTGTAGGCAGCGGTAAATTTTGCGGTATACGCGTATCTACCCGCCCCGATTATATAGATGAAGAAGTTTTGCAGATACTTAAAAAGTTTGGCGTTACAGCAATAGAGCTGGGCGCGCAGTCGATGAATGACGAAGTGCTTTTTGCTAACGAGCGCGGTCATACAGCGGAAGATGTAGTGAACGCTTCATATCTTATAAAGCAAAGCGGCTTTGAACTCGGCTTGCAGATGATGACGGGTCTGTATAAAAGCACCTTGCAAAGCGATATGGCAACTGCACAAAAAATTGTACAGCTTGCACCAGACACCGTGAGGATCTACCCGACGGTGGTTTTGAAAGGCACGCACCTGGCACAGCTTTTTTTGCAGGGCGACTATGTTCTTTCACCTTTTGAAGATATGGTAAAACTGTGCGCTGAGCTTCTTTTGCTTTTTGAAGAAAACGGCATACGCGTTATAAAGTGCGGTCTGCATTCTTCTGAGTTTGTAGAGCGCGATATGGTCGCAGGGTATTATCATCAGGCGTTCAGAGAACTTTGCGAAAGCGAAGTTTACAAACAAAAGATAGAGAAGATACTTTTGGAAAACGATATAAACGGCGGCGAAGTGGTTCTGTCAGTTCGGCAGGAAAATATGAGCAAAGCGGCAGGTCATAAAAAAAGCAATACAGAATATTTTGCGAAAAAAGGCATATATATAAAGATCGTCTGTGATAATGAGCAGACAGAGGAAGTTAAACTTTTAGAACGGCGGTGAGCAGATGCAGCTTATTTCTTTGGAATTACAAGGCTTCAAATCCTTTCCCGACAAGGTAAAACTAGAGTTCGGCAAGGGCATAACGGGCGTTGTAGGACCTAACGGCAGCGGCAAGAGCAATATAGGCGATGCCATGCGCTGGGTAATGGGCGAGCAGTCTACAAAAACGCTGCGCGGCGGCAAAATGGAGGACGTTATCTTCACCGGCACGGAAAAGCGCAAGGCGGTGGGTTTTGCAGCCGCAACGCTGAATATCGACAATACCGACCGCAGCTTAGGCGTTGAAAACGACGTTGTTTCGGTAACGAGAAAGCTGTACCGCAGCGGCGAGAGCGAGTATATAATAAACGGTGAACAGGTAAGGCTGAAAGATATAGTAGAGCTGTTTATGGATACCGGTCTTGGCAGAGACGGCTATTCGATAATAGGGCAGGGCAGAATCTCGGAGATAGTCTCCGGCAGATCAAATGAGCGGCGTGAGATATTTGAGGAAGCGGCAGGCGTTTCAAAATTTCGGTATAAAAAAACACAGGCTGAAAAAAGGCTGGTTGCCGCCGAGGACAACATTTTAAGGCTTACAGATATCATAGGCGAGCTTGAAAGCAGAATCGAGCCGCTGAAAGCGCAGTCTGAAAAGGCAAAGGCTTTCAAGGTGCTTGACGATGAAAAACAGCAGCTTGAAATTTCCGTGTGGGTGCACCGCCTTAATGAGATGAAAGATGCGGTAAATTCTCTTTCACAGAGGCTTGAAGATGTTAATTCTCAGTATGCAGACAGCTGCAAGGAAGCGCAGGAGCTTGAAAACAGCATTGAGGATAACCTTATGAAAGCCGCGCAGTGCACCGGCGATATTGAAGATCTTCGCGAAAAGATACATAATATAGAGCTTGAAAGCTCTCAGGCAATGTCGCAGACGGCGGTTTTAGAAAACGATATTTCGCATATAAGCGAGAGTATTGAAGATATAAGGCAGCGTATAGAGCAGTCGTTCCTTTCGGCTGATAAGCTTGCCGCCCAGCATGATGAAAAACTCAAAGAAGCGGCAGCGGCTCAAAGCGATATAGACACCCTTGACGGCGAAATTTTGGGCTGCGAGAAAGAGTTTGACGAGATACTAAAGCGCGACAGCGATGCACGCAAGGAAGAATCGGAGCAGACAGCGCAGATAAACGCTTTGTATATGCGCTCGTCGGAGCTTTCTTTCATTATAGAAAACTGCAAAAATACCGCAGCCGATATAGCAGAGCAAAGTGACAGTCTTCTTGAAGAAAAAAAGAATACCGAGAAAGAATACGAGAGGCGCACCGAGGAGAAAAAGGCTCTTGACAAAACGCTTTTTGAAAGCAAAGATCAGCTTGATGAAGCGAAGAATATGCTGGAGGGCTACACCATGCTGCTGGGCAGCAAAAAGGCAGAGCTCTCAAAAGTTCAGGGCGAGTATGACAAGTGTGACAGCGCCGCGCGTGAAAAAGCGCAAAGGCTTAAAATTCTCAGCGACCTTGAAAATTCTATGGAAGGTTTTTCAAGAAGCGTAAAACAGGTGATGAACGCCTCAAAGCAGGGCAGAATAAGCGGCGTGCTGGGTTCTCTGGCACAGCTTGTGACCACCGAGCAGAAGTATTCTACAGCGATAGAGACCGCCCTGGGAGCGGCAATACAGAATATAGTAGTTGAAAATGAAGACACAGCTAAAAGGTGCATTCGCTTTCTTAAAGAAGAAAAAATAGGCAGAGCGACTTTTCTGCCGATAACTTCGGTAAAGGGCAGAAGGCTTAGCGGCGTTGACCCGTCCTCCTGCGAGGGCTATGTGGCAATGGCGAACCAGCTTGTTACATACGATAAGCGGCTGGAAGAAATAGTGCTTTCTGTTCTGGGTACGACAGTGGTGGCGGAAGACCTAGATATGGCTACAATAATGGCTAGAAAATTTGGCTACCGTTTCAGAATTGTAACGCTTGACGGTCAGGTGATAAACGCAGGCGGTTCTTTCACCGGCGGCAGCGCGGCAAGTTCTTCGGGCATACTTACAAGAAGAAGCGAGATAGAAAACTTAAGCGCGCAGATAGAAGAGCTGGGTACCAAAAAGAAAGAGCTGGATAATTCTCTGCGCAGGCTGAAACAGGAGCATGACAAACTTGTCGCCGACAGCGAGGCGCAAAGCGAGATAATAACTCAGCGCAATACGGACATCATAAAGACCGAGGGCGAGCTGAAGCTTATTACCGAAATGCGCGACAGGCTAGATGAACGTATAGAAGACCTTGACAGGCAGACCGCAAAGCTTGCCGAGAGGCTTAAAGTAAACGAGAGCGACAGCCAAAACGCCGCAGACGAACTTGCAAAAGTAAATCAGCAGGCGGCTGAAAAGGAAAAAGAGCTTGAGGCTTCTCAGCAAAGCCGCACCGACAGCCGCGCCGAGCGTGAAGCGCTTGCGGAAAAACTCTCGCAGATGAGGCTGCAAAGGGTATCACTTGAAAAAGATATGCAGATGCATTTTGATATGGCAAAGCAGCTGGAAGAAAGCATCAGCGACCTTGGCAGGGACAGAGATTCTCTTGAAGAGCAGATAAAAACACAGCTTGCCTTGATAGAAGACAAAAAGCGCGAGATAGAGAGCATTAAAAATTCCATGTCCGACAAGGACGGCAGGATAGAAAAGATAAACAGCGATATCAGGGTAAAACAGGCTGAGCATAAACGATTGGACGAGCTTGCCGCACAGCAAAGAGCGCTTTTGAAAGTCAGGAATGACACGCGCGAAAAGCTCTCGCAGGATATAGCGAGAACTTCGGAAAAGCAGGCGGCAGTGCAGGAGGAATATGATAAAATAATATCCTCGCTGTGGGAGCAGTATTCGCTGACAAAAAGCGAGGCAGACGAAAAAAGTCAGCCGCTTGAAGATATTTCGGCTGCAAATAAGCGGCTTGCAGAACTTCGTAATAAGATAAAGCGCCTTGGAAATGTAAACTTAGGCGCGATAGAAGAATACCGCGAAGTCTCGGAAAGATACGAGTTTTTGTCGGGTCAGCTCAAAGACGTTACGGGCTCAAAGCGCGACCTTGAAAAGCTCATCGCGGAGCTTACCGAGAACATGAAGAATATGTTCACCGAAAGTTTTGAAAAGATAAATTTAAATTTCAAGAGAATTTTTTCGGAGCTTTTCGGCGGCGGCAAGGCAGAACTTTTGCTTGAAGCCCCCGACGATATTCTTGAAAGCGGCATAGAGATACGCGTTGCACCGCCGGGCAAGGTGATAAAGAACCTCTCGCTGCTTTCGGGCGGCGAACAGGCGTTTGTGGCGATCGCGATATACTTTGCCATACTTACGGTGAAGCCGTCACCGTTTTGCCTGCTGGACGAGATAGAGGCGGCGCTTGACGATGTGAACGTTGCAAAATATGCGCAGTATCTGCGGCGGTTTACAGATAAAACGCAGTTTATAGCCATAACACACAGGCGCGGTACTATGGAAGAAGCCGACGTGCTCTACGGCGTTACCATGCAGGAAAAGGGCGTGTCGCGCCTGCTGAAAATGACCGTCGATCAGGCGCAGAGTGCGGACGGCGGCGAAAGCTGATATTTAAGAGGTGATCAAAGTGGGATTGTTTGAAAAACTCAGAAACGGTCTTTCAAAAACAAAAAATTCTCTGATAGGCGGCATAGCAAGGCTGCTCAACAAGTTTACAAAAATAGACGAGGAGCTTTTTGAAGAGCTTGAAGAAACGCTTATCATGTGCGATATAGGCGCTGAAACTTCCATGAAGATATGCGATATGCTGAGGCAGAGAGTTAAAGAAAATGGCGTTAAAGAGCCTGAGAAGATAATGGATATGCTCAAAGAGATAATCGAGGAGCTTCTCGGTGAGCCGCAGCCGCTTGACATGGAAACAGTGCCGTCTGTGATACTTGTCATAGGCGTGAACGGCGTTGGCAAGACCACCGCCATAGGCAAGCTGGCATATCAGCTGAAAAACGAGGGCAAAAAGGTAATAGTCGCGGCGGCTGATACTTTCAGAGCGGCGGCAATTGACCAGCTTGAGGTGTGGACACAGCGCGCAGGAGTTGACATAATAAAGCACAACGAGGGCGGCGACCCTGCCGCGGTGGTTTTCGATGCCCTTACAGCAGCAAAGGCAAGAAAAGCAGATGTTGTTATCTGCGATACCGCCGGCAGACTGCACAACAAGAAAAACCTTATGGACGAGCTGAAAAAAATATCGCGAATTGTGCATAAGCAGGCTGAGGACTGCTCTCTTGAAGTGCTTCTCGCGCTGGATGCAAACACGGGTCAGAACGCTGTAAATCAGGCGCGGCAGTTCAACGAGGCAGCCGACATCACAGGCATAATCTTAACAAAGCTTGACGGCACAGCAAAAGGCGGCATAATCATATCCATTACCGATGAGCTTAAAGTGCCGGTAAAGCTTGTCACCGTCGGCGAGAAGATAGAGGATATCCAAGCCTTTGATACGCACGATTTTGTAGAGGCTCTGTTTGATTGAGAGGTATTTATGAAACTTGTCATAGCAAGCAACAATAAAGGCAAAATAGCCGAGTATAAACAAATTCTCTCTCCGCTGGGGTATGAGGTAATGTCGCAAAGTGAGGCAGGTATAACTTTAGATGCCGAGGAAACCGGCAGTACCTTTGAAGAAAACGCGGCTATAAAAGCAAGAGCGCTGTTTGAGGCGGCGCATTGCAACACTCTGGCAGATGATAGCGGCCTTGTTATAGATGCCCTCGGCGGTGAGCCGGGTGTGTATTCGGCAAGGTACGGCGGCGTGCCCGACAGCGAGGGGCGCAATGCTCTGGTGCTAGAAAAAATGAAAGATGTTCCAGAAAGTAAGCGCAGTGCAAGATTTGTGGCTGTTATACATTTTATTTTTGAAGACGGCAGGGAAATATCCGTGCGCGGCGAGTGCGAGGGAAGTATCGGCTATGCGCCGCAGGGCGATAACGGCTTTGGCTATGACCCGATATTTATGTATGAGGGCAAAAGCTTCGCGCAGCATACGCAGGAGTTTAAAAATACGGTAAGCCACAGGGGCAGAGCTCTTGAAAAGCTGATAGCCGCCATAAAGAAAGAAAACGAGGAAAAATAATGGAATTTACAACTAAGCAAAGAGCGTATTTAAAAAGCATAGCGCAAAAGCTGGAGCCTGTTTTTCAGGTGGGCAAAGGCGGCGTCAGCGATACGCAGATAAAAGCGATAGACGACTATTTAAAAGCGCATGAGATAGTAAAAATAGCGGTGCTTAATAATTCTCTTTACAGCGCGAATGAGGCAGCCGCAGAGATAGCAGGCGCAATAAACGCAGATGTGGTTCAGGTGATAGGCTCAAAGGCGGTGCTGTTTAAAAGAAACGCGCAGAAGCCTGTTATAGAGCTGCCCAAAAAATCTAAGAAGCAATGATGAATATCGGTATTTTTGGCGGCACGTTCGACCCAGTGCATAACGGGCATATATACCTTGCAAAAACGGCTGTTGAAGCGGTAAAGCTCGATAAACTTATCGTTATGCCCGACAGGTTGCCGCCCCATAAGCAGGCAAGCGGCATGGTAAGCGACGCCGACAGATTAGAGATGTGCAGAATAGCATTTGAGGATATGCCGTGCGCCATAGTTTCAGACTGGGAAATGCGCCAAAGCGGCAAAAGCTATTCGGTCTATACCGTGCGGCATTTCAAAGAAAAGTACCCCCAGGACAAGCTGTGGCTTGTCATCGGCAGCGATATGCTTTTGTGCTTTGATAAATGGTACAGATATGATGAGATATTAAGTATGGCATCGCTTGTGTGCGTATCGCGCAAAAGCGACGATACAATGCAGAAACTTCGCACCTTTGCAAAATATCTTACAGATAAATGCGGCGGCGAGATAGTGGTCACAGATGCGCTGCCCGTTGAGGTATCTTCGACAGAGATCCGCGATAGCATTAAAAAAATGCGTGATACCTCTTGCTATTTTCCGAAAAAAATAGTACAATACATTTATGAACATAAGCTATATAAGTAGGGTGATAATTTGTTATCCGAGCGACAGATAAAACAGCTCAGCGCATTTTTGAAGCCGCGCATGAGCAAGAAAAGATATATACATTCCGTCAATGTCGCGTATGAGGCGATAAAGCTTGCACGCAGATACGGCGTTGACGAGGACAGAGCGTTCGTGGCGGGCTATCTGCACGACTGCGCTAAAGAGCTTGATATTGACGAGCAAAGAGAGCTTGCAAGGCAGTGCGATCTCGATGTTGAAAAAGAGGAGCTTGAAACTCCGCCGCTGCTGCACGCGATCGCAGGCGCGGTCACGGTGAAAACGCAGCTGGGTATTGAAGATACCGGCGTGTTGCAGGCTATCAGGTACCACACCACCGCAGCGCCGAATTTGCCGCCCCTCGCGCAGGTGATATACCTTGCAGACCTAATCTCTGCCGACAGAGATTACAAGGACGTAAAGAAAATGCGCAAAGTGGCATACGACAGCCTTGAAGAGGCAATGCTGGAGGCTTTGAGCTATGCCATAAGCGACGACGTTAAAAAGGGCAGCTATATCACAAAGTCAACGTGGGGCGCGTATAACGAATTTGTAGGCAAAATGAAAAGCAGTAAAAAGAAGAAAGAAAGCGAGTGATATATATGGCAGAACTGACATCACAGCAGATGGTTGAAATTTCGGTAAAGGCTCTCGATTCAAAAAGGGCTGAGGATATAAAGGTAATAGGCATACGCGACCTTACCGTTATAGCCGATTACTTTGTTATAGCAAACGGCACTTCCACCACGCAGACAAAGGCTTTGGCGGACGAGGTAGAGTATAAGCTGAAAGAGAGCGGTCTTATGCCGCTGCGTATAGAGGGCTATCAGAGCGCAAACTGGATAGTGCTCGATTACGGCAGCGTTGTGGTACACGTTTTTTATAAAGAAACAAGGCAGTTTTATAATCTTGAAAGACTGTGGAGCGACGGCGAGCAGATAGATATTACTCACCTGCTCAAAAAAGACTGACAGCAATTTTATGTAAAAGGACTGATATATATGGAAAAATACGATCACGCAAAAGTGGAGAGCAAATGGCAGAAAATATGGGAGGAAAATGACTGCTTCAAAGCTTCGGATGATATAACAAAGCCTAAGTTTTACGGGCTTGTTGAGTTTCCGTACCCGTCGGGAGCAGGTATGCACGTAGGTCACATCAAGGCGTATTCGGGTCTTGAAGTTGTCTGCCGCAAAAGAAGAATGGAGGGGTATAACGTTCTTTTCCCGATAGGCTTCGATGCATACGGTCTGCCTACCGAGAATACCGCTATAAAAACGGGCGTTCACCCCAGAAAAGTTACCGATACAAATATTGAAAAGTTTACTAATCAGCTCAAAAAAGTAGGCTTTTCGTTTGACTGGTCAAGAGTTGTAGATACCACCGACGAGGGCTATTATAAGTGGACACAGTGGATATTCCTAAAGATGTTCGAGCACGGTCTGGTGTTCAGAGATAAAACGCTGGTAAACTACTGCCCCAGCTGTAAAGTTGTGCTTTCTAATGAAGATTCACAGGGCGGCAAGTGCGATATTTGCCATACCGATATAGTACAGAAAACAAAAGAAGTGTGGTATCTGCGCATAACAGAGTATGCCGACAAGCTGTTGCAGGGTCTTAACGAGGTAAACTACCTGCCAAATATCAGGCTCCAGCAGGAAAACTGGATAGGCAAGAGCACAGGCGCATTCGTAAACTTCAAGATAAAGCAGTGTGATGAAATGCTGCGTATATATACCACTCGCCCTGATACCCTCTACGGCGTAACGTTTATGGTAATCGCGCCCGAGCACCCTATTATAGATAAATATAAAGACATAATAGGCAACATGGATGCGCTTCTCGACTACAGAGAACAGTGCGCCAAGAAGAGCGAGTTTGAAAGAACGCAGCTTGTCAAAGACAAAACCGGCGTGAAGATAGAGGGTCTGACCGCCATAAACCCGATAAACGGCAAAGAGATACCGGTGTATATCTCAGACTATGTAATGATGGGTTACGGCACGGGAGCTATAATGGCTGTTCCCGCGCACGACAGCCGTGACTACGACTTTGCAAAGAAGTTCGGCATCGATATAATCGAGGTAATAAAGGGCGGCGATATCTCAAAAGAAGCCTATACCGGCGACGGCGAAATGGTCAACTCCGAAATGCTCAACGGCATCACCAAAAAGAAAGATGCAATAGAGAAGATACTCACCGTTCTTGAAGAAAAAGGCTGCGGCGAAAAGGGCGTTCAGTATAAAATGAAAGACTGGGCTTTCAACCGCCAGAGATACTGGGGCGAGCCTATTCCTATAGTGCATTGTCCCAAGTGCGGTATGGTAGCAGTGCCTTATGAAGAACTGCCGCTGAAACTTCCGCCGGTCGATGATTTCAGACCCGGCACAGACGGCGAAAGCCCGCTTGCCAAGATAGACAGCTTTGTAAACTGCACCTGCCCCAAGTGCGGCGGCGCGGCTAAGAGAGAGACAGATACCATGCCCCAGTGGGCAGGCTCTTCGTGGTATTTCCTGCGCTACTGCGACCCCAAAAACGATAAAGCGTTCGCATCGCAGGAGGCTTTGAAATACTGGATGCCCGTTGACTGGTATAACGGCGGCATGGAGCACGTTACGCGCCACCTTATATATTCAAGGTTCTGGCATAAGTTTTTGTATGATATCGGCGAAGTGCCCTGCTCAGAGCCGTATGCCAAGAGAACAGCGCAGGGTCTTATCTTAGGTCCCGACGGCGTAAAGATGAGTAAATCTCGCGGTAACGTTATAGACCCCAACGACGTTGTTGACCAGTACGGCGCTGACGTTCTGAGAGTTTATGTTCTGTTTATGGGCGATTATGAGCAGGCTGCCCCGTGGAACGAAAACAGCATGAACGGCTGTAAGAGATTTCTCGACAGGGTATGGCAGCTGCAAGATAAGCTGATAGACGGAGACGAGTATCGCCCTCAGCTGGTATCTGCTATGCATAAAACTATAAAGAAAGTCACCGCAGATATAGAGAGCATGGCTTTCAATACAGCGATCGCGGCGATGATGACACTTATAAATACAATTTACGATATAGGCAGCATAAACAGAGCGGAGTATAAAACGTTCATAACGCTGCTCAATCCGTTCGCGCCGCATATTACAGAAGAAATTTTTGAAAAATGCGGCTTTGGCGGTATGCTGCACGAGCAGAAGTGGTGTCAGTATGATGAGGCTCTCTGCGTTGACGATACCATTGAAATAGCGGTGCAGGTAAACGGAAAGATAAAATCCAGAATTACCATAGCCGCCGATGCCGAACAGAGCGAAGTTATCTCTCTTGCAAAGCAAGATGAAAAGACCGCCGCTGCAATAGAAGGCAAGAGCATCGTCAAGGAAATATACGTTAAGGGCAAGCTTGTAAATATAGTTGTAAAGTAGTTTTAACCGCGTTAAAACGGTGACAGACGGTGTCAGGTAAATTTGCAAAAATATTTTTCTGTAACGTATTGACAATTTGAGCAAGCTGTAGTATAATTAATTTTGTAGCGTGATAATTTATTTTACGCAAGCTAAAAACGCAGAGGGGAGCAACAACGCTCTGTAACGCACAAACCTCACTATCGCTTGCGTAAATATCGCCTCTGCGGAAGGTAGCAAAGGGAGGGAAAAGACAATGGCAGAGATCAAAGTAGGAAAGAACGAGAGCCTTGACACAGCGCTCAAGCGTTTTAAAAGATCGTGCGCCAGGGACGGTGTTATAGCCGAGGTCCGTAAGAGAGAGCATTATGAAAAGCCCTCGGTAAAGCGCAAGAAGAAGTCAGAGGCCGCTCGTAAGCGCAAGTATTGATAACAGCATATAGAAGCGGACAGCTTGTTGTCCGCTTTTGTTTTTAAGGAGAGATGGATATGCAGGCAAAATTCGGACCTGCCGGCAACAGTGAAGCGTTTTCGGCAAAGTATAGATCAACACTTTCAGCGCCGCAGTACCTGAGCGAAATGGGGCTCGACTGCTACGAGTATGAGTGCGGCAGGGGCGTAAAGGTCAGCGATGCAGTCGCAAAGGGTATGCTTGAAAATTCGCAGAAGTATGGTATTGCTCTGTCGCTGCATTCGCCGTATTTTATATCGCTTTCAAGCGTTGAGAAAGAAAAGCGCGACAACAGCATAAACTACATATTGCAGTCGTGCGACGCGGCTAAAAGAATGGGAGCAGACAGGGTGGTGATACATTCGGGCTCTTGCGGCAAAATGAGCAGGGAAGAGGCTCTGGAGCTGGCAAAAGACACCCTTTTAAGAGCGCGCAAAGAGGCTATAGCACAAGGCTTTGAGGATATACATTTCTGCCCCGAAACTATGGGAAAAGTAAACCAGCTGGGCAATTTGTATGAAGTTTTGCAGCTTTGCAGGCTTGACGATACTTTTCTGCCGTGTGTGGATTTCGGGCATCTGAATGCGCGCGACCTCGGCGGTATAAAGAGCAAAGATGACTATGCAAAAATTCTTGACGATATAGAAAACGCCCTCGGCAAAGACAGGGTGAAAATTTTCCACAGCCATTTTTCAAAGATAATGTATACCGTGCCCGGCGGTGAGAAAAAGCACCTTACCTTCGAGCAAAGCGAGGGGTACGGCCCCGACTTTGAGCCGCTTATGGAGCTTATCGCTCAAAGAGACTTGTCACCGCAGTTTATCTGTGAGAGCGCAGGCACGCAGGATATTGACGCGCTGGCAATGAAAAAATACTATCTTTCGGTAAAATAACAAAGAGGTGTTATATATGAAAAAAATACTTGTTATCCACGGTCCTAACCTTAATCTTCTCGGTGAGCGTGAACCGGGCGTTTACGGCTCGGATAGCTTTGACAGCATAAATGCCGAGATAGCGCAGCACTGCAAAACTCAGGGCTTTGACTGCGAAATATTTCAGTCCAACCACGAGGGCGCGATAATCGATAAACTGCACGAATCGCGCAAACCCGAAACCGGCATTGTCGGTATAGTCCTCAACGCAGGAGCATATACTCACTATAGCTATGCTATCAGAGATGCAATAGCAGCGATAAAAATTCCCGTTGTAGAAGTGCATATGAGCGATATTCACAAGCGTGAGGAGTTTCGTCACCTTTCTGTTATACAGCCGGTGTGCGTAAAGCAGATATGCGGCTATGGCAAAAACAGCTATCTTATGGGCGTTGATGCCATAAAGGAGCTGACAGGCAATGAATAACATCGAAAAATTGCAGAAACTTATGCAGCAAAGCGATATTGCAGACTGCGCGCTTATAACGAGCGACATAAACAGGCGATATTTCACGGGTATGAAGTCTTCGGCAGGCACGCTTCTGGTGCTGAAAAATGCCGCGTATCTTATTATTGATTTTCGCTATATTGAAAAGGCGAGGGCAGTGGCGCAAGGCTGCGAAGTTATTTTGCAAAAAGAGCTTCACGAGCAGATAAACGCCATTTTTGAGGCTGAAAACGTCACTGCCTGCGCGGTAGAGAGCGACTGCATGACCATAGCGCAGTTTGGCAGCCTTAAAGAAAAACTCAGCTGTACACTGCTTTCAGACGGCAGACTAAGCAGGGCAATAAACAGGCTGAGAGCGGTAAAAACATCAGAGGAGATAGACAAAATAAAGCGAGCGCAGAAAATTGCCGAGGCAGGCTTTGAGCATATCTTAAACTATATAAAGGTCGGCAGGACGGAGAAAGAAATTCAGCTGGAGCTTGACTATTTTATGCTGAAAAACGGAGCGGAGGCTCTGTCATTCGATACCATAGCACTGACCGGCAGCAGTACCTCTATGCCGCACGGCGTGCCGAGTGAGCGCAAGGTGCAAAGCGGCGACTTTGTTTTGCTTGATTTCGGCGCGGTGTATGACGGCTACCACAGCGATATGACAAGAACGGTAGCAGTAGGTCAGCCAAGCGATAAGATGAGAGAAGTATATGATATAGTGCTTGCGGCACAGAAAAACGCGCTGGCGAAGATAAAAGCAGGCATGACGGGCAGCGCCTGCGATTCGTTGGCACGCACGCTCATAAAGCTTAAAGGCTATGGTGAAAATTTCGGTCACTCTTTAGGTCACGGGGTAGGTCTTGAGATACACGAAGCTCCGACCGCCTCTCATAAAAGCACCGATATTTTAGAAAGCGGCATGGTCGTCACCGTCGAGCCGGGTATATATATAGCAGGCGAGTTCGGCGTAAGGATAGAAGACTTTGTGGTGATAGGCGAAAACGGCTGCGAGAACCTTACAAATGCGCCTAAAGAGCTTATAGTATTGTAAAAATTTTGCCAAGCGGCAGGAAAATATCAAAAACCCCTTGCAAAATAAATGAAAATATTGTATAATAAAAAGAAGTATAGCGAGTGCGCAGTGCGCTCGGAAGATTTTGGAGGTATAATTTATGATAACAGCTGGCGAATTCAGAAACGGCGTGACTTTTGAGGAAGACGGCAACGTAATGCAGATAATCGAATTTCAGCACGTTAAGCCGGGCAAGGGCGCTGCATTTGTAAGAACCAAGGTAAGAAACGTCATAACCGGTTCTGTTGTTGAAAAAACATATAACCCCACTGCCAAATTCCCGACTGCATATGTTGAGAGAAAGGATATGGAGTATTCTTACAGCGACGGAGATCTTTTCTACTTTATGGATCCCGAAACATATGAGCAGGTGCCCGTAAATAAGACCGAGCTTACAGATTCTTTCAAGTTCGTAAAAGAAAACATGATGTGCAAGATACTTTCTTATAAAGGTCAGGTGTTCGGCGTTGAACCGCCCAACTTTGTTGAGCTCACCGTTACTAAGACCGACCCCGGCTTTGCAGGAAACACCGCTACCAATGCCACCAAGCCCGCAACTCTTGAAACAGAGGCTGAGATAAGAGTGCCGCTGTTTATAAACGAGGGCGACATTATAAGAATAGACACAAGGACCGGCGAGTATATGGAGCGTGTAAACTGACATATACGGCATATACTAGTGTTGACAGCCTGTAAGGAGGTTTTGTTATGGAACTTATGGAAAAAGCAGCATATCTTAAAGGTCTGGTAGACGGACTTGATATAGATATGACCACCAAAGAAGGCAGAGTGCTTGAAGCAATAATGGACGTTCTTAATGAACTTACCGACGTCGTGTATGATATTTCCGACGAAGTTACCGAGACGGTAGATCTTGTTGATGCAATAGATGAGGATCTCGGAGCTATTGAGGAAGACTATTACAGCGAAGAATGTTGTTGCTGCGACGATGACGAGTGCGATGACGACTGTATGTATGAAGCAGTGTGCCCGTCATGCTCCGAGAGCATATGCCTTACCGAAGAAGACGTAAACAACGGCGGCATGATATGCCCGTTCTGCGGCGAAAAGCTCGAATTTGAGTATGATGAAGACGCAGACGGCGAAAGCGAAGAATAATTTGCCAAGCCGTAAGACAGCAGGAAAATTTAATAAAAAGTTAATTGTTTCAGGGGTGGTGAAATTCCACATCGGAGGTAAAGTCCTCAACCGCATGAAAGTGCGCTGATTCGGTGAAAGTCCGATACCGACGGTTAAAGTCCGGATGAAAGAAACGTAAGACAAAGCATTTACGCCCCGTGGTACAATTGCCATAGGGCGTTTGTATTTGCCGTGCGTTCCGTAGTTTAGCGTATGCTTAGCTGCAATATTTTCCAAAGGAGAGTAAACGTATGAGTAATACAAACAGTAAAATAAGTACAAGAAAACTTGTAATAATCGCTCTTATGAGCGCGATAGCGATAGTTATATACTATTTTGATTTTCCCGTGCCGCTTATGCCGAGCTTTATAAAGCTTGACCTTTCAAACGTTGTAACGCTGCTGGCAGGCTTTTCGCTGGGACCCGCAGAGGGCGTGCTGGTGTGCCTTATAAAAAATGCAGTGCACCTGCTGATAAAGGGGCTCGGCACTACCATGGGAATAGGCGACATTTTCGACTTTGTTACATCGGCGGTGTTCGCACTTACCGCAGGGCTGATATATAAATTTGACCGCACCAAAAAAGGCGCGATAATAGGCTGCATTTCGGGCGCGATCGCCATGGCTGCCATAAGCCTGCCGCTGAATTATTTTATAGTATACCCGATATACTTCAAGGCATTCGGCGGCGAAGAGGCGATTCTTGGTATGTACCGTGAGCTGCGAGCCTCAACGGGCAGCATATTCGAGGCGCTGTGTATATTCAACCTGCCGTTCACGCTTGTAAAAGCCGCGCTGTGCGCCCTGGTGACAGTGGTTATATATAAACCGCTATCGCCGATAATAAAGGCAGCCCCGCGCGAGTGATAAAACTTCCTGCCGTCTTACATAAGCATAAAAATATCAGACCTGCTGTATATGTAGGTCTGATTTTTTGCGCTTACGCGCAGCGCAGGAGCGCACACGTTGACCGCCAACAACGCGCAAAAGTTTCAAGTCCTGTCAAGAAACTAAAAGTTTTCGATCGACCCTTTTTCAAAAGGGTCGCAGGGTGTGGGGCAGCGCCCCATAAAGACTCAGCGTGCGCTCCGAAAAAGGTGAATTTCAAAATAGTCCGGTGGACTATTTTGAAATGAGGACAGCGGTCGCTAGCGACCGCGGGAAGAATTATTTCGCTTTTAGCTTTTGGGGCGAAATAATTCTTCGGGCGTTCCCAACGGGAACGCTGCGCCCCTGCAAGAGAGGGATTTTCCTAGTTGTAGCGCATATCTCTCTTTCCGCGTTCCATTCTGGAACGCCAAACAAAGTGAAAAAATCTTATAAAATAAATCTATAAATATCCCCACCCACTAGCCATCCAATAGAAGTATGCTGGAAGAATATTCTGCTACTAGAGGTTAGAAGTGAGAAGTTAGAAACGATTTTGCGTATTTTGCGTGAAATCGCTTTTTCTGCGCTTTAGATAGAGGCAAGAAGTTTGAATTTGTCCGTACTGCTAATTATAGGATTTTTTTGAGAATAATATATATCCCGACCCACAAACCTCCCCCAAAAGAAGTGCTGGCAGAATATACTTCCAGCGATGCAAAGGAACAGTGGTTGGGGTAGTGGTATGTAGTTAGGTTATTTGCAGCTATTGTGAAGTAACAGTGCAAACTTTTCACAAAGCTATTGCGCACGCAAGCGCGCGCAGGCAAAAGAGCGTTGCTCTACAACAAGGGGAGGCTCTCTCTTGCAGGAGCAGCGTTCCCGTTGGGAACGCTCGAAGAATTATTTCGCTTTAAATTTTGGGGGCGAAATAATTCTTCCCGCGGTCGTTTACGACCGCTGCCCTCTTACTAAAACAGTCCACCGGACTGTTTCTGAATTCATCCCTCTCAGAGCGCACGTTGTGTCTTTGTGGGGCGCCGCCCCACACCCCGCAAGCCTTTTGAAAAAGGCTTGACCGAAAACTTTTCCGTTCTTGACAAGATTTAAAAGTTTTGCGTACTGTGTGATAGTGAACTGTTCGCGATTCTCCGTAAGTGGACAAATCCCGATTATCTTATTTTACCCCTTCAAAAACTCCGGGTCGGAGAGCAGTATAAGCTTTATGTCGTCAAAGTTTTCACAGCAGTGTACGCTGAAAAACCTCTGCATCAGCGCCGATTGATTCTCTATCTCTCCGTCCAGCAGGCTGCTAGAGTTCTTTATGTAGAAAAAATGCCTGCATCCGCTGTCGTATATCAGCGGAGCAAAATGCCCGTGCAGCCATGTGTCGTCATCGCTGCTGCACTTGAAGCCGTCGCGCATATCAACAATGTAGTGGCAGCCCTCGTGCTTGTCGATTATATCAAGCGCGTGAAGCTGCGCACGGCGGTAATCTTCACCCTCGCAGTAGCGTTTCCATTTCACGAATACGCAGTTAAGCTCGCTGATGTATAAAACATCATAATTTTCACTAAGAAGCATTTTTTATCCCTCGGCTGCTGCCTTTATCGCATCTGCCCTGTCTGTTTTTTCCCACGGCGCGTCAAGGTCTTCTCTGCCCATGTGACCGTAAGCAGCAAGCGCGCGGTAACGCGGTTTGCGCAGATCGAGTGCCTTTATTATCGCGGCAGGGCGCAGATCAAACACCTTTTCTACCGCCTCTGCAAGCTTTTCATCAGAAACAGTACCCGTGCCGAATGTGTCCACCATTATCGAAACCGGCTGAGCCACGCCAATAGCGTAAGCAAGCTGTACCTCGCACTTTGAGGCAAGCTTTGCGGCAACAATGTTTTTGGCTATGTACCTTGCCGCGTAAGCAGCGCTGCGGTCAACTTTCGTCGGGTCTTTGCCCGAAAACGCTCCGCCGCCGTGGCGAGAATATCCGCCGTATGTGTCAACAATTATCTTTCTGCCTGTAAGTCCGCTGTCTCCCTGCGGTCCGCCTATAACGAATCTGCCAGTCGGGTTTACAAGATATTTCGTGCCCTCGTCAAGCAGGTTTGCAGGAATAACAGCCTTTATCACCTTTTCTATAATGTCCTCGCGTATCTGCTCCAGCGTAACGTCGGGGTCGTGCTGAGAAGATACCACCACAGTGTCTATCCTCGTCGGTCTGCCGTCGTCGTATTCCACGGTAACCTGCGTTTTTCCGTCAGGGCGCAGATATGCCAATGTGCCGTCTTTTCGCACCTGCGTGAGCCTTTTTGCCAGTTTGTGCGCCAGAGATATCGGCAGCGGCATAAGCTCGGGCGTTTCGTCGCACGCGTAGCCGAACATCATACCCTGATCGCCTGCACCCGTGTCAAACTTGTTTTCAGCCCTGCCCTCTAAAGCGTTGTCAACGCCCATAGCTATGTCAGCCGACTGCTTGTCTATAGTCGTTATCACCGAGCAGGTGTGGCAGTCAAAGCCGTATTTCGCCCTGTCGTAGCCTATCTCTTCAACGGTCTTTCTCGCTATCGCAGGTATGTCAACGCTTGCTTTTGAAGAGATCTCGCCCATAACAAGTATCATGCCCGTGGTAACGCATACCTCGCACGCCACGCGTGAAAGGGGGTCAAGCCTGAGCATTTCGTCAAGCACCGCGTCAGATATCTGATCGCATATCTTGTCGGGGTGACCCTCTGTTACAGACTCCGATGTAAAAATATATTTTGCCATAATTTTCGCTCCTTCTTGTGTAATAAAAAACGCTTCACGGTATTTTTCCGCGAAACGTCAGTAATATCTGTACGGCTCTGGCCGTCAAATACCTCTCATCTCTCGGTAAAACCGCAGGAATTAGCACCTTGACAAACGCCAGGTTGCCGGGCTTCACAGGGCCTGACCCTCAGCCGCTCTTGATAAGATTATCGGTATATACAATACTATATTTTTATTATACTACACCTTGCGCGCTTTGTCAACAGAAATGTCATATTTGCGCGCATATTTTTTCTTGCCTTATTTTTCCTGTGTCTGCTTGACTTTTGAAACGCGGTGTGTTATAATATAATCTGTGTTGTTATATGCATTTAAAGACGGCGCGTTTTGCGCCGATATGAAGAATCGTAAAATCTGTGGAGGTCAGTAAATTGAGTTTATTTGATAAAATATTCGGAAGCTACAGCAAAAAAGAGCTTGCGAGGATAGAACCTATAAAGAATAAAGTTTTAGAGCTGGAAGAAAAGTACGCACCCATGAGCGATGCGGAACTGCGAAGCCAGACACAAAAGCTTAAAGACAGGCTGGAGGGCCTTGAAACGCTGGACGACGTAATGCCCGATGCTTTGGCGGTGTGCCGCGAGGCAGCGTGGAGAGTGCTCGGCAAAAAGCCTTTTCCCGTGCAGATAATCGGCGCAATAGTGCTGCACCAGGGCAGAATTGCCGAAATGAAAACAGGCGAGGGCAAAACGCTCGTTGCCTGCCTTGCCGCTTACCTTAATTCTCTTTCTGGCAAGGGTGTTCATGTAGTTACCGTAAACGACTATCTTGCCAAATTCCAGTCGGAAGAAATGGGCAGGGTGTTCAGATTTCTGGGTCAGTCAATAGGCTGCGTATTGAACGGCATGAACAACGATGAGCGCCGTGCCGCATACGCCTGTGATATAACATACGGTACGAACAGCGAGTTCGGCTTTGACTACCTGCGTGATAACATGGTCATCTATAAGAAAGACCGCGTGCAGAGAGGTCACAACTTTGCAATAGTCGATGAGGTGGACTCTATTCTTATAGACGAAGCGAGAACACCGCTTATTATCTCGGGTCAGGGCGATAAATCTACAGATATGTATGTAAGAGCAGATAAATTTGCCAAGACATTAAAGCAGATAACCGTTGTTGAAATGGACGACAAAGCAGACAACGACCAGCTTGACGGCGACTATATCGTAGACGAAAAGGCAAAAACTGCCACACTTACAAAGTCAGGCGTTGAAAAGGCTGAAAGAGTTTTCGGCGTTGAAAACCTTATGGACGCAGACAACCTTACCTTGCTGCACCATATAAATCAAGCTATAAAAGCAAACGGCATCATGCATAACGAGGTCGACTATGTTGTAAAAGACGGCGAAGTGCTTATAGTTGACGAATTTACAGGCCGTATCATGCAGGGCAGACGTTTCAATGACGGTCTGCATCAGGCGATAGAGGCAAAAGAGGGCGTAAAGGTAATGCGCGAATCTAAGACCATTGCCACTATAACCTATCAGAACTATTTCCGCCTTTATTCAAAGCTTTCGGGTATGACGGGTACTGCTATCACAGAAGAGGACGAATTTCGCGAGATATATAAACTTGACGTCATAGAAATACCCACCAACCGCCCCGTTATCAGAATAGACTATCCCGATGTTATCTATAAGACCGAAAAGGCTAAGTATAATGCCGTGATAGATCAGATAATCGAGTGCCACCAGAACGGTCAGCCGGTGCTTGTGGGTACTGTTTCTATCGAAAAATCGGAGTATCTTTCAAGACTTTTGAAAAACAAGGGCATAAAGCATAACGTGCTCAATGCAAAGTATCACGATAAAGAAGCCGAGATAGTGGCTCAGGCAGGTAAGTATGGCGCGGTCACGATAGCCACCAACATGGCAGGCCGTGGTACAGATATACTGCTCGGCGGTAACGCTGAATATCTTGCAAGACACGAGATGCGCCGCCGCGATATCCCCGAGGAGATAATATATGAGGCTACCGGCTTCGGCGAGACAGACGATGAGGAGATACTCAAAGCAAGAGCGCTGTATAAAGAGCTTTACGATAAATTCAATGAAGAAGTAAAGGAAAAGGCAGTTGAGGTCAAAGAGGCAGGCGGTCTGTTTATTATAGGTACCGAGCGCCACGAGGCAAGACGTATAGACAACCAGCTGCGAGGCCGTTCGGGACGTCAGGGCGACCCCGGTGCGAGCCGTTTCTACCTTTCTCTTGAAGACGACCTTATGCGTATCTTCGGCGGAGATAAGGTAACTAGAGTTATGGATACTCTGAGAGTTGACGAAAATACGCCGCTCGAAAGCAAGATGCTCACCAGTATAATAGCAAATTCGCAAAAGAAAGTCGAGGGCAACAACTTCAATATAAGAAAGAACGTGCTCAACTACGACGACGTTATGAACGCCCAGCGTGAGATAATCTATAAGCAGCGTTCGCAGGTGCTTGACGGAGACGATATACATGAGTATATCCTTAAGATGATAAAAGACTTTGTTGAGAATAATGTCAATATGTATCTGTTCGATGAGGAGATACACGACGACTGGAATCTTGACGGTCTTAGAGAAAAGCTTATAGGTATACTCACTACCGAGGACGATTTCAGATACACGGTCGAAGAGCTTGAAGAGGTAGACAAAAAGGATATCCTTAAAATGCTTACCGACCGCGCGCTTGAAAAGTATGCAAAGCGTGAGGAAGAGCTTACCCCCAACCTGCTGCGTGAGCTTGAAAGAGTTATACTTCTGAAAGTTGTAGATACCAAGTGGATGGCGCATATAGACGACATGGACGAGCTCAAGCGCGGTATGAATCTGCGTTCGTTCGGTCAGCATAACCCCGTTGTCGAGTACCGTATAGAAGGTTTTGATATGTTTGATGCCATGGTAGAGAGCATTTGTGAAGATACAGTTCGTATGCTGTTTACCATTCAGGTGAGAAGGGCAGAAAATGCCCCCAGGCGCGAACAGGTTCTTAAAGAATCTCCTCAGACCGCCCCCACCAGGTCTGTAAAGTCAAAGCCCGGCCCTAACGACCCATGCCCATGCGGCAGCGGCAAAAAGTATAAAAAGTGCTGTGGCGCTAACAACTAAGCCCCATGCAGATAACAGGACGATAATCCATGCTGTTTGGGGTGTCGTCCTGTTTTGAAATATTTTTAAAGCGGTGATAATAATGAGTACAGCATTCAAAGCGGCGGATATACTTCTGCCAAAGAATACGGATATGGAAAAGTGGGCTGTCGTGGCGTGCGACCAGTACACCAGCGAGCCGAAATACTGGGCTGAAACAGACAGGATAGTGGGCGAAAGTCCCTCGGCTCTGCGCGTTACACTGCCCGAAGTTTATCTTGAAGACGAAGACGTAGAAAAGCGCATTGAAAAAATACACTCCGCTATGGCAGAGTATGTGAGCGGAGGCGTTTTTGAAGAATATAAAAATGCCTTGGTGTATGTGGAAAGAACGCAGAATGACGGCAAGGTACGGGCAGGCATAGTCGGCGCGGTGGATCTGGAGCAGTACGACTACCGAAAAGGCTCAAAGTCGCAGGTAAGGGCAACGGAAGCTACCGTTGTTGAAAGAATACCTCCGCGTGTGCGTATACGCGAGGGCGCGCCGATAGAACTTCCGCATATAATGATACTTATCGACGACGACATGAAAACCGTTATAGAACCGCTTGCGCAGAAAACAAGCGGCATGACAAAGCTTTATGATACCCCTCTTATGCAAAAGGGCGGCTCGATAAAGGGCTGGCTGCTGGGCGAGGAGGATAAAAACGCGGTGCTCTCGGCGCTTGATAAGCTTGCCGATATTGATGCGTTTAACAAAAAATATGGCATGAACGAGCAAAACGCGCTTGTTTACGCTATGGGTGACGGCAACCATTCTCTCGCAACTGCGAAAGAGTTTTACGAGCGGCTCAAAAGAGCTGACCCCGATAAAGATATGTCGCACCACCCTGCGAGATATGCCCTTGTAGAGATAGTGAACCTGCATTCTCCCGCGCTGGAGTTTGAGGCTATACACCGCATAGTTACCGAAGTTGACGGCGATAAACTGCTCTCGTTCCTTACCAAAAGGCTCGCGCTTTCAGAAGACGGCAGCGGTCAGAGCTTTGTGGTACTTCATGGCGGCAGCGAGAAGAAAATGTATGTAAATAACGAGCTTTCAAAGCTTTCGGTAGGCAGTTTGCAAACGGCTCTTGACGAGTATGTAAAGGCAAACGGCGGCAAGGTAGACTATATCCACGGCGAGGAAGTAGTCAAGGAGCTTGCAGGAAAGGCAAACAGCGTTGGCTTTATACTTCCCGATATGCAAAAGTCCGAGCTTTTCCCGACAGTCATCTGCGACGGCGCACTGCCGAGAAAGACCTTCTCAATGGGTCACGCATGGGATAAGAGATACTATATAGAAGCAAGAAAGATAACAGAATAGGAAGCGAGCAAAATGCTGAAAGACGAATGTGAAAAAATGCTCACCGAGCAGATAATACCTTTCTGGTCAAAGCTGGAGGACAAGGAAAACGGCGGCTTTTACGGCTTTATGGACTTTGATCTTAACGTTGACAAGACCGCCGACAAAGGCGTGATACTTCATAACCGCATACTTTGGTTCTTTTCGACCTGCTATAAAATTCTCGGCGGCGAAGAAAACAAACGCCTTGCCGACCACGTTTATGATTTTGTAAAGAACTATTGCATAGACTATGAAAAAGGCGGCGTTTACTGGATGCTTGACTGCAAAGGTCAGCCGAGCGATACCATGAAACATACCTATAACTGCGCATTTGCGGTGTATGCGCTTTCTGCCTATCATAACAGCACCGGCAGCGAGGAAGCCTTGCAGCTTGCGTATAAAATTTTTGAAGATATAGAAAGCAATACCCTCGATGGATACGGCTATGTTGAATCATTTGACAGAGACTGGCAGCCTATACCGAACGATGCGCTTTCTGAAAACGGTCTTATGGCTGATAAGACTATGAACGCCATTCTGCACCTTATAGAAGCCTATACAGAGCTTTACAAGGCGGAGAAAAATGCGAAAGTAGGGGAGCGGCTGAGGTTTTTGCTCTCTCAGATGAGCGATATAGTTTTTGATAAAGATACCAAAGCTCTGAGAGTTTTCTTTGATACCGCTTTCAATGTTGTTGGCGATATCCATTCATATGGTCATGATATCGAGGCAAGCTGGCTTATGGATCTTGCCTGTGAAACGCTCGGTGATGAAGCTCTTATAGACAAATTCAGTGCCATGGATCTTGAAATAGCAGAAAACATCGCAAAACTTGCATTCCACGGCGGTGCTTTGTATAACGAGCGCGAGGTTGACAAAATAGACAAAAAGCGCGTGTGGTGGGTGCAGGCAGAAGCGGTAGTGGGCTTTTGCAACGCCTATATGCACAGCAAAAATGAAGAGTACCTCAGCATAGCAAAGAGCGTTTTTGAGTATATAAAGAACGTTCAGACAGACAAACGCTGCGGCGAGTGGTATTCTGAAGTAAGTTTCGAGGGCGTTCCCGACAGACAGAAAGAGATGGTCGGCCCGTGGAAGTGCCCCTATCACAACGGAAGAATGTGCCTTGAAATGATAAGGCGCGGCATATAAATATAAACATTGTGTAAAGGAGAATAATAATGAAAAAGTTATTGGCAATATTGGCGGCAGCCGTAATGAGCTTTACCATGCTTGCAGGCTGTGGAGATTCAGACAGCAGTACAACAACTTCTGCAAACGAGCCTGCAACTTCTGACGGAAGCGTTGCAGACGACAGCGCGGCAGACAACAGCACCGAAGAATTTGACAGCGCACCCGACTACAGCGGTCCTAAGCCTGCGGGTCTGTATGAATCGGCTCATACCGAGCAGGAGGAGATACGCGACATTTCGGCATGGGAGCTTGTAAAAGAGATAAAGACAGGATGGAATCTCGGCAATACTCTTGATGCCACCGGCAGCAATACCATAGCTTCCGAAATAAGCTGGCAGCCCGACCCTACCAAAAAAGAAATGATAGACCTTCTTAAAAACGACGGATTTGACCTTATAAGATTGCCCGTAAGCTGGGGTATGCATATGGACGAAAATTATAACGTTGACCCCAAGTGGATGGCAAGAGTGCACGAAATTGTTGACTACGCCATAGACAACGATATGTATGTTATACTTAACACCCACCATGAGGAATGGTACTTCCCCGATGAGGAAAACAAGGAGCAGGACATAGAGCAGCTCAAAGCTTTGTGGGCTCAGATAGCCGAGGAATTCAAAAACTATGATGAGCACCTTATTTTCGAGGGTCTTAACGAGCCTCGTCTGCGCGGCACGCAGTATGAGTGGAACGGCGGCAACAAGCAGTCTCGCGAGATAGTTCAGGAATACGCTCAGGCATTTTATGAAACAGTAAGAGCTTCTGGCGGCAACAACCCCAAGAGAATGCTTATGCTCACAGGCTATGCCGCATCTTCGCAGAGAAACTGCCTTAAAGAAGTATGGCTGCCAGAGAACGACGATAAAGTAATAGTTTCTGTTCACGGCTACCTGCCCTATTCGTTCGCACTTGATACTAAAGGCACTGATACATTTGACGACGGCAATAAAGGCGAGATAGATTCATTCTTCCAGACACTCGCAGACCTTTTCTATGTAAATCAGATACCTGTTATCGTCGGCGAGTACGGCTGCCTTGACAAGGGTAACACAGAAGAGAGGGTAGAGTGCACGACATACTACCTTGAAACTGCCAAAAAGCTCGGTATACCCTGCGTTTGGTGGGATAACAACGCAGTCGGCACAGGCGGAGAGAACTTCGGCATGATGGACAGAGCAAACTGCACATGGAGGTTCCCCGAGATAATAGATGCGATAAAGTCCGTGTACGCCGACTGAGCCTGAAAGGATAAATTATTTAGTTTATGGACATATTCATAATTGTCGTTTTAGTAATGTTTTCGGCAGTGTTTTCAGCGACTGAAACGGCATTCTCCTCTGTCAACAGAATAAGACTGAAAAGCATTGAGGGCAGCGGCAACAAGCGCGCCGCAAAAGCCAATATGATCATAGAAAAATTCGATAAAGCGCTTACCGCTATACTTATAGGCAACAACGTCGTGAATATCGCCTCGGCATCGCTGGCAACGGTGGTGTTCACAAGAGTGCTGGGCAGCGGCAGCGTGGGTATCGCCACCGCCGTAATGACCGTTACTGTGCTCGTATTCGGCGAGATCATACCGAAAGCGCTAGCCAAAGAACATTCCGAAGGCTTTGTGCTTTTCATGGCGCCGCTCCTGCTGGGATTCATGACAGTGCTTACGCCTGTTATAGCTCCGTTCAGCGCGCTTACAAAACTGAGCTCAAAAATATTCAGCAGCGGCAATAAACAGCCGACTATGACGGAAGACGAGCTGAAATACATCATTGACGAGATAGAGGACGAGGGCGTTCTTGAAGAGCAGGAATCAGACCTTGTGCGCTCGGCGCTGGAGTTTGATGAAAAGACCGTTGGCGAAATTTTAGTGCCGCGTGTAAATGTAACAGGCGTTGAGATTGGTGATGACGTTGAAAAAATACGCGAGCTTTTCGCTTCGACTGCATATTCAAGGCTGCCCGTGTTCGAGGGCTCTATAGACAATATCGTGGGCGTTTTGCTGCAAAGCGACTTTTTTGAGATGTACCTGAGCAAACAGGGCGATATTTCGCAAATAATGCACGAGCCTGCCCACCTTATCGAGCATACAAGGGTCTCTGAGGCTCTGCGCATAATGCAGAAAGAAAAAATGCACATGGCGGTCGTTCATGATGAGTACGGCGGCACACAAGGCATTGTTACTCTTGAAGATATTATTGAAGAGCTTGTCGGCGAGATATATGACGAAAGCGACGACGAGGACAACTCTTTCATAAAGATCTCCGATACCGAGTTTGACGTAGATGCCGAAATGTCGCTTTACGATATGCTTGAAAATATGGGTCTGCCTGCCGATACGGTGGAGAGCGAAATGTCCTCTTTGGGCGGATATATAATGGAGCTTGCAGGCGAGATACCCGCCGAGGGCGAAGTGGTGCGCAGCGATGTCTTTGAAATGAAGATACTTCGCAGCGACGACAGAAAGATCTACCGCGTAAAGGTAACTATCATACAAAAGGAAGATGAATAATGTCAAAGCAGATTAGATATGAAAAAATGCACAAGTACGAAAAAGCGTACAGAATATCAGCGATGATCACCTATATAGCAGCCGCCGTTACGGTCATCTCGTGTATATTTACCGTCCCGGGAATGGATACCTCGGGCAGCCAGCCGCTGCTTATAGTCTACAGCTGCATATACGCCGCGTATACAATAATGCTCTTCGTGTGCGCACTGCTTGCCTTTTTGTATTTCAAGAATACCAGAAAAGAGTACGCCGCGGTGCAGTCGCTGATGCTTTTGCTGGCAGGCGCGTTCACACTGGCAAACGTAAAGATGTTCATTGTGCTGTTTTTGTACGGCGCAGGAATGGACAGCACAGTTGAAAAGGTGTTCGGCACGAATATGGACGAGCTTACAAAAAGTTTCACGGCAGGGTGGATAATGCTAGCCGTAGGGTTTGCGATAATAATGCTGCTGGGAATGCTGAGCATTGTAAGACTGGCAGCAAAGAGATATTCATAAAAGTAAATAAAAAAAGCAAAGGCAGCCGATTTAGTTCGACTGCCTTTTTTATAGCAGTGTATCGCCTCGCCCGAGTCGGTTTTTGCCGAGGGGCTTTGAGGCGGCTCGGGTTCGGCTCCCCACTGCTTTTAGAACGGTAGCTGCTCCAATTCTTCTATGTCCCGTCGAACGCCCTCCAAGTATTCCTCGGGATTTATGTTGTTTACAAACCGCGGCTTTTCGGTGCGGCGGAATACCCAGCTGGTGTGCAGCGGCATCTCCATCATAACGTGCAGCGGCTTGTTGGCACGCTCTGCGAAGTATGCCGCATCGGACGTAGAGTTAGCGCCCATGAACACCATTGTGTCGCAGTTGTTCATTATGGTGTGGCTGCCCTGCGGATAGCAGGTTCTGAGCTGATCGAGAGACTGAAGCATCAGCATGGCGGAGATATTTCTTGCTCTTATGTTGCTTATTATGTTGTCAAAGTTCGCTATGCAGCAGTTTGTTGCAAAGTCGTCCAGCAAAAAAGTTACCGGGCGCGGCAGTCTGCCGTCTTTGCAGTTGTTGTCTGCATAGTCGCACAGCTCGCCAAGAGCCTGCGAATAGAAGATGTTTGCTAAAATGTCGTTCGAGCGGTCGGTGTCGGAGGTTATCACGAACAGCGCGGTCTTTCTGTTGGCAAGACGTTTGAAAGAGATGTCATTACCGCTGAAAAGCTGCGAAAGTTCGTTGCTGTCGAATACCGAGAGTATCGCCGTCAGCGTTGTTATTATGCAGGAGAGAGTTTTGGAGCTGAGGCCTACGAAAGGACTGAAAAGCTTCCAGGCTCTGCTGACCTCTCCGTTTGCCTCGGCTTCTTCGCGCAGCTTTATGAAGTCGCGGTAGACGGGCTTGTCTCTCAGCCTGTCTATGTCCTCTTCATCGTAGGCCGTGAAGTCACCGAGCATTTCCATGACCGTGGTAAGGGTCATCTTCTCGGGCGGAAGATCGCTTTCCGTCAAGTAAGTCAGGAAAGCCGTGAGCATTACCTGTGCGTTGCGTTCCCAGTAGGGGTCGCGCGATGCAGTGCCCTCTTTGCTGTAGGCGTTGAAGACTATCTGCTGCGCCAGCTTTTTTATGTCCTGCGAGGTCTGAACGCGTGTTATAGGATTGTAGTGTGCTGAGTTCTCTGGGTGGGTGAGGTCGAGCTTTTTTACTATGTAACCTCTGTCATTGAGGATGTCGCTGATAGAGCGGTATAAACCGCCCTTCGGGTCTGAGATTATCAGGCTGCCGTCCTGCTCTAGGATGTTGAGCACCCCCATTACGGTCGACTTGCCGCAGCCCGACGGCCCGATCACCGCCACGTTGTTGTTAAGCCCCGTTACACGGCAATCGCGGGACCTCTTGCTGCCGTCAGGCATTACAAGATAGCCTGTGTCTTGTGTTTGTTTTCTTTCTGAGGTTCTTATGATGTTCATATGTCACAGCTCCTTTCATGGTCATAATGTCACGGTAACATCATCTGCAACGCCCAGGTCTATCGCCTCTTTTGCGTTTAAGTATGTATCACCGTGCATTATCTCGTTCATCTTCTCTACGGTGTTGCCTGTGTACTTTGCGAGCATTTCGCTCATTATGTCTCTGATCGCCAGCAGCGATTCTGCCGTGCTCTTTACCGAGCTTGCACTGCCGCCGCCGCCCGTTATAAGCGGCTCGTGAATGAGCACCTGCGCGTGCGGAAGCATATGCCTGTGCCCCTTGCTGCCTGCCGCCAGAATAACAGCAGCCATGCTGTATGCCTTGCCCGTGCAGATAACATCTATCTGCGTGGTCTTGCTTATTATCTCCATCATGTCGATGATGGCAAGACCCGAACGGACCTCGCCGCCGGGGCTGTCAATAAACAGCGTAATGGGTATGTTGTTTTGTGAGAGGTATATCATGTTTTTGATGATGTCCTCAGCGCTCTCGCTGTCAACAGCGCCGCTGAGGTACAGTTTGCCGTCTGCCGCCAGCAGAGAGCCTACGGCAAGTTCGTGCGTGCCGTGCGCATCCTCGAAAACTATGTACTTGTTTGGCATATGTATTACCCCTTTCGTGTCGTCTCGTGTTCAGCTTACGAATTGATTATACCATGCGCCGCATGTAAATGAACGGAAAAAAATCTGCGAACCCTTTCTGCCTTTGCCTTTTGTATATATTGTCGAATAATATACTTGCATACAAAATATTTTTGTGTATTTCGCTGATTTTTAAATTTTTTTGTAACATTTTGCCCTTTTGATGTGTATATATTAGTGAAATCTTTTTATAATGGGCAGAGTCTGCCTTTTTGCAGGAATTTTAAAGGAGGAATCTTTATGTTTAAAATGGTGTACAAATATCTCACGGGGCAATTCAAAAAGCAGAGAATGTTATCACTTTTACTTGTGCTGAATATAGTTGTTTCCTGCCTTGTTATATGTTTTTCTTACGGGCTGTATCACAACTACCGCGCGGTCATCTCAAAAGGCGAGGAAGAGGACGTAAAGAATATAGCAGTGCTTGTCGGCGACAGTGATTTTCACTCCCTTGATGATGCAAAGGATCTTGAAGTCGGTACGCTCTCGCCGTCGCAGTTGTCTGCGCTTATGTCGGCGTTTTCTGAAAGCACCTTGGAAAACGTGGACGGTATTACATTCAACTACATAGTAAAAACGCCTCTATATTTCAATGATACTGATTTTCACGGCGAAACGCCTGATTATGACGAGAACGCGCAGCCGTATTACAATATACTTTCGTGCAGTATTGCTATGAAAGACGGCAGGATAGCTGACAACAAAAATCCTCTTACAACAATTTTTTCTGACGAAGAGTATTTCAGCGGCGAGAAGATAGTTGCGCTGTCTGAGTATTATTTCAGCGACAATAACGCGCCCGGCTACATCTTTGGCGAAACAAGCGCATCTGCCTGCAAACTGCCTGCCGATGCCGAATATATCATCATAAACGGCGAGAGCTACAGGATAGCAAAAGTGCTTGACGAGAAAACTTACGGCAGCGGTGTAGACATGGAAATACCATTTTCGGCGATACCCGAAAACGCGCAGGTGCTCTGCCGAAGCTGCAGCGAACGTCAGCGCGCCTGCTTTACGATAAATTTCAAACAGCCGCTCACCCACCGCCAGCGAGACGACATAAGTGAGTGCATAAAACAAACGCTCGGCGAGCAATTTTACCTTGAAGACATTCGCTTCACCGATGTTACCGACCTTGGCTACTACGGCTCGATAATTGCGGTGTCGCTGCTTATTGCGGCAATTTCGGCGATAAACATATCCGTGCTTTACAGCTATATTTTAGAAAAGCGCAGCCGCGATCTTGCGGTGTACAGAATTTGCGGTCTTTCAAAGGGCAGGGCGGCGCTTTCGTATCTTTTGGAATGTGTAATAATAAATGCGCCGCTGTTTTTAGTGACAGAGATAGTTTTTGCAAAGCTTTTAGTGCCGATTCTGGCGAGATTTTTTCCTATGATACGCCTTGCATACAACTTTAAACTTTATGCCGCAATACTCTTTATATACCTGTTTGCGCTGTGCTTCGTTATGCTGGTTATGCTTTTTGGTAAACTGCACTTCCACAGCATAGCGCAGGCACGCTCTGCACCCCGCAGCTCTACAAAAACAGGCTTTATGCAGGTATTTGGTGTATTGCAGCTTGCGGCGGTAATGGTCATGCTGATATTTGTTATCTCTGCAATATCGTCGCGAAGTGTGCTGTTTGACAATTTTAAAGAATACATATCACGAAAAGGCTACATGGTAAAGACCACGGATATGAATGTATTTCCCGAAGATCTAACATCAGCCGCAAACGGAGCGGAAACTATTTTTAACTGTTATACAAATATATACGAGGACAGCTTTGACAAAAATTTGGCAAACAGCATTGAACATAACATGATAACATATTCTGATGAATTTGTAAACGCCTATTCTCCCCCACTGAACGACGGCGTATGGCTCAGCGAAGCGAAAGATACTTACGAAAATTCGGGGTATATACCTACAGTAACGGCAGGCGGCGATCAAAAAGTCGGAGATATGATAGAGTCAACTGTAGTTATGAGCTTTGACGAAAACGGTCAGCCCGACAAAACTGTTTCAGCTAAATATAAGGTGATAGGCGTTTTGAAAGACAATGTGCCGCTTGCGGCATACAGCATTGACAACTCTTTCAGCGCAAGTTACAGCGACATTTATTCCACATTCAGGAGCAGTTACGAGGACAAAATGCTGCTGCTTACAAGGACATCGGATATGTATGAGTGCTATAAGTCGTTCGGACCGCTTTATGGTACGCAGTTTATCTTCTGCGACGGCATGACCGATGAAGAATACACCACGCTCGGCGACAGGCTGGAGAGCATGAAACTTGACTTTGCGCCTCTTTCGCAGGTGTACAAAAACAGCACAGACTATGTTTATCAGCAGCTTTACACCCTGCTGCCGATAGCTGTTTGTATCTTCATATTAACTATAATATCAACAGTTTCGATAAGCGCGATATATACCAAACGCCAGCTGCGAAACTATGCGATATTCTACATCTGCGGCGCAAGGTGGCGTACCTGTGCTTTGAGAAGCCTTAAAAACAGCGCTATAACCTGTGGTATAGCAAGCGTACTGTCGGCGGTGGTGCTTATAGTTGGTAAACTTACACTTCTGAAAGAAACAGTAATTTCGTTCGGGCTGTGGCATTTTGGGGTATGCGCAGGAGTGATAATTCTCTACCTCGCGCTTTCAATGATAATGCCGCTGGCTATCATAGGTTCAAACCAGCCGAAAGAGGTACTGAAAGAAGAATGACCGCATCTTAAATAACAAAAGCGATCCGCAGTGGGTCGCTTTTTTGTGTGTAAAGCCAATTCATGCTGTTGAATTTTTACTTGATTTTTATAGCGTGCAGTGCTATAATATAATAGGTATATTCTGTAATCATAATATCCGAAAATTCAGCCAAAAACGGCAATTTATTTGAAAGGATAGTATTTTTATGAAGTTGAGAAAGTTCTTAGCAGCAGCAACAGCCGTTGCCTTGCTTTTGGGTATGGCAGCGACCCCCGAAGTCGGCAGCGAGATAAAGCTTGCTGTAACCGCCAGCGCCGCAAGCAGCGAAGTGCCCCTTGATGCAGCGCATTTCCCCGATGCAAATTTCAGAGAGTATGTCAAGGAATTTGACATCGACGGCAACAACAGTTTTTCAGCTGACGAGATAGCGGAAGTAACAGAAATAGACTGCGGGTCATGCGAGATATCCTCTCTTAAAGGCATTGAGTATTTTACATCGCTTACTTCTTTAGGCTGTTATTCCAACCAACTCGCTTCACTTGATGTAAGCAAGAATACTGCACTTGAATATCTGGATTGCTCCGATTGTGAACTTACAAAACTTGATGTAAGCAAAAATATTGCACTTATAGATTTGTGGTGCTTTGAAAATCAGCTTACAGAACTTGATATAAGTAAGAATACTGCGCTTACATCTCTTTATTGCGAATCAAACCAACTCACTTCACTTGATGTAAGCAAGAACGCCTCGCTTATCTTGTTAAATTGCTTTGAAAATCAGCTCACAGAGCTTGGTGTAAATATGAATACTGCTCTTACAGATTTGGATTGCAGTTACAACAACCTTACATCGCTTGATGTCAGCAAGAATACTTCTCTTACAGATTTGAACTGTCATTACAATACAATTGCAAAACTTGATGTCAGCAAAAATACTGCGCTTACATATTTAGATTGCAGATACAACGGACTCACAACGCTTGATGTAAGTAAGAATACTGCTCTTACAGATTTGAATTGCGGCGGAAACCCACTTACTTCAATTGATGTAAGCAGTAATACTGCACTTATAAATCTGTTTTGCTCTACGAATCGACTTACAAAACTTGATGTAAGTAAGAATATCGCGCTTATAAATCTGGATTGTAGTTACAACAGTCTCACATCGCTTAATGTAAGTAAAAATACTGCACTTACAGATTTGGATTGCAGTTACAATAAACTCGCAGTGCTTGATATAAACAAGAATACTGCGCTTACAGACTTGAATTGCAGCGCAAACCAGATCAACTCTCTTGATATAAGAAACGCTCCAAGTCTTATTATAACATATCAAAATGGCGAAATTGAATATGAAGATAGTACAGCATATTATCAGTACTCAGACAATGAAAATTATTTTTATCTCACTATAGATAAAAATGTAATGGTCTTTAACAAAAACACATCGCATACCCCACACATATGGGATGAAGGCAAGGTAACAAAGGCCGCGACCTGTGCAGAAGCAGGTATAAAAACATTTACCTGCACCGAATGCGGCACGACAAAGACAGAAAGTATAGCTAAGACGACATCGCACAAGTATGACAGCGGCAAAGTGACAAAACCTGCTACTTGTGCTGCAACGGGAGTTAGGACTTACACTTGTTCGGTTTGCGGTGGGATAAAGACTGAAAGTATCCCAAAGACAACCACGCACAGCTATGATGGTGGAAGGGTAACAAAAGCCGCGACCTGTGCCGCAACAGGCGTGAAGACTTTCACTTGTTCGGTATGTGGCGCTACCAAGACAGAGACTATTGCCAAGACTACATCTCATAAGTACGACAATGGCAAGGTAACAAAACCTGCTACTTGTGCCGCAACGGGCGTGAGGACTTATACCTGCTCAGTCTGCGGTGCTACCAAGACTGAGACCATTGCTAAGACTACATCTCATAAGTACGACAATGGCAAGGTAACAAAACCTGCTACTTGTGCTGCAACGGGCGTGAAGACATACACTTGTTCGGTTTGCAAAGCGACTAAAACTGAAACTATAGCAAAGACTGCATCTCATAAGTATGACAGTGGAAAAGTAACTAAGGCGGCAACCTGTGCTGAAGAAGGCATAACAACATATACCTGCACGGTTTGCGGTGTAACTAAGACAGCGACAACTGAAAAGACGACCACGCACAGCTATGACAGCGGCACGATAACCACAGAAGCAACTTATGGCGCGGCTGGTGTGAAGACCTACACCTGCACGGTTTGCGGTGCTAAGAAAATTTCTTCGATCGCAAAGAAGACTGTTAAGAAACTCACCGGAAAAACCACATATACCTGCACCACTAACGCAGTACGTATCAACTGGAACAAGCTTTCCGGCGTTACCGGTTACAAGATATTCAGATACGACGAGGCAAATAAAAAATGGGTAGCGGTAAAAGCGATATACGACCCGAATGCTACCAACTACAAAATCAGCGGTCTGAAAGCAGGCACAGTTTACAAGTTCAGAGTAAAAGCTTTTGTGAAAGAGAACGGCAAGTTCTATTTCGGTGAGTCGTGCAGTACGATATCTACTGCCACACGCCCGAATACAACAACGGTTACAAAGGCAAACAAAACCTCATCGGCGGTAAGGCTGTTCTGGAAAAAGACTACCTGCACAGGTTATCGCATACTGAGATATGACCCAGCAAAGAAAAAGTGGGTAAGGGTAACTGCTGTAGGTTCATCGGCAACAACACAGTACAAAATATCCGGTCTGAAAAAGAACACCACCTACAAGTTCAAAGTTCAGCCGTATGTAAAAGTCGGCTCAAAGGTCATTGACGGCGCGGCAAGCAAAGAATTTACGGTGAAGACATCAAAATAAACGAATTACAGAAAGGAAGAAAATTATGAAGTTAAGAAGATTTTTGGCAGCAACCTGTGCCGCTGTACTGTGCATCAGTGCAATCGGCATGACTAACGCAGGCAGCAATATCCTGACTGACAATGTGTCAATTACCGCCGGCGCGGAGGACGAACTCACATATGGAGATTTTTCATATGAGATTCAGGACGACGGCACTATTGTGATAACTCACTATAGCGGTCAGAAAACCAGCGTTACATTCCCATCGGAAATAAACGGTAAAAAAGTAACAGCGATAGGCGGCGGATTTGGAAACTGGTACAGTTCCTATGTAGCTGTATTCACATATGAAAATGATAATGTAGTTACATCAATTACTATCCCGGAAGGCGTAAAGAGAATAGGTCATTGGGCTTTTGCTTATCATTGTGATAACCTTGAAAATGTTACTATCCCTAAGTCCGTTGAGTATATAGGACGCGAAGCCTTTGGCGATGGAAATTATAATGACACTGTATGGCTCAAAAATATGCGTAAGAAAAATCCGCTGGTAATAGTAAATAATTGCCTGATAGATGCCAAAACTTGCAGCGGTGCAGTTACTATCCCCGAGGGTGTAACTTATATTGATTCTGTAGTATTCAGTGGAAATAATAATATAACATCTGTTTCAGTCCCGTCCACTGTTACTAGTATAGAAAAGGGCGCGTTCTGGAACAAATGCAGCAAGCTCGAGGCTATAAACGTTTCAGAAAAAAATAAAAATTATGCTTCTGAAAACGGCGTTCTTCTCAACAAGGATAAAACTACTCTGCTTCAGTATCCTGTAGGCAAAGCAGCTGTAAATTATCAGGTCCCCTCTACCGTGTTTTTAATAAACGACGGAGCTTTTGAAGGTTCAAAAATAATCAGTCTGAAAATACCTTCTAATGTCAAGAGTATCAGAGGCTGGGCGTTCAGAAACTGTAAAGATCTGAGATCTGTAACTATTAAAGATGGTGTGTTGAATATCAGCAACCATATGTTTTCCGGCTGTAGTTCGCTGACGTCTGTAACAATGCCTGACACCGTTGAAGTTATTGGTGTAGGCTCATTCAAAGATTGTACATCACTCAAAAAAATAGTTTTGTCCCCGAATATAACGTCTATAGAATCTTATGCTTTTCAAGGCTGTAATTCTTTGGAGTCTATAGAGCTTCCGTCAAAACTTACCGAAATAAGTGAATCTCTGTTTTGCGACTGTGAAAAACTCAGTACGATAAAAATACCTGCCGGGGTCAAGAAAATAGGTAATAGAGCATTTTATAACTGCAAAGCTTTAAAAGCGATAACGCTTCCGTCAAAACTTACTGAAATAAGTGGCTACTTGTTTTCAGGATGCGAGAATATCAAAACAATAACAATACCTGATAGCGTTAGTAAAATAGACGACGGCGCATTTGAGAATTGCACCGCTTTGGAAACTATAACATTGCCATCAAAGCTTACCGACATAGGCGGCGGTGTATTTACAGGTACAAAGTGGCTTGAAGCAAAAAGAAAATCAGATCCTATGGTAATAGTGAACGGCATCCTTATAGACGGCTCTCAGTGCAAAGGAAAGGTCGTTATCCCGGATACTGTAGAAAAGATTGCTGATGTTGCATTTGTTGATTACAATGAAAATTATGAAAATACTACTGCTATTACCGATGTGACCATTCCTGCAAGCGTTAAGTATATTGGTTCCAGTGCCTTTTACAAAGCGCCGGCTCTGACATCTGTAACCATAAAAGGTGCATCTCATGTCGGATCTCAGGCTTTTGCATATTGCAATGCACTTAAAAAAGTGTTTATTGGCAAGAATACATTTGATGAAAATCCTTTGGACGAATATTATGAAGGTTCTGAAATTTTTTACGAGTGTAATTCTCTTACCGATGTAACTATTGAAAACGGCGTTAAGATAATACCGTCAGGCACATTTGAATATTGTGATCTCAGATCTGTCAAAATTCCCGACAGCGTGCAGTCAATAGGAGAGAGCGCGTTTGCAAACAACGAGAATTTATCAAACGTTACTATCGGAAAAAATGTATCATATATCGACCAATGGGCTTTTTCCGATACAGCATGGTATGATAATATAGCAGAGCAAAATAAACCTGTAATAGTCGGCGACGGCTGCCTGCTGTATGGCGGAAGAATGGACGGCAAAGTTGTGATCCCGAATAATGTAAAAACAATTGTTTACGGCTCTATTGAACTGGGAGATAATGTAACAGAAGTTGTTTTCCCCAACAGCGTTACCAGTATTGATCTCTCAATGTTTAGTAATTTAAACAAGCTGAGATCAATTACACTTGGTAAAAATGTTACAAAGATCGAAGGAGTTTTGTATGGCTGCGATAACTTCACTACAATAAATATTCCCGATAGTGTTAAGGAAATAGGCATGGGAGCATTCTGGAGCTGTTCAAACCTTACCAATGTGGATATTGATACTTCTATAGAAAGATATTCTTATAGTTCTTTGGGCACAAAAACCCACTGGATAACTGCTTTTGACAGGACTCCCTGGAGAGATTCTTTTATTAAAACTATAGATGACCCGTCGTTTGGCTTGATAATAGAAAATAATGTTCTCATTGACGGTCATGGAAGTTTTGGCGATGTTGTTGTTCCCGATGGAGTGACCGAAATTGCAGACGGCGCATTTTATGCCAGACAAGATCCTCACAATGTAAAAACTATTACTATTCCGTCAAGTGTAAAGAGAATAGGCGAATACGCGTTCTCTGAATTGGGTGCTGAAAAAATATTTTTGTCCGAAGGACTTGAAGAAATAGGTCAGTGGGCATTTAATGGCCTTGGCAGAGTTATGGAAGATATAACAATCCCTAATAGTGTAAAAATCATTGGCAGGTTTGCTTACGGCTTCCCGTCAGATGCAGGACGTTATAACTATCAGGAGGATACACATATAAACTGCTATGCCGGTTCAGCAGCAGAAAAATATGCGTTGATGTACGGTCTTGATTACTCCATTCATAAATGGGATTCAGGCGTAGTGACAAAGAAAGCAACCTGCAAGGTAACGGGCGTGAAGACATTCACTTGCACAGAATGCGGCGCAAAGAAAACATCAACTATCGCAAAAACTACTTCCCACAAATACGACTCAGGCAAGGTGACTAAGGCTGCAACTTATGCCGCGGCAGGCACAAAGACTTACACTTGTAAAGTTTGCGGTGCAAAGAAAACTTCTTCGATAGCAAAGAAGACTGTTAAGAAACTCACCGCGAAGACCACATATACTTGCACAACAAACGCCGTAAGAATAAACTGGAACAAGCTTTCCGGCGTTACGGGCTACAAGATCTTCCGCTATGATGATGCAAAGAAAAAGTGGGTAGCTGTAAAGGCGATATATAACCCGAATACTACGAATTACAAAATCAGTGGTCTGAAAGCAGGCAAGGTCTACAAGTTCAGAGTAAAGGCTTTCGTAAAAGAAAACAACAAATTCTATTTTGGTGAATCGTGCAGTACTATCTCGACTGCCACACGCCCGAATACAACAACGGTTACAAAGGCAAACAAAACCTCATCGGCGGTAAGGCTGTTCTGGAAGAAGACTACTTGCACAGGTTATCGCATACTGAGATACGATTCTGCGACAAAGAAATGGGTTAGAGTTACAGCGGTAGGTTCATCGGCAACAACACAGTATAAGATCTCAGGGCTGAAAAAGAACACCACCTACAAGTTCAAAGTTCAGCCGTATGTAAAAGTCGGCTCAAAGGTCATTGACGGCGCGGCAAGCGCGGTGTTCACGATAAAGACGGCAAAGTGATCTGCCGCAAGAAAACTTAATATGGTATTAAAAAACGCACTATGATCGTGCAAATTTAAGGAGGAGTTTACATGAAGATCAAAAAAATTCTGGCTGTTACGTGTGCCTGCCTTATAGGTCTGACTGCTGTCGGAATAGCCGAGGTGAGCGATGTTATTTCAGATGACATTGCCGCCATTACTGCAAATGCTGCAAGCAGCGAAGTTTCCATTGATGCGGCGCATTTCCCTGATGCAAATTTCAGAGAGTATGTCAAGGAATTTGATACCGACAAAAACGGCAGCTTTTCTGCTGATGAAATAGCGGCGGTAACGTATATAGACTGCGCTGAGCGTGAGATAAGATCTCTTAAAGGAATAGAGAAGTTTACTGCGCTTGAAAATCTTAATTGCGGTTATAACCGGCTCGAAACGCTTGATGTAAGCAAGAATACTGCGCTTGAATTGCTGAATTGCAGCGACAACCAGCTCACAGAGCTTGATGTAAGCAAGAATACCGCGCTTATATTTCTGTTTTGCTACGGCAACCGACTCACAGAGCTTGATGTAAGCAAGAATACCGCGCTTAAATATCTGTCTTGCGGCAGTAACCAGCTCAAAACGCTTGATGTAAGCCAAAATACCGCGCTTACATCTCTGGATTGCAGCTTCAACTACAACCATGAAGACGGTCTGAACCAAACTCTTGAAGAGATTAACAAAACTCTTGAAAAGATTGATGTTACCGCGAATACCGCGCTTGAAGAACTGAATTGCGGAGGCAACCTACTTACAGAGCTTGATGTAAGCAATAACACCACGCTTGAAAAACTGTCTTGCAGCGGCAACGAACTCACAGAGCTTGATGTGAGCAAGAATACCGCGCTTATATCTCTGTCTTGCAACTCCAACGAACTCACCAAGCTTGATGTAAGCAAGAATACCGCGCTTACATATCTGGATTGCGTTTCCAACGAACTCACCAAACTTGATGTAAGCGGATGTGAAAATCTTAGCTCTCTGTCTTGCTTTGAGAACAAACTTACAGAGCTTGATGTGAGCAAGAATACCGCGCTTGAAGAACTGGGTTGCAGCAACAACGAACTCACCAAACTTAATGTAAGCGGCTGCGAAAAGCTTGAGACTTTGTCTTGCTCTTATAACAAGCTTACAGAGCTTGATGTAAGCAAGAATACCGCGCTTATATCTCTGTCTTGCAACTCCAACGAACTCACCAAGCTTGATGTGAGCAAGAATACCGCGCTTACATATCTGGATTGCGTTTCCAACGAACTCACCAAGCTTAATGTAAGCGGCTGCGAAAAGCTTGATACTCTGTATTGCTATGATAACAAACTTACAGAAATTGATATAAGCGGCAACCCGAATATTGTCAAAGCTTATACAAAAGGCGAAGAGGATAAGAATATATCGGAGTATGCGAAAGACGCTATCGGAAAGTACTACAAAAACGGAGAAACGTATAATACCAATTACTATTTCATTTGGGGTAAAGCCGCAAAGGTCATCACCGAAAGCAAACCTCACACCCACACATGGGACAGCGGCAAGGTAACAAAAGCTGCGACATATGCCGCAACCGGCGTGAAGACCTACACTTGCACTGTATGTGGCGCTGAGAAGACTTCCTCGATAGCAAAGAAGACAGTCAAGAAACTCACTGCGAAGACTACATACACCTGCACAACAAATGCCATAAGAATAAACTGGAACAAGCTTTCCGGCGTTACCGGTTACAAGATATTCAGATACGACGATGCAAAGAAAAAGTGGGTAGCTGTAAAGGCGATATATAACCCGAATACTACGAATTACAAGATCAGTGGTCTGAAATCAGGTAAGGTCTACAAATTCCGCGTGAAAGCTTTCGTGAAAGAGAACGGCAAGTTCTATTTCGGTGAGTCGTGCAGCACGATATCAACTGCAACAAGACCGAACACTACAACCGTAACCAAGGCGAACAAGACTTCAACGGCAGTTAGACTGTTCTGGAAAAAGACTACTTGTACCGGCTACCGCATACTGAGATACGATTCTGCGACAAAGAAATGGGTAAGAGTAACAGCGGTAGGTTCATCGGCAACCACGCAGTACAAAATATCCGGTCTGAAGAAGAATACGACATACAAATTTAAGGTTCAACCGTATGTGAAAGTCGGCTCAAAGGTCATTGACGGCGCGGCAAGCGCGGTGTTCACGGTGAAAACGGCAAAGTAAACATTTTCCCCTGTTCTACTAGAGCGGGGGAATTCTTTTAGAGGCAAGATAACCAGAAGCAAGAGGCAAGAGGTGCAGCTTTGAAAAGATCGCGCAAAGCTATAAAAGCATTTTCTTGCCTCTTGCTTCTAAATCTAAACCGCAGAAATGACGGGATTTGCGCAAACGTCAGAAAATCATTTCTAACCTCTAACATCTCACATCTAACCTCTAGCAGCGGAAGAATATTCCGCCAGCGGCGTGGCGTGGGGGGCGTTGAGTTCTTGGGGGTTTATAGCTATGTTTGGCGTTCCATCATGGAACGCGGAAAGAGAGCGATGACTTCTCAAAGGAGAGGCGCAGCTATTAGAGGCAAGATAGCGAGAAGCAAGAGGCAAGAGGTGTGGGTTTTGAAAAGTGTGCGCAAAGCTGTAAAAAGCATTTTCTTGCTTCTAAATCTAAACCGCAGAAATGACGGGATTTGCGCAAACGTCAGAAAATCATTTCTAACCTCTAACATCTCACATCTAACCTCTAGCAGCGGAAGAATATTCTGCCAGCAGCGTGGCGTGGGGGGCGTTGAGTTCTTGGGGGTTTATAGCTATGTTTGGCGTTCCATCATGGAACGCGGCAAAAGAGATATTGCTACCACTTAGGGAACGCCCCCTCTTGCATGGGCGCAGCGTTCCCGTTGGGAACGCCTGAAGAATTATTTCGCCCCAAAAATTAAAAGCGAAATAATTCTTTCCGCGGTCGTTTACGACCGCTGCCCTCATTTCAAAATAGTCCACAGGACTATTTTGAAATTCACCCTTTGCGGAGCGCACGCTGTAGGAGATTTCGCCGTCTGCGGACGGCGACGGGGGTTTCACCCCTCGACCCTGACAAGCCTTTTGAAAAAGGCTTGACCGAAAACTTTCCCTTTCTTGACAAGACTTAAAACCTTTGCGCGTTGTGGGGCGTTGGGTGCGCTCCTGCGCGCTGCGAAAGCAGCACAAATTCTTGCTTCTTGCTTCTATCAAAACCGCAGGTATGAAAAACTATCTAAAAATGTGAAAACCCGTTTCTAACATCTGACTTCTCACTTCTAACCTCTGATAGAAAAAAGCCCGTCCCACCGCAAGGTGTGCGCCGCCGACCGTTTTTGGCGGCGAGTGATTTTTTGGGGGTGGCTTGGAGGCTAAAGCCGAAGAACAGGGAAGAATCCTCGCAGAGGATTCTTCGGCACGTTGCCAGACTGTTCACAGTCTGGCAACGTGTGCGCTCCTGCGCCGCGCGACAGCGCAAATAATACGAAAACTAAAAAAGCTCGCAAAAGTGTCACAATTTCTTACTTCTTGCCCTCGGAAACATCAGTATATCCTGCCGGCGACATGGAGAGGAAATGGCGGTTTTCTCCGTAAAACATCTATGAAAACAAAAAGAGCAGATACCCTGTGTACCTGCTCTTTTATATTGCAAGAATTTACGCCGCCTTGCCGCATATCAGCTTTTCGCCCGAGTATACCGCAACGTGCTCTGCGTTGCCTTGCGAGTAGTCGTTGCTCAGGTCAAAATTGCTCCAGTCGGCTTTGTTCACGCGTGCCTGAATCTTCCATACCGCATCTTTCGCAAGCGTTCCCGAGGTGCAGCTTATACGCAGCCTTGTGTCGCAGTCAGTGCCGTTTTGCGAAGAAAATTCGCTCTTTATGCTGTCTGTCATCGCGGTGTAGCTGCCGTCAGCACCCTGTATAGCGCTGTGGTCGCAGGCAAACTGCAAGTCGCCGCCGCCGTCTTTCGTAAATAACCAATCGACCGCCAGCCCAGACATATCAATGTCTTTGTCACCCGTGTTCTTTATCTCAATGTTTATGTTGATGCTTCCGCCGTTTGAAGAGTTATCACCGCTCAGCGTAACTGTCAAACCTCCTGCCGATGCCGTTCCGCCCGTTGGTACAGACGGCTTTGCAGTTGTGGCGGTTGTCGTTGTGGTGGTCTTGTCGCCGTCAGGCTTTGCGGTGTTGCCGCCCGTCTCTGTGCGTTCCTGCGGCTCGCTGCCAAATACCAGTTTGCCGCTTTCGTAAAACGCAAGAGTGTCAACCGGCGCAGCCGTGCCTTGCTGGCTTCCCAAGCCCTGATACGACGGGTCGTTTGACGGATCCCACGAGCCGGTCGAGCTTATCCTGAACTGCACCTCGCAGCGGTATGCATCCTGTCCGCCGGGGTAGAGCAGCTTGTCGCCGAACGTTACCTCAACGCAGTAAATGTCACCGCTCCACGGCACTACCTGACAGCTTGCACCGCCGCCCATCGAGTAGCCCATGTTCACGCTCACCTGCGAGGGGTCAGTCTCCGAAAGGTCTATAAAGTAGCGAATCATCGGTTCTTTGCTTACCCTTGCAGGCCAGCCCGTCTTGTTGTATACTATAGCTTTTATCTCGGTAAAATCATTGCCTGCCGCGTTTACGCAAGCATCTATAGAATATTCTTCCTCCACAGGCTCGACCGCGCCAAAGTTTTTCAAAGTCTTTCCGTGATATTTGCTGTAAAGCTTCGCAAGCGCACAGGTGTAGCCTGCGTTGTAGTCGCACGCAACCTCGTTCGCGGTGTAGTCTGAAACCGTGTCGTTGTAGCCGTCATTAGCATCTGGTCCGCCGACCAAAGCGCCGTAAAGGGTGTGCCGCGCAGTCTGAGGTGTGTTCATGTTGTCAATGTACGAGCCCTGCGCATTGCGATGGTGAGGATTAACAGGGAAGTTCTCGCCAAATCCGCACACAAAGCTTCTGCCGCTGCTGCCAAGCGCGTAATCTATCTGACTTACCGCAAAATCCCAGTATGTGTCTTTCTTAGATGAAGGGCAGTATTCGCTCTCGCTGTAAAGCGCAGCTATAAAAGCCTGCGAAGTTGCATATCTCAGGCTGCCCCATGTGTCCAGCCATGCAAGACCTTTCGGCGTGTATGTTATCTTTTCGCCGTCAACGCCCACCGTCCAGAAGTCAAGGCTCTTTTCAAGGAATGTGCGGTATTCATCATCGCCCGTCAGCTGTGTGAGCCTCAGCGCCGCGCCAATGCCTACATCGTCCCAGCACATAGCCCACTTGTAGTTGCTGCCTGCCTGCGTGAAATAATCGCCCGCACTTTCAAGATATTTCTTGTCGCCCGTCGCAGTGTAAAGCCATGTTCCTGCCCATGAAAGCTCATCGTAAAAGCCGCTCCAGCTGTTGTAAAAACCGTTCGCAGCAGTGTAGCCGCTGTCGCTTTTGGTGCTCTCTGCAAATGTGTAAAGCTGCTTTGCGTGCGTAAGGCATTCTTCCGAATACTTTGCATCTATATCTTTGTATATAACAGCGGTCGCAGCCAGCGCAGCCGCAGCCTCGCCTACAACAGTAGAACCCGGCGAAGACAGAGTCACCTTGTATGACGGTCTGTTCATCTGCATAACTTCGGGCGCGCCCCACCATGAGTGATCAATGTTGCCGTCACCCACCTGATAATAGAACTCATTTTCAGCAGTATGACATTTTATAAGATAATCGCTTATCCACTTTATGTCGTTGAGTATGTATTCAAGCTGACCGCTCTGCTCGTAGCTGTCCTTGTCCTCGTAAACGCTCCACGCCAGCATAGAAGCCGTATACGCCATAGGCAGATTGAACTTCACGTTGTCGCCTGCATCATACAGACCGCCCGTCAGGTCAACACCGTTGTCAGCGCCGTCATTCATACCCGAATCACCGCGCCAGTTGGTGCGCTCAGTGCCGTCCAGTCTTCCCGAGCGCTGCAACTCGTAAAATATCAAAGACTTTTGCAGCGCCTCGCCGTAATTGTAGTTGCCCGTGCCTTCAATACCCTCATATTCTGTGGCATTTTCCGTCAAGCCGTCAGCATAGTTTTCTTTCGGCGGAAGTGGATCGCTGCTTTCGGAAGGTGTGCTGTTTTCGTCGGTGCTGTTTTCATCGCTGTTTTCGTCGGTATCACCGCTATCGGCAGGGGTATCGCTTTCATCAGGGGCTTTTGATTTATCTTCAGCGGAAGAATTTTCAGCCGATGAAAAAATACCCTCGCTCTTTGAAGAAGAACTGTCCGCCTTGTCAGACTTTCCGCCCGATGCGGCAGCAACGATAATAACTATCAGAATTATCAGGCACAGAGCCGCCGCCGCAATTATAACTACCTTTTTTCTGTCGGCATCTTCCTTGCCCGTGCTTTCAACTTTTTCCTTGTCGTCCATGGTGCATCTCCTTTGCAATTATTCTATAGAAAGAAATTCCTGCGGAACGTGTTTCAGCACATCGTCTATGTAGTCCATAGAGAGCGGCTCATATCCGTGCGACTGCGCAAGCTCCTCGGTGTATTCGGCATAAGGTATTATCTGAACATTGCTGTAATCCTCGCCGTAATGGCTGATGATAGGGATTATCTTCGGGTCTTTTATAGTTATCTCGTGCGTTTCAGGGTCCATTTCAACGTACAGATCGCCAATGCCGCCTATCCACGCCAGCTTGTTGCTCATGGCAGAAACAAAATTGCCAAGGCAGTAATATACAAAAGCTTTGCTGCCATCGGGCTTTTCGTACCAGTTGCACTCCTGTATCGTGTGCGGCTGCGTACCTATTATAATGTCCGCGCCCCACTGGGTAAACAGGCTCGTGCAGTATTGCTGATCTTCATTCAGCTCGCTCTGCACCTCAACGCCAAAGTGCGGCGATACCACAACAACGTCGGCTATCTCGTCAGCCTTTCTTATCTGCTGCTCTATCGTATCAAGCTCATTTAGGTATACCAGCCTCGTGCCAAGTGCGCCCGTGTGCTCAATGCCGTTGGTGTGCTGCATATATCCCAGAAAAGCAAACGTTATACCGTTTACCTCCATCGTGCGGATGTTCTCCATGTCCGCGGTATCTCTGTATGCTCCGTATCTTATTACCTCGGGGTGGCGCGTGTCCCAGTAATCAAGAGTAGATACAAGCCCCTCCTCGCCCATGTCAAGAATGTGGTTGTTCGCCATAGATATAACGTTAAAGCCTATCTCGTCAACAACGTAGTCTCCCACCGCCCCCGGCGAGCAAAATCCCGGGTATGAAGACGGCTCAAACTCATCTGTGACTATAGTCTCCTGATTGAGTATCGCAATGTCGGCATCGTCAAAATATTTCAAAGCCTTTTCATATACGAACGAAAAATCATAACCATTGCCGCCTGCGCGCTCCCTCGCCTCATCGTAAATATAGTTGTGAATAAGGTTATCGCCCGCGCATACAAGGTGTACCGAGTAGCTCGGCTCTGTGCTTTCTTCTGGCGCGGTAGTTTCAGTACCTGCCGCGCTCTCATCGGTCGGCAGAGAGCTTTCTGTTTGCGGTGTGCTTTCAGTGGGCTGCGCAGCCTGTGTGCCGCTGGTCATATCCGAGGGCTTTATTCTATGGTCGTTGCTTTCACCGCACGCGCATAAAAGCGAGAAGCTCATAACAGCGCAGGTAAGCAAGGTCGTCTTAATAAGTTTAGCTTTCATAGTTATCACGCTCCTTTTAACATTTTAACATATTTTCCGCCCGATTTCAACACAGCAAAGGCAAAAAGCCAAAATATTTTTCACACTTGACATTATTGACGAGATGATGTATAATATCTTGAATACATATAGATCACATTTTCAGAAAGGGCGAAAGCAATGTTTGAATTGTTTGAAAAAGTAAGAGTCATTTCGCAAGACCTTGTTGGCACTATAGTTGATATCAGTGAAATAAACGGCGTAACAAAATATATCGTAGAAAGTGATGTAGAGTTTGAAGAAACCGATACCAACCATGATAGATTTCCTTTGTTTTATTGTACCGAAGAAGAGTTTGAAAAAGTCGATGGATCGCACGAATAAAGAGGGGAGAGAGCTTGTAATGAAGATAAAATTGTCTGAAATTCCCGAAGAAAAGAGCCTTGATGATTATCCCGATGATACAATAATTGTATTTGATGAAAAATTTCCGCGCTATATTCTCGACCCGTTCAGAATAGTATTCCCGGGCGACAAGGATTACGACACCGCACTGACAAGAGAAGAAGTAATGAAAATGACTGATACAAATGAATAACCGCAAAAGCCGTCCTGCAACAGGGCGGTTTTTTTGTCAAGTGCTTGACATACATAAAAATGTGTTATATAATAGAAATATAAGGCAATATGGCAGATAAAGTTTTTATATTGCCTGTCATGCAAATGGCAAATTTGCCTAAGGGGGGGCGTGCTGTGCGCTATACAAAATATGTATTCAAGAATATTTCTGCGTTTATAAAAAACTATACGGGAATTTTCATGCTGATAGTAGTCTGTCAGATAGTCTGCATACTGCTGACGTTCTTTTCGTTCGGCGTGTACCAGAATTTCCGCAACGAATCGATGATAGAACAGCTGGGCACTTCGGAAAATATTGATCCGGATAAATACTATCAGATCTACCCGTTGACACCGCTGCCCGAGCAATACCATACAGCACCTGTAAATTTCGAGGGTCTTTACAAAGAATTCGGTGAGATCCTCAAAGACAAAATGGAAAAGATAGGGTTTGATGCGATATCTCCGGGTGCGCAGTCAAGCGATTTTACGTTCTTCCTTGCGTATGACAGCGGAAATATTTTTTTTGATGAGCAGATCAAGAAAAATATGGATATGATAAGCGAAAAGTTTGATGGAGATCTGGGCTGGACGACCGGCAGAATGTTTACAAGGAGCGAATATATAAACGGTGACAGGGTGTGTGTTGCTCCCACACAATGCTGCGATGAAATTTTGGCAACACTCAACAGCGATACGGAGGAGTCGTCAGAAGAAACATATGCATATAAAGCATATAAAAAGAACGATAAATGGTACGTGAATATAGAGGGAGAGGAGTATGAGTGCATAGGTTTCTGCAACTGGGCAGGCTTTTTTATCCCGTACAAAAACCTGCCTGAAAGCATCGTGCTAACGGATTTCCCTTATATAGATCTTACGGCACCGCTGACACCCGATGAGTTTGCAGATGTTGTGGCGGCATATAAAAAATACTTCCCCGATGCGGATATTGAATTTGACGAAGTAGAGCTTGTAGACACCGAGCAGATATATTACTACAACACAAATATGTGGCTGTCGGTGCTTATCGCCACAATATCCGCTGTGAACCTTGCCCTTATCATGAATTACATACTCACCAAGCGCAGAAGAACGCTTGCCATTTTCCGTATAACCGGGTGCAGTTCCAACAATGCAAGGCGCATCTATACGCTTGAAATAATGCTGATACTGAACGTGCTGTTTGTGCTATGTCTGACAGCATGGATAACCCTCCTGCTGCCTGCGTTGGGTAATATATTCCCATATATGCAAGGGGCTTTCAGTGCGAAGATATATGTGTATACGTATCTGCTTTATATGGCGATCTCGTATGTCATCATGACTATAATGATAGCGCGCTACATACGCAGACAACCCGTTGACCTGCTGAAAGTGAGGTAGTGTTATGATAGTAAAATACGGCATAAAAAATTTTGTCAAAGATATAGGCTTTAATATTTTTATCATAGCGCTTGTTGCGCTTACTTTCGCGGCGTGCATTTTTGCATCTTCGTCTGTGTATCAGAAACTGAAATATTATAACGTTTTTTCTGATATTCTGGAGGGCGACGGCTGCTATGGCGTTACATCGCGCCAAAATAGTGAATACGGTCACTTTTTCTTAACGTTCGAGTTTGAAGATGTGAAAACTTTGTCACCCGTTTTTGATAATTTAAGTGATGCGTATGCCTGCTATAATGTCTTGGATTCTTCCGAATACAGGCTTACAAAAAATGGCGATTATTCATATGCATACAGAGACGATATGATATACAAATACGAGCCGATGATGCAGCAGGGCAAGTGGCTTTCACAGGTAAAAAAGGAGGACGGCGTTATACACGCGGTCATTTCGCCCAACGATCTGGGCATAGGCGTCGGCGACGTTATAACGCAAGGCTTCTCTACTGCAGAGGGCACCGTTGTTAAGGAAGTTGAGATAGTCGGCATTTTTCGCGAGGGTGCAAAGTTTTTCGGCATTCACCCCGAAAGGGCGCTTCAGGAAGACGACTTTAACGCCACCCACCGCATTGATGAGCTGTTTCATAACTACTACCAAAAGCTGTATGAAGCCCCTATGCTTGTATACGACCTTGACGAATTGCAGCAGATAGGTTCTATAGAAACGATATACAGCGGTATTCTTATGTCGTATAAAGACGGGCTTAGCGACGAGCAGAAAGAGCATACATATTCGCAGATAGTGGATACGACAAAAAATATTGTGCCGTTTTCAGATATACGCTCTGCCACGCTGGCAGAGGTCCGCAAGCAGCTGATAATACTTGTGCCCGTGGTGCTTGGTCTGCTGCTGCTTACGATGATAAGCGTTCTCAGCCTTACTGCAATAAGCACCCACAAACAGCTTAAAAACTACGGTGTTTTGTACCTTTGCGGTGGTCGTTGGCGGCAGTGTGCGCTTATAAATTCGGTAACTGTTTTTATAGATGTGGTTTTCGCTGCCATGCTTGCATACATTGCAATGACCGCGCTTTCTCTCAGCGGAAAACTGCAAACTACAATAGTCAGATTCACCAAGACAGAGTTTTTGATATGCCTGTCCGTCGCAGTATTCGTTATGCTCGTATCGCTTATAATGCCGTTTGCTATAATCGGCAAGACACAGCCGAAAGATATTCTCAAAGAGGAAGAATGATCACATCAGGAGGTGATCGCAGTGCGCTATACAAAATATGTATTCAAAAACATTTCGGCGTTTATAAAAAACTATACGGGGATTTTCATGCTTATAGTAGTCTGTCAGATAGTCTGCATTTTGCTGACGTTCTTCTCGTTCGGCGTGTACCAGAATTTCCGCAACGAATCGAGGATAGAACAGCAGGGCACGTCGGAAGAGACCAATTCTGAAACACGTATTCAGATAAGCCCACTTACACCACTGCCCGAGCAATATCAGATCGCCCCTGTGAATTTCGATGGTCTCTACAAAGAATTCGGTGAAATTCTTAAAGACAAAATAGAGGAAATAAGTTTTCATGCAATAACTCCGAATACTCCAAAAACCGAATTTGTGTTCTTCCTTACATATGAAAGCGGAAATATTATCTTCGATGAGCAAGTCAAGAAAAATATGGATATGATAAGCGAATCATATGGTGGAACTATGGGCTGGACGACCGGCAGAATGTTTACAAGAAGCGAGTTTATAAACGGCGACAGAGTGTGTGTTGCTCCCACACAATGCTGCGATGAACTTTATGAGTCGATCGGCGAGAACATAGAAAATATGCCGGAAGAATTCAGATATGAGTATAAAACATATAAAAAGGGCGATAAATGGTATGTAAATATAGAGGGCGAGGAGTATGAGTGCATAGGTTTCTGCAACTGGGCAGGCTTTTTTATCCCGTATAAAAACCTGCCTGAAAGTATCGTACTTACGGATTTTCCCCATATAGATCTTACGGCACCGCTGACACCCGATGAGTTTGCAGATGTCATAGCGGCATACAAAAAATACTTCCCCGATGCGGATATTGAATTTGACGAAATAGAGCTTGTAGACACCGAGCAGATATATTACTACAACACAAATATGTGGCTGTCGGTGCTTATCGCCACAATATCCGCTGTGAACCTTGCCCTTATCATGAATTACATACTCACCAAGCGCAGAAGAACGCTTGCCATTTTCCGTATAACCGGGTGCAGTTCCAACAATGCAAGGCGCATCTATACGCTTGAAATAATGCTGATACTGAACGTGCTGTTTGTGCTATGTCTGACAGCATGGATAACCCTCCTGCTGCCTGCGTTGGGTAATATATTCCCATATATGCAAGGGGCTTTCAGTGCGAAGATATATGTGTATACGTATCTGCTTTATATGGCGATCTCGTATGTCATCATGACTATAATGATAGCGCGCTACATACGCAGACAACCCGTTGACCTGCTGAAAGTGAGGTAAAACAGCTAAGAAATATGAATTTATCCCCGGTGCGTACAGCGTATCGGGGAAATTTTCACAAAAATGAATTTGGGGATTGACAAGACGGATTTTATAGTGTATAATATATTAGGTCAGCGAGGTGTGGCTCAGTTTGGTAGAGCGCTGCGTTCGGGACGCAGAGGTCGTGGGTTCAAGTCCCGTCACCTCGACCAGCCGAATAAATTCGGCTTAAAGAAATTTTCTTCGCCGACAAAAGGTCGGCGATTTTCTTCGAAAACCGAAAATTTCTTTCCGAGCTTTTATCTTTTTCGTTAAGTAGTCACCATACTTTGACCGCCTTATGGCGGTCAAAGTACCCAAAAAAGCCTTCGCCGCCAAAGACGGTCGGCGGCGCATACCTTCGGTATGACAGGCTTTTTTCTATACTTTCACCACTTTGAGAATATACAAATTTTCTTCGCCGACAAAAGGTCGGCGATTTTCTTTGAAAACCGAAAATTTCTTTCCGCGCTTTCATCTTTTTCGTTAAATAGTCGCAGCGACAAAACATTATTAAAAGCCGTGATAATTCGATAAAAGTGCGATTTATCGCGGCTTTTGCTTTACCTTTTACATTTGAAATATCAAGAAATTTAAGTGCAATATTGTAAAATTATAGTAAAATATTGCTTGATTTTTTCAAAAATATGACACGAAATATGACACGACTTTTTTCTCTTGAATTACAGCATAATAAAACCGCCGCTTGTGGCATACTCACGAGCAGCGGTTAATTTATTCAATATGAAATTTCTCTACACCCCGTACTCCGCCTTGTATTCCCTGATAGCCTTGCCGAACAGGCTGCGCACTTTTTCAGGCACCGACCCGTCACTTGCAAGCTTCGAGCCATCGGCAAAGCCGCCTGCCATTCGTGCGTGACCGCCGCCGCTGCCGCAGTCTGCCAGAGCTATGCTTATTATCTTGCCTGCGTGCAGTTCGGGTCTTTCTGAGCGCACCGAAAACTTGTAGCCCGTGCCCCTCACTGCGTAGACCACGCTGAATTCAATAATATCCAGCGCCAGAATAAAGTCGGATATCATCGCAAATAAGCGCATCGGGGCATTCAAACGGTATGAACGCAAAACCCACGTTGTCGTATACTTTGATGTTCTCTATCGCGCTGCCGTATGCCTTCAGGTCGGCAAATTCCATCGTGTTCAGCTTCATTCTGTCCAGCAGATCGTTGTCAGCATACTTGAAAAGCTTCGCGTACATATCAACGTCAAACTGCTTTACCCCGCGCGAAAAATCCGCCGTGTCCATCTTGATGCCGTATACCAGAGCCGAGGCAACGTTTTTGTCTGGCTCAATGCCGTTTGCAAAGTAATACTCGGCTATTATAGAGGAGCACGCACCAACAATGCGCACGTCTTTGTACTGATATTCGCATTCAAACTTCGTCGGGTGGTGGTCAATGCACGCCACTTCATCGCCCACAAGATCCGTCAGATTTGAGTTGTGCTTCTGCGCATCTATGGCAACTATTTTGTCGTTTTCTGTCATGTCGGTTATGTCGTGGCAGTGTACAATGCTTATCGAAAAATTGCTCAGCATCGTAATAGCCGTCAGCTTTTCCGCCGCGCCGTCGTAGCAGATAACAGGCTTTATGCCGAATTTTTCAAGCAGCTTTTGTAAACCAAACGCCGAGGCTATCGCATCAGGGTCAGGGTAGTTGTGCATCTGTATGAACACCCTGCCGCATTTCAGTATATCAACAAGTTTTGCCAGATCCATTTCTTTCTCTCCTTATTTAATATGTACATATTGTAACATATTATATTAAAATTTTCAAGTGCTTATATAAAAAATTACATACGTTCAAGCAAAATCACAAAAACGCCGCGCCGCCGATAAGCGCTTATGTAGAATTTTATACAAAAATACTTGCAAATTTCTTATAGTTATATTTTAACTGTTGACAATCCGGACAAAAAGTATTACAATAAATCAGTGAAATAGTATAAATACATTTTGCGTGATCTTTTCGCAGAACACACAACGTGAGGATAAATATATGAAAGAGAAACTGAAGAGTATAAAAAATAAAATACTCGGGTACGCATCGCATAACTATGTAATGCTTTCTTTTGTTGTCGGCTGCTTGATAAATTCATATATACTGCGCGCGTTCACGGTGAAAAACTACTGGGCGGTAAGACCCATACTCGCCGAGCTTGGTATGTGCCTTATATTCTGTTCGATAGGTTTTCTTATAAAGCCTAAACGCCGCGTTATCTATTATAGCATTATGGCAGGTGTGTTCGCATTTCTCTGCGGCGCGAATTCGGTGTATTATACAAACTACCGCTCGTTCATATCTCTGTCGCTTTTGTCTACAGCCTCGCAGCTGGGCGGCGTGGCAAATGCGGTAACGGGCTATATCTTGGAGCTTAAAGACCTCGTTTTCATATGGTCGGTGCCGCTTGTGATAGTTGTACACTTTCTTCTCAAAAAGCGCAGACCTCAGCACTTTGAAAATGCCGCGAACGCCCAGAAAGGCAAGAAGAACCCCGGTAAGCTGGTGCTGGCAGGTGTCATATGCCTGGCTGTGTTTGCTGTAACACTTCAGGGCTCAGACTTTTCAAAGCTTCGTAAACAGTGGAACAGAGAATACGTCCTGGGTAAGTTCGGCGTGTGCATTTATGAGATAAGCGACGTAGTGTCATCCATCTCGGCAAAATTCAATACCGTGTGGGGCTATGAGGAAAGCCAGCAGGCTTTCTCCGAATTTTATGACGGCAACAGTGACAGCCGCGGCAAGAATGAGTATACCGATATCTTCAAGGGCAAAAATCTGCTGGTCATACACGCCGAAAGTATACAGAGTTTCACACTAGATACATATATAAACGGCGAACCGCTCACACCTAACCTTAAAAAGCTTGCAAGCGAGGGTCTGTATTTTTCAAACTTCCATTCGCAGGAAAGCGTAGGAACAAGCTCCGACAGCGAGTTTGTCTTCTCAACTTCCATGCTGCCTGCCTCCAGCGGAACGGTCGCAATAAACTACTGGGACAGAGACTATATCTCAATACCGAAATTGCTCGGCGAAAAGGGATACTATGCGTTCAGTATGCACGGCAACAACGGCTCTTATTGGAACAGGCTCAACCTGCACAGTTCTCTCGGCTACCAAAGATTATACCATTCTTCTAACGATTTTATTATAGATGAAACTATAGGTCTCGGGCTTTCGGATAAATCGTTTTTCAGACAGTCTATCTCAAAAATACAGCAGATAGCGCAGGAGCATGAGAATTTCTACGGCACTATGATAATGCTCACCAACCATACCCCGTTTACAGATATCGAGAATTACAGCGACTATCAAGTTGATTTCAAGTATAAGAAGTATAACGAAGCTACAGGCTCTTATGAAGAAGTATCGGCCGATTTTCTCGAGGGTACAACGCTTGGCAGCTATTTCAAGTCAGTGCACTATGCAGATGAAGCCATAGGTCAGTTCATAAGCGACCTTGACAGCGCAGGACTGCTGGAAGATACCGTTATAGCTATCTACGGCGACCACGATGCCAAAATAAAAGAGCCCGAGTATGAATACTATTATAACTATGACCCGTTCACAGGCGAGGCTCTCGATGACGACGACGAGGGATATATCGAGATAAACGACTTTATGTATAACCTCAACCGCGGCGTGCCGTTTATAATCTGGGCGAAAGATATGCCCTGCGAGCCAAAGGAAATAACCAAAATAATGGGTATGTATGACTGCCTGCCCACGCTTGGCAATATGTTCGGGTTTGAAAGTGATTATGCCCTCGGCACAGATATATTCAGCCTTAAAAAGAACGAGGAGAATATAGTTATCCTGCCCGATGCCAGCTTTATAACCGATAAAGTTTATTACGACAGCCAGTCGGGCGACTATTTCGACCTTACGAAGTATAAGAACCTATCGACCGTGGTTTCCTGCAATCAGGTGTATAAAGATTACGTCAGCCCCGTGTATTCCGAGGAGCGTGACGGAGCGTTCAAGTCAACGGCAGGGGACTACTCTGAGGAGAATATGACAGCACTTATAAACGACGGCGTTGTAGATGATGAGTATATCCAGTATTATTCAGACTACGCCGAAAAGCGCATTGAGGTGTCGAATTCAATAATCTATCATGATCTTATCCGAGAGCAGGAGAACGGGGCGACTGAGGAAGACGCGTCGTAGGAAGTGGATTTTCTTTATAATCGCGCTTACGCGCCACCTGCGGAGCTGTGCAACGCCACATAATGCACAAAACTTTAAGTACTTGTCAAGAAATTAAAAGTTTTCGATCGACCCTTTTTCAAAAGGGTCGCAGGGGTACGGGGGCGGCGCCCCCGAAAACACGTCAGGCGCTCTGAGAGGGGTGAATATTAAAACAGTCCGGTGGACTGTTTTAATAGAGGGGAGGCTCTGCAAGAGAGAGCCTCCCTTTGTTGTAGCGCATATCTCTCTTTCCGCGTTCCATTATGGAACGCCGTACAATGTGAAAAATTCATAGAAAACAAAATATTATTATTTTTGCGCACTTCTGTTCGAGGGGAAAACCATAGGGATATAGGGAGTGTATCTGCAAGGCAGGGCGCGCAGGCTCCATAGCGAACGTAAACGTTCGCCACAAGTTTCTTGCGAAACTTGCTCCCTTCTTATCTAAAATTTTCCCTCGAGCTCCCTATAAGCGGTCGCTTGCGACCGCTATACCCGACACCTACGACCACGCGCTGAGCCTTGGTGAAAATTCGATACCTCTTCGCTCGGAACTTCGTGCCTTTGAGATTACGGCTAAATAGCGAAATACGCATAGGTTTTGTTTGCAAGGCAACGGAGGTCAGTAGTGCGGGAAAATTGAATTGCAACGTACTGCGAAAAAATATAATTTCATATCAGCCATGCCTACATCCCCCAAAAGCCACGGTTTGCTCCCCCAACGCAGGCGGAAGAATATTCTGCCAGATGTTCCTTTTGGGGAGGTTTGTGGGTCGGGCTATAATATAATTTGCAGTACGGATAAGTCTGCATTTCTTACTTCTAACCTCTAGCAGCGAAAACTTTCCCTTTCTTGACAAGACTTGAAACTTTTGTGTGTTGTGTGACGATGAACACTTTCGTCTAAACAAAAAAACTGCCTGTTTCATTAACCGAAACGGGCAGATTCTTTTTATGCGGTCATTTTATCTTACGCTCTCTCAACTTTTCCCGAGCGCAGACATCTTGAACAAGCGTAAACGTGACAAGGAGTGCCGTTGACAACAGCCTTTACCCTCTTTACGTTAGGCTTCCATGTTCTGTTTGTTCTTCTGTGTGAGTGAGATACCTTGATACCAAAAGTTACACCCTTGCCGCAAAAATCACATTTTGCCATACAGGTTGCACCCCCTTTTGAAATTTTTAAAATATGCAACATTACTATTTTAGCAGAAATCAATTCAAATTGCAAGAGATTTTCAAAAAAAATTTGCTTTAGGGGCAATTTTTTAAAAATTTTATACGTTCTCACAAAAAAATGCTTAAAATAGCCTTGTAATTTTAATAAAAATATATTATAATAAGTGTAACTGTTATTAAAAAGGAGACAACAGGTATGCATCTTGATGCTCAGACTGTCATTGAGTACGGTACAAGAATACTTATTATATTTATGGTGCTGCCGATACACGAGCTCGCCCACGCGTGGATGGCTGAAAGATGCGGCGACTATACCGCAAAATATATGGGCAGACTTACGATGAACCCATTGGCGCATATCGACCCTATCGGCGCGATACTGCTGGTGTTCACCGGTTTTGGCTGGGCTAAGCCTGTGCCGGTAAACCCTCTGCATTTTAAGCACTACCGCCGCGATATCGCCCTGACCGCGCTGGCAGGTCCTGCTTCAAATATTATTGTGGCGATTATTTCCATGATAGTGCTGAGAGTGCTGCTGGGCGTTTCTGATGACTATATGATGGAAAACGGCATTATATACTATATCACAGGCACCAACAATACGGGTCTGTACTACGCGATATGGCTTTTCTACTTCCTTGTTACTATAAATATCGGTCTTGCGGTGTTCAACCTGATACCCGTGCCGCCGCTCGACGGTTCAAAAATTCTTTCATACTTCACCTCGGCTAAATATGAAAGAATACTCGCCGAGAATCAGCTTATTATAAGCGTGGTGTTCATGGCGCTTATGTTTTCCGGCATACTTTCAAGACCGCTGGGCTTTATAGACGGCAAGCTGTTTGATCTGTTTGCTTTGGCAACAAACTGGATAGAGGCGTTGGTGTAAAAGCAGATGAATGAAGAACTTACCTTTAAACTGAAAGACTTTGAAGGACCTCTCGACCTGCTTTTGTACCTGATAACAAAGCATAAGCTCAATATTTACGATATAGAGATATCCTCGCTGCTGGAGCAGTATCTTGCGTATATAGACAACGCCGAAGATACCGACCTTGAAACAGCAGGGGAGTTTCTCGAAATGGCTGCGCGGCTCATATATATAAAGACCATCAGCCTGCTGCCAAAGCCCGAAGAAGCTCAGGAACTCAAAAAAGAGCTGGAGGGCAGGCTCATAGAGTATTCTATGTGCAAAATGGCTGCAAAAATGCTCTCTGAAAAGTATATAGGCGGCGAGAGCTTTGTAAGAGAGCCTATGAAACTGCCGGTGGATAAGACTTATAACGTTATCCATTCGCCTCAGGTGCTGAGAGAAGCTTATATGGGCATATTCGCCAGAGCGCAAAGAACAAAGCCCATAAAAGCCGCAGTTTTTGAGCCTATTGTTTCACGCAGGATAGTTTCGGTAACTTCAAAGATAATGCATATAATGAAAACGCTTTACAGCACAGGCTCTTGCAAAATGGACAGGCTGTATGACGGACTTACCGATAAAAGCGAGAGGGTAGCAACGTTTCTTGCAGTGCTGGAGCTCACAAAATCGGGCAGGATAAGGCTCAGCGATGATAACAGCGTTCTGTATTTTGCAGAAGCAAGAAAAAGAGCGGTTAATGCAGAAGATCAGCCGCAGGAAGAAAACATACCCAAGAGCGGCAAAAAGAGCGTTTCACCGAAAGTGAATCTTTGGAACAACAGCGCAATAAGGCATTATACTGTCGCGCAGGGAACGCTTAGAAAAGCCAACCTGTGGGGATATTTGAGAAAGGCTAATACATATGCAGATAGATGAACTGGTAAATTTTACAGAGGCGGCGCTCTTTGCCAGCGGCGAACCGCTTGACAAGGCGAAGCTCTCGCAGGCGCTTGAGATAGAGGAAAGCGAAGTGCCCAAAATAGTAAGGCTTCTCAATGACAGGCTTGCAGACACCTCGCTTTGTGTTTTGGAGCTTGACGGCGAGTATCAGATGACCGTAAAAAACAGCTACGGCAGTTTTGTAAAAAAGGCTCTTGAAACCAAGCGGAATACCGCACTTTCGCCGGCGGCAATGGAAGTGCTCACAATTGTGGCGTATAACCAGCCCGTAACAAAAGGCTTTGTTGAAAGCGTGAGAGGCGTTGACAGCTCGTCTACCGTAAATTCGCTCGTTGAAAAGGGGCTTATAGCCGAGGCAGGCAGGCTCGATCTTCCCGGCAGACCAATAGCTTATAAAACAACAAGCAATTTTTTAAGATGTTTTCAGCTGTCGTCAACAACCGAGCTCCCCGATATGACAGCCGACCGCGAGCAGCTCAGTTTTGATGATGTCGCCGCGGCAGCCGAGGAGCAGCAATAAGTAAGTATAATACATTTTTAAAAGGAGATGATAACGGTGATAGTGCTTTATATACTTTTGGGAATAATCGCGCTTATCGTTATTTTGCTCCATTTTTCTGTAAAAGTTACACTGTGCGCCCAAAGCGGCGAGAAACCGGTTATAGAGATAAAGTGGCTTTTTATAAAGATATTCCCCAGACCCGAAAAAGATAAGGGAAAAGCAAAAAAGCCGAAGAAAGAGAAAAAATCAAAGTCTCCGCCCTCTGATGCCGACTTTACCGACGAGCAGATAGATAAGATGATAGAGCAGGCAAATCTGGCAGACGAGCAGGAAGAAGCGCAGATTGCCGAAAATACCGAAGATACAGAAGATATAGAAGAGATCGAAGAAACCAAGCCCGAAAAAGTAAAGCTTACTAAAGAGCAGAAAAAAGAGATCAAAGAGCAGAAAAAAGCCGAAAATGCCGCCAAGAAGGCAGAGAAAGCCGCTGCGAAAGCCGAGAAGGCAAACAAAGAGGGCGGTCTTGCAAAGGTAAAGCGATACTTCAATATGGCTAAGCCGTATATCCCCATGGCGTGGAAAGCGGTCAAAAAAATACTGAAGACCATACGTTTTACAAAGCTTGATATCCGCCTTGTAAGCGGCAAAGAAGACGCCTACGATGCCGCAATGGCTTATGGAAAGCTAAGCGCGGCGGTTGGAAACGGCGTTTCGCTGATAGACAGCATATTTACGGTAAGGGCAAAGAATGTCGCGGTTTATTGTAAATTCAACGAAAGCGCTTTTGAATATTATGCGGCAACGGTCGTAATGGTAAGACCCAGCGCACTGATAGCCATAGCGTTTTGTGCAGGTGTGAACTTTCTGAGGATATGGATACCTCAAAAGATAAAGGCGCGAAAAGAACGCAAGCGCCGCGAAAAAGAAGAAAAGGCAAAATTAAAATCTAATAGAACGGAGCTGTTATCAAATGAGTGAACAACATCTTGAAAGTCTGGTAGGTACTGCAATGGAGAAAATAAAGGCAATGGCAGACTGCGAAACCGTGGTCGGCAAGCCTATCGTAGTAAACGAGCATACCACCATAATCCCCGTGTCAAAGGTATCGCTGGGGTTTGCATCGGGCGGCAGCGACCTGCCCACCAGCTCGGCTAAAGACTGCTTCGGCGGCGGCTCGGGCGCAGGAATAACGATAAATCCGCTTGCTTTTATAGCCATTACCGACGGCGAGGTAAAGCTGCTGCAAATGACTGTAAACGCCTCTAAAGAGAACGCCGCTATCAATATGATCCCCGAGGTCATAGACAAGGTAACCGCGTTCCTCGATAAGAAAAAGGCTGATAAGGCTGAAAAAGCTGACGAGGAATAATTTCCAGAGCCGGCGGCGTATCATTTTGTAAACTTCTTCACATTATAACATAAATATTATATTGAGGGAGAACAAAATGAAACGCATATTATCGGTAATATTGAGCGTATGCCTTATTGTCGGGCTGTATCCCGTCGGTAAGGCTGAAGCTTTTGGTGAAAGCGATATTTCGGCGAAGTCGGCAGTGCTTATCGAAGCCGAAAGCGGCAGAGTGATATTTGAGAAAAACGCATACGAGCGCCGCCAGATGGCAAGCACCACCAAGATAATGTCCGCGCTTTTGTGTATGGAAAGCGGCAGCCTTGACGACTATTTCAAGGTAGACAGCGAGGCTATCAAGGTAGAGGGCTCGTCAATGGGGCTTGTAGAGGGCGATCTGGTCACAAAGCGCATACTTTGCTACGGTATGCTGCTGCCAAGCGGTAACGATGCCGCCAATGCAGCCGCCGTAAAGGTTGCAGGCAGCGTTGAAAATTTCGTCGCGATGATGAACAGGCGCGCACAGCAGCTGGGGCTGAAAGATACTCACTTTGTAACGCCGTCGGGTCTTGACGATGATACAGACGATCACTATTCCACAGCGTATGATATGGCAATGCTGGCGAGAGAGTGCATGAAGAACGAAACCTTTGCTGAAATTGCATCGACCTCTTCCGCCTGCCTTGAATACGGCAATCCGCCATATAAGCGCTGGCTTTCCAACAGCAATAAGCTGCTGAGTACCTGCGAGGGCGTGAACGGCGTTAAAACGGGCTTTACAGATAAAGCAGGCAGATGCCTTATTTCAAGCTGTGAGAGAAACGGCGTTAAGCTTATATGCGTAACGCTTGATGCGCCGAATGATTGGCAAGACCACAACCGTATGCTTAATTTCGGCTTTTCTCAGCTGGTGAACATCTCGCCCGAGTGCGATTACCGCGCGTTTTCGCTAAGCGTTGTAGGCGGCAAAACGCCCAATGTAATGTGTTCTGTGGTGGGCGAACCGTCAGTCACTCTGTATGCAAACGAGGCAGATAAAGTCAAAAGCGAAGTCATTCTGCCGCAGTTTGTGTATGCGCCTATAGCGGCAGAGGAGAAGGTCGGCGAGATACGCTTTACGCTCGGCGAAGATGTGGTGTATATCTGCGATATATGCTCTAATGAGTATGTAGAAATGCAGAAGACCGAAAAGAGCGGCGCAATTGATAAGCTGAAAGACAAGCTGGAGGATTTTATACACAGCTGACAGGGGAGCTAAGCTTCCCTTACATATTTTTTTACATCGCGGGGACGCGAGAAAGGACGGAAAAAGTCATGGAAAAAGTAAGAATACAGAAGATCATCTCAGATGCAGGCTATTGCTCTCGCAGAAAGGCAGAGGAGTATATAGCGGCAGGCAAAGTAAAAGTCAACGGCAGACCCTGCTCCCTCGGCGACAAGGCAGACCCATTGAAAGACCTGATAACCGTTGACAGCGAAAGGATATATGTCGAGCGCAAAAAGCAGTTTGTATACATAATGCTGCATAAACCGCGCGGCTATATAACCACCGCCAGCGATGAACTTGACCGCAAGTGCGTTACCGATCTGGTAGCAGATGTCGGCACGCGTGTTTACCCCATAGGCAGACTGGATAAGCAGTCGGAGGGGCTGCTGCTTTTGACAAACGACGGCAGCTTTGCTAACGAGATAATGCACCCCTCCAACCATGTTACCAAAACTTACAGAGTAACAGTGCGCTCTATGCTTACAGATGAAATAGTTGTGAAACTCTCCGAGGGCGTTGTCATAGATACCGGCAGAACGCTTCCTTGCACCGTTACAGTGCTTACCAACGAACCCGAAAGAGCCGTTATGCAAATGGTGATACGTGAGGGCAAGAACCGCCAGATACGCAAAATGTGCGAGGCGGTGGGGCTTGAAGTAGCAAGGCTCAAACGCACCGCGATAGGCCCTGTAAAGCTGGGTATGCTGAAGCCGGGAAGTTATCGCGAACTTACTTCGGAAGAGGTAAGGGCTTTGCGTGCTGCGGCACAGAAAAAATCAAACGGAGGCAAACGGTAATGCTACAGATATTGCAGACAAGACACATTGAAAACTACGGCGATATTATAAATCAGCTCGGCATTGATAGCGATACCGTCAGCGTTGCCGAAGCCACCGAGCAGGATAAAGTGACAGGCTTTGGCGTGTATTATATAGATTTTGACAAAATGGCGGTAGTCATTCGCTATGCAAAGTATGACGACCTTGTGCTTGCCGACGGCATTTACCGCAGTATACTTTTTTTGGCGATGATGAAAGGCATAGAAAAGGCAGAGTTTGTGTTTGACGACGAAAAACTTTCTGCCGATGTAAAAAAGCTGCATCTTGCCGATGAAAATATGAAGATAGAAAGCATAAGCGAGATGCTTGACGGCTGCAAAAACTGCAAAAATTCTTGAATACTTAAATAAAGACAGATGTTTTGCGCATCTGTTTTTTGTTTTGTACTGCTTGACTTTTTTTCATTTTGTGGTATAATATAATTTGGTATAATAGCAAAGTGCGCTAAAAGCATATTTTCGCCCCGAAAGGTTAGAATAATCCGTGAAAAGGGGCGATATAATGTGTAAAGAAAATACCTGCGAGGAAAACGAGGATATAGAGCGCATAGAATCAGTAGGCGAGGTCATCTCGCATAACGCAAAGCACCTGATACACTGCCTTAGCATAATAGGTCAGGTCGAGGGGCACTATATTCTTCCACCGCAGAATAAGACCACAAAATACGAGCATATAATACCTGCGCTTGTAGCTATAGAGCAGGATCTTTCAATAGAGGGGCTCGTGATAATACTGAATACCGTCGGCGGCGACGTTGAGGCAGGGCTGGCGATCGCAGAGCTCGTCGCAAGCATGAAAACGCCAACCGTTTCGCTGGTCGTGGGCGGAGGACATTCGATAGGCGTGCCGCTGAGTGTGTGTGCAAAACGCTCGTTCATCGTGCCCACCGCCACAATGACCATACACCCCGTGCGTATGAACGGCACACTGCTGGGCATTCCGCAAACGCTTTCATATTTTGATAAAATGCAGGAAAGAATTGTGCGCTTTGTTACCGAAAATTCGCGCATTACCGAAAAGCGCTTCCGTGAGCTTATGATGACTACCGGAGAGCTCGTTATGGACGTCGGCACGGTGCTTGACGGAAAAGATGCGGTAAAAGAGGGGCTTATAGACGAACTGGGCGGTCTTTCTCAGGCGATAGAATGCCTCTACCACATTATCGAAAGTGAACCGAAGGTGTATTGATATGCTGTATACGATAATTTCACTTGAAGATGTTTTGTGTGAAAATAATGATATAAAGGCGGCAGATGATTTCTTCTCTACCGACCCTTACGAATATCTTGACTTGATTAGCAGATAACAGATAGATAAAGACAATTGAGAGGAGCAGAATATGGACATTCTTAATACGATAGTACAGGCAATAATACAGGGGTTGACGGAGTTTCTGCCGGTCTCCAGCTCGGGGCATTTGTCGCTGTATCAGCACTTTACGGGCAAAAGCGGCGAGGGCGCGCTGATGCTGTCGGTATTTTTGCATATGGGCACACTGCTGGCGGTAATTATAGCCTTCCGCGATACCATATGGGCGCTGATAAAAGAGCTTGGCGCGCTTATCAGAGATGTATTCAAGGGCAGATTCAAGTGGAAAGAAATGAACGGCGAGCGCAGGCTCATCTTCATGCTGATATTCTCAACCGCCGTGCTGATACCGTTTTACTTCTTCAAAGACTTTTTCGAGGGCGTCAGCGAGGACAGCAGCGTAATGGTCGAGGGCTTCTGTTTTCTGTATACCTCACTTATCCTGTTTTTGTCGGATAGATTCTGCAACGGCAAGAAAGTGCCTAAAGATATAACGGTCAAAGATTCTCTGGTGGTAGGCGCGTTTCAGGGTGTTGCACTGCTGCCGGGCGTGTCAAGATCGGGTTCTACCATATCTTCGGGTCTGCTGTGCGGATTTTCAAGAGATACCGCGGTAAGATACGCTTTTATTCTTGGCATACCCGCAATATTCGGCGGCGGTCTGCTTGAAGCGGCAGATGCGGTAAAATCAAACGTTTCGTTCGACCCTTTGTGCCTTGTGGTAGGCTTCGTGGTAGCCGCAATAGTGGGTCTATTGTCTATAAAAATGGTGTCATGGCTGCTAAAGAGCAATAAATTCAAGATCTTTGCAATATATACGCTGGTGCTGGGCTTAGCGGTCATAGGCGTTTCAATATACGAAGTCGTAACGGGTGCGCCCGTAGTTATAAACATATAAAAGAGATGTACAAAATAAAAGAGAAGTACAAAAGAAAGGACGGCTGATGCAATGGCTCAGCAGAAAAAGACGGCATCGCAGCGTTCGTCGGCGGCTTCGGGCAAAAAGTCCGCTGCCGCAAAAAAGACAGAGCAGGTCGGTTTTACTCCCGAAAAAAGGCGAAAATTGTCGCTTGCACTGTTTTTCTACGGCGTGCTTACAGTCTTTATAACGTTTATAAAGGGCGCAGGCCTCTGGACTACCCTGCACAACATTACATTCGGAATGTTCGGCCGCACCGCATATATATATGCACCGCTCGTGATATACATATCAATAATGATAGCCACCGAAAAAACGCGAAGTGATGTTATTGTAAAGCTTGTTCAGGGTATTCTGGTAATACTGCTTTTCAGCGGTCTTTTCCAGATATTCGCTGTCGGCAGTGTTGATGGCAAGACCGCAACACTTATGGTAAAGGGGCTTTACAGAGACGGCGTGAACAACAAAGGCGGCGGCGTTATGAGCATTATCTTCGGCGGTCTGCTGCTGAAAGTGTTCAAGCGTGTCGGCGCTTCCATTATAATAATACTGCTGACTTTGTTTTTCTTTATACTGCTCTCGGGCTGGACATTGCCGCAGGTGTGGGAATTTGTCTCAAAACCTTTCAGGGCGATCGCCGAGGCTCTCAATGAGCAGAGCGAGCAACGCAGTGAACGCCCTGCACCGGTAAAAGAACAGCCGAAGACGCAGCCAAATGAGCAGCGTAAGACATCACGCGAGGAAAATAAGAAAAAGCGCGTAGATATTGCAAAATATTACAGCGAAGACCTTGACGACGAGGGCGACGACGTATTCATGAAAGATATGGGGTACGAGGGCTTTACATCTGTAGATGAGCTTGACCAGACCGAAGACCTTGATATCGTTCTTCCGCCAAGACCCTTCGGACCTAAGCCGCCCAAGAAAGACTATTTTGACGAAGTGGACAAGCTTCATCAGTCCAGATCGGACAGCAAGCAGGGCAAGTCTTCGCTCACAAGTGATGATATAACGCAGCCAGATTTTGCATCTATCGAAGAGCAGGCAAAGCAGATGCAGGAGCTTATAGACCGCAATACCGAAGAACCCGTTTATGATGAAGATGAAATGTATTTTGAGCCAAGCGGTCAGTCATCTTTTTTAGATAGCAAAAAGACCGAAAAACCGCAGCAGCTGCCGCCTATATCTCTTCTGGAAGATGCCGATAAAAAAATAAATTCTTCAGCAACTGATGCCGAGAGCCAGCAAAGGGCAGTAACACTTGTTGAAACGCTGAAAAGCTTTGGCGTGCTTACAAGGGTGGTAGGCATAAGCCGCGGTCCTTCGGTTACAAGATATGAGCTTCAGCCTGCCGCAGGCGTGAGGGTATCAAAAATTACCAATCTCGCTGATGATATAGCTCTCAACCTTGCCGCCGAGGGCGTAAGAATTGAAGCGCCTATACCCGGCAAACAGGCGGTGGGAATAGAGCTTTCCAATACCACAAGAGAAACGGTCTCGATAAAAGAGCTGATAGACAGCGAAGAATTCCGCAGCGCAAAAGGCAAGCTGTGCTTCGCGGTCGGCAGGAATATCGAGGGCAGTATAGTTATGGGCGATATACGCAAAATGCCGCATCTGCTCATAGCAGGTACTACCGGCTCGGGTAAATCAGTGTTCACAAACTCTATCATAATGAACATACTCTACCGCGCCACTTCCGATGAAGTAAAGCTTATGCTTATAGACCCAAAACAGGTCGAATTTCCTATATATAACGGCATACCGCATCTTATCGCGCCCGTTATTACAGAGCCGAGAAAAGCGGCAGGAGCGCTGGGCTGGGCGGTCACCGAAATGACAAGAAGATACAGCCTGTTCAGCGATAATTCTGTGCGTGAGTTCAACGATTATAACAAGCTTGCTTCGCAGACCGAAGGCATGGAAAAACTTCCGCATATAGTTATAGTTATAGATGAGCTCGCCGACCTTATGATGGCAGCCGCGCGCGAGGTAGAAGACTCGATATGCCGTATAGCTCAGCTTGCAAGAGCCGCGGGTATGCACCTTATAATCGCAACGCAGTCGCCGCGTGTAGACGTTGTAACAGGTCTTATCAAGGCGAATATGCCTTCAAGAGTTGCGCTCAAAGTTTCAAATAATACCGATTCACGTATCATTCTTGACGAGGGCGGCGCTGAAAAGCTTCTCGGCAACGGCGATCTGCTCTTCAAACCTGTGGGTCTTGATAAACCCAAGAGAATACAGGGCAGCTATGTCAGCACATCCGAAGTAAAAGCGGTCGTTAAGTTCCTTAAAAATCAGCAGACCGCAACTTACGATGAAGAAGTGCTTGACGGCATAGAAAAGAATATCCCCGTTCCCAAGGGCGAAAAACCACAGGCTGACTTTGATATTGATTCTTCCAAAAGCGATGATATGCTTGAAGCGGCAATAAAAGTTGTGGTAGAAAACCAGCAGGCTTCAACATCGTTCTTGCAGAGAAAACTGAACCTCGGCTATGCAAGAGCAGCGCGAATAATGGACACTATGGAAACTATGGGAATAGTAGGTCCTGCCGTTGGCGCAAAACCGCGTGAGGTAAAAATGACCATCTCGCAGTGGCAGGAGCGCGAGGCAATGCGCGAATGAAGCGCCCGGATCCCGAGCAGAGCGGCGCACATAAACTCCATGCCGCAATAGGTATCATAGTAGTATTAGCCGTGCTGACGGTGCAGGCGCTTATGCACTTCGGCGTTATAACAGGCAGTCAGCTGTCAGCATTTTTCAGACTTTCAGAAAAGCCCGTAAGCGACGATCTCTCAGTGCATTTTGTAGATGTAGGTCAGGGCGACTGCGAGCTTATAGTATGCAACGGCGAGGCGTGCCTTATCGACTGCGGCGAGCAGGAAATGGCATCAAAAGTGAAAGGGTATCTCTCACAGCAGGGGATAGAGAGCCTTAAATATCTGATAATTTCACACCAGCATACCGACCATATGGGCAGCGCTGCCGATGTATTGGAGTATGTAAAGGTCGACAAAGTGATCATGCCCGATATTCCGGATGAACTTATACCGACTAATACAGTTTATGAAGATTTTCTAGATACCGCCGAAAGGTTGGGTGCGCAGATCTACACCGCAAAAGAGGAAACCTTAGACCTCGGCGGCTGTGAGATACATATACTTCCGCAAAGTTTTCATGAAGAATATGAAAGCCTGAACGACTATTCGCTGTGCGTGAAAGCTGTGTATAAAAACGTATCTTTCCTGTTTACGGGCGATGCCGAAAGCGCCGAGGAGCAAAATATCCTGCAAAGTGATTTTGATATTTCGGCAGATGTGCTTAAAGTGGGACACCACGGCTCTTCTGGCTCTTGCAGCGATGAATTTCTCTCTGCCGTGGGCGCTGAGTATGCCGTTATAGAAGTAGGCGTGGGCAACGATTACGGTCACCCTGCAAAATCTTTGCTTTCGCGGCTGGAAAAGCATTGCAGACATATCTACCGCACCGATATAAACGGCAGCGTTGTTATCCGTACAGACGGCGAAAATATTGAAGTCAGGTGCGAAAAAGAAGATGCAAACTATGGAAAATCAGAGCAGTAAAATATATTCCGTAGCCGAGATAGCCGGCGGCAAGGTAAAGCTTTTAAGCGAGAGCGGAAAGGCTCTGTATCTTGAAAAAAGCGCGCTTCCGCCTACTATCAGAGAGGGCGATATGCTGCGTTTTGACGGCGAGGTCAGCAAAGATAAAGCAGCCACCGCCGCACGCAGAAAAAGCATTAAACATAAAACTGACAGACTTATAAAAAAGTGAGAGGAAGTCTTTAAAATGCAGACAGGCAGCGACCTTCTGGAGCTTATTGACAACAAGTATCCGCAGATGTCGAAAGGTCAGAAAATCATAGCCGACTTTATCAGAGAGCATTACGACAAAGCCGCGTTCATGACCGCGCTGAAATTCGGTCAGACGGTTGGCGTTAGTGAGAGCACAGTGGTGAGATTTGCATCAGAGCTGGGCTTTGAGGGCTACCCCGAATTGCAGACCGCCTTGCAGGACCTTATGCGAAGCAAGCTGACATCGGTGCAGAGGATCGAGATAGCCTCCGACAAGATAGGCGATGACGATATACTCGATGCGGTGTTGCAGCATGACATCGAGCAGATACGCCATACCCTAGACGAGACCGACAGACAAGACTTCAACATGGCGGTTGACAGAATATCGACCTGCCATACCATATATATAATAGGCGCGAGGAGCAGCGCATCACTGGCGCAGTTTCTAACGCACTATTTCAACCTTATCTTTCCGCGCGTAAAGCTGGTTCACGCCTCTACACGAAGTGAGCTTTTCGAGCAGATACTGCGCATTGACGAAAAAGATGTGCTTATCGCCATTTCGTTCCCGCGCTATTCAAGACAGACCATCGAAGCGATACGCTATGCACATTCGCGCGGCGCAGGGGTGGTAGCCATTACCGACTGCGCATCATCGCCGCTCACGCAGTTTTCTGATTATGACCTGTTCGCTAAAAGTGATATGGCTTCTTTTGTAGATTCGCTGGTAGCGCCGCTGAGCGTTATAAATGCGCTTATAGTTGCCGTTTCAAGAAGGTGCAGCGATACCGTTACAAGAAATTTAGAGCGCTTAGAGGAGATATGGCGCGAGTTTGAGGTATATGAGCCTGCCAAAAGCGGCGACGAGGACGGCAAATGAGCGGCGAAGCTTTGATAGTCGGCGGCGGTGCGGCAGGAATGTTCTGCGCTGTGTGTCTCTCTCGCGGCGGCGTTGAGTGTACAGTGATAGAGAAAAATTCTTCCACAGGCAAAAAGATGATGATAACGGGCAAGGGAAGATGCAACGTCACCAACAACTGCGATGTTGATACAGTCATAAAAAACATTCCGCGTAACCCTAAATTTATGTACAGCGCGCTGTATAATTTCTCGCCGAAAGATACGATGAAGTTTTTTGAAGACCTCGGCGTTGAGCTTAAAACAGAGCGCGGCAACAGAGTTTTCCCCGTAAGCGACAAAGCCGCGACTATAGTAAATGCCTTGCAGCATGAAATGAAACGCCTCGGCGTGCGCGTGCTTAAAGAGCACGTCAAAGATATAGCTTTGAAAGACGGCAAAAAGATAGTCACTACCGATAAAGATACCCATTTTGCGCAGAATGTCGTGATAGCCACGGGCGGCAAAAGCTACCCTGCCACGGGCTCTACGGGCGATGGTTATATTTTAGCGCAAAAGCTTGGGCATACCGTTACAGAGATCGCCCCTGCGCTGGTGCCGCTTGTAACAAAGGGCGGCGAGGCTGCGCAGATGATGGGTCTTTCGCTTAAAAATGTCACCTTAACTCTTACAGATATAAAGAAAAACAAAACTCTTTATAAAGAAATGGGCGAGATGCTCTTTACTCATTTCGGTATTTCAGGGCCGCTTACACTGTCGGCAAGTTCGCATATACAAACTATGGAAAAAGGCAGATACTGTGCCGATATTGATATGAAGCCGGCACTTTCAAAAGAGCAGCTCGATGCGCGTATACTGCGCGACTTTTCGCAGGAGAAAAACCGCGATGTTGCAAATTCTTTAGGCAGACTGCTGCCATCTTCGATGATACCGGTAATTATAAAGCGCAGCGGCATACCGCCCGAAACAAAGGTAAATTCCGTCACCAAAGAGCAGCGTGCGCGCCTTGTTGACCTTTTAAAATGCTTCAGACTTTATATCGACGGCTTTCGACCGATAGAAGAAGCCATAATCACAAGGGGCGGAGTAAACGTAAAGGAAATAGACCCGAAAACTATGCAGTCAAAGCTGTGCAGGGGCGTTTACTTTATCGGCGAGGTGCTAGATGTAGATGCCTATACGGGCGGCTTTAACCTGCAAACAGCGTTTTCAACGGCGTATGCCTGCGCCGAAAGCATAAAGAATAACGGAGGATAACTATGGGTGTAAATATCGCGCTTGACGGACCCTCGGGGGCTGGAAAATCAACAATAGCCAAAATGCTCTCTGAAAAAATGGGGTATATCTATGTAAATACCGGTGAGCTTTACAGGGCGGTAGCGCTGTATATGCTGCGCGGCGAGGTAGATATACAAAACGACGAGGCAGTGGCGCAGAAGCTCCCCGAGATAAAAATAAGCATTGAATTTGTTGACGGCTTTCAGCACGTTATGCTGTGCGGCGAGGACGTTACTTCTCTGCTGCGCACGCCCGAGGTTTCAATGTGTGCATCAACGGTCTCGGCTGTTCCGGCGGTAAGAGAGTTTTTGCTCTCAATGCAGCGCGATCTGGCCAAGCGCTACGACACTGTAATGGACGGCAGAGATATTGGCACTGTCGTGCTGCCTGAGTGCGACGTTAAAATTTTCCTTACCGCCTCGGCAGAGGAAAGAGCCATGCGCCGCTTCAAAGAGCTTCAGGCAGCCGGCGACAGTTCTACTTATGAGCAGGTTTTAGAAGATATAAATCAGCGTGACTATAACGACAGCCACCGCGATATCGCGCCCCTCAAAAAGGCAGACGATGCAGTCGAAGTTGATACCACGCAGTATGACTTAGAGCAGTCGGTGCAGATGATCTCTGATGTTATAGAGAAAAAACTCGCCGAGCGTAAAGATAAGGAGAAGAAAACATCACGCCGTGAGCTTATAGACCTTGGCGATATAAAGCCCGTCACTGACCCTAAAAAAATAGGCTGTGTAAAGCTGTTTTTCTATGGAATAGTCAGGTGGATCATCTTTATTATATATAAGATAAAGTTCGATATAGTCTATGAGGGACTGGAGAACCTGCCGAAAACAGGATCGCATATAATAGCTTCAAACCACCGCAGCTACCGCGACCCCGTGTTCGCCGCTATGAGAATACGTGTGCCGTGCAGCTTTATGGCGAAGGAGGAGCTCTTCAAGGGCAATATTTTCTTCAAATGGCTGATAACCTTCCTCGGCGCGTTCCCCGTGGTGCGCGGCAGCGGCGATACAAGTGTTATAAAAGAGTCTGTAAAACGGCTTGAAATGGGCAGGAACCTCGTTATCTATCCCGAGGGTACGCGCTCTAAAGACGGCAAACTCGGCAGAGGCAAAACGGGCGTCGCGCTTATCGCAGCCCTCGCACAAGTACCGGTAATACCCCTCGCAATATCTTTCAAGGGCGAAAAACTCAAATTCAGACAAAAAGTCATAATCTCCTACGGCAAACCTATAAGCCCTGAGGAGCTGAAACTTGAAAGCGCAAATATCCGCGATATGAAATCTGTAAAGGATAAGATCATGGGCAGTATAGCCTCTATGGTGGATGCAAATGTTAATAAATTGTAAATTTTTTGTTGCAAAGTCCGCAGGTTTTTGTTTTGGTGTAGACAGAGCCGTAAAAATAGTGTATAATAATTTAGATAGTAGGCGTAAGGTGACCACCCTCGGTCCTATTATACATAACAACGATGTCGTTAGCAAACTTGAGGCTAAAGGCGTGTCGGTAATAAATTCGCCAGACGAAGCCACGGCTGATATGAAAGTGATAATTCGTTCGCACGGCGTGGGTAAACAGGTCTATAAACAGCTTGAAGAAAAGGGCTGTGAGATAGTAGATGCCACCTGCCCGTTCGTCGCCAGAATACATAAAGCGGCGTATGACCAGAGCGTGAGCGGCAAAACAGTACTGATAGCAGGGGATAAAGACCACCCAGAGGTAAAAGGCATAGCCGACCACTGCACTTCAGAGCCTTATGTTTTTTCCGATGAAAAGGAGCTTGCAAAGCTTATAGATGAGCATGGACTCGCTCAAAGCCAAGTCGCAGTGCTCTCGCAGACAACATATAATACCGAAATGTGGCAGCGCTGCCGTCAGGTAATAGATGAAAAGCTTAAAAACGCCACAGTGTTCGATACTATATGCAGCGCTACCGAGCAGCGTCAGAAAGAGGCAGCTGAAATAGCCGCCAAAAGCGACATTATGCTTATCGTCGGCGGTAAGCATAGCTCAAATACCCATAAACTCGCCGAAATATGTGAGAAGCACTGTAAAACGTTTCTCATAGAAAATGCACAGGAACTATACGGCATAAATTTTTCAGATGCCGCTAATATAGGGATATCTGCCGGAGCATCGACACCGGCTTATATAATCAAGGAGGTACAACAGACAATGAGTGATATTATGAATGATGAGGGATTCAATTGGGTCGAGGAAATGGAGAATTCTCTGAAGCCTATACATATCGGAAAGAAAGTGACAGGCACTGTTCTGAGTGTAAACGCTAAGGGTGCTTTCGTGGATCTCGGTACAAAGCAGCAGGGCTTTGTTCCCGCTGATGAACTTACGTTTGACGCAAATGCCAAGCCTGAGGACATCGTAAAAGAGGGCGAGGAGGTAGAACTTCTCGTGCTGAAAACAAACGATCAGGAAGGCATGGTCACTCTTTCAAAGAAGAAAGTAGATGCCGCAAAGGGCTTTGAAGAAGTGCAGGCTGCCTATGACGAGGGCAGAGTGCTCAAAGGCGTTGTTACAAACGTGGTAAAGGGCGGCGTAACTATCAATTATAACGGAGTGAGAGTGTTCGTTCCGGCATCTCAGGCTACCGCAAGGCGCGACGACGACCTCGGTGAGCTTGTGAAAAAGGAAGTTGACTTCAAACTGCTCGAGGTGCAGGCTAACAGACAAAGAGCCGTAGGTTCTATAAGAGCCGTAGCCAAAGAGGCAAGAGCGGCTGCAAGAGCCAGGTTCTTTGAGAATACTCAGGCAGGCGATACCGTAAAGGGTACAGTCAAGTCAATAACAGACTATGGCGTGTTCGTTGACCTCGGTGGTATTGACGGTCTTGTAAGAAAGCCCGACCTTTCATGGCAGAGAGTAAAGCACCCCTCCGATGTCGTTTCTATAGGCGACGAGGTAGAAGTTTTCGTTAAGGATATAGATGCCGAGAACGGCAAGATCGCCCTCTCTTATAAGAAGGAAAGCGACAACCCGTGGAACAAATTTGTTGAGAACTATGCGGTAGATCAGGAGATCGAAGTTACCGTTGTTTCTATAACTTCGTTCGGCGCGTTCGCACAGGTCATTCCGGGCGTTGACGGTCTTATCCATATCTCGCAGATAGCTAATACCAGAGTAAACAGTGTCGGCGATGTTCTGAAAGTCGGCGATAGGGTAAAGGTAAAGATCACCGAGATAAACAGCGATACACATCGTATCAGCCTCTCGATAAGAGCGCTTCTCCCCGATGAACCGATTGCTGAAGAAATACAGGAAACTGCTGAAGAAGTACAGGATGCTACCGAAGAAGCCGAGGCTGAAGCTGAGGCAGAGGCTCAGCAGGAAGATACTGCGGCAGATACGGCAGAGGAATAACTTTGTGATCTTAGGGGGCGTATATTGCGTCCCCCTTTCTATTTTCAGGCTATCGGTTTGGCATACCGAATAATTTTGTCGTGCGTGGCAAAATAATATCAGTTTAAAATGTCTGAAAGGCGTATAAAATGGAGAATAAAAGATATCAAAGCGCTAAGCGCAAAAAAATAATGAAAACAGTCAGCAAAACGTGCGGTGTGCTGGGTACACTGCTCTGTTCGCTGATACTTATAATCGTCATAACAGGCTCGGTATTCGTTACGGCTATAACTATCTATGTACTCAATTACTTTTCCGACTCAACTTCGGACTATGTCTCTCTTGAAGATATAAACCTTACCTATACTTCAAGAATACTCGCTCCCAACCCCGACTATGACGGCACTAATGAGCAGTGGGAAGTGTACTATACGCTTTCTTCCGAGGGCGACAGAATGATTTGGACAGACCTTGAAGATATTTCAAGATATATGATAGATGCCGTAGTATGCTCCGAGGACGAAAGGTTCTATGACCACGACGGCGTTGACTTCAAGCGTACATTCGGCGCGTTCGTAAATATCTTCATACCTATATATGAGGGTCAGCAGGGTGGTTCTACCATAACTCAGCAGACTATCAAGAATATCACCCACGATGATGCCGCCGACGGCGTTGAAGGCGTTACCAGAAAGATAAGAGAGATATTCCGCTCTATAAATACCGAACGGACTTATTCAAAAGACGATATCCTGGAAGCGTACCTCAACGTTATATTCTTTGGCAGAGCCGAGGGCTATAACTTCAACGGCGTGCAGGCAGCCAGCAACTTCTATTTTGCAAAAGACTGCAAAAATCTTACGCTCGCGCAGGCTGTAACACTTACCGCAATAGTAAAGTCACCTACCGAAAACAACCCTTACTATAATATAGAAAACAACCGCGAAAGAGCGCAGTATATTTTAAGCGCGATGCTTGAAAACGGCGCTATCTCGTCCGATGAGTATTATCAGGCTCTCGCAGACCTTGAATCGCTCGTTATCGTAGGAGATATCAACTACTCTACCGAGGGCGAAGCGCTTACCTCGCAGTCGTCAATATCTTCTTATTATGTAGATGCCGCAATAAATCAGGCGGTAGACGAGATAATGGAGACCTACGGCATTGATTACGATACCGCGAACGAGCGCCTTTACAGCGGCGGATATAAGATATATACCACCGTTGACCTTAATATGCAGCAAAAGCTCGAGGAAGCATACCTCGATGACAGCAACTTCCAGTCGTATAACTTTGATGACGATAAACTGCTAAGCTCCTTTATATGTATAGATTACAGCGGCAACGTGCTTGCTGTAGTCGGCAACAGGGGAGAGAAGACCAATGTGCGCGGCTGGAACAACGCTACCATGGCAGCAAGATCGCCCGGCTCTACCATAAAGCCGATAGCCGCTTATGCGCCGGCTATAGATCAGGACCTGGTAACATGGTCTACACTTCTTAAAGATGAACCTATAGACCTCGCGCCCGAGGGAAGCAAAAAACAGCAGCTTTTCCCCGATAACTATGCAGAGTACGGCGACGACGACCCCCACTGGACAAAGAAGAAAATGACAGTTGCCAAAATGCTCGAAGAATCTACAAATACCGGCGCTGCCCAGCTTGTCAGAAAGCTCACACCGCAGTATTGTTTCAACTTCCTGCAAGGGTCACTTGGTGTAACTACACTTGTCGCGATGGACGATGCCGGCAGAAGCGATATTCAGTATGCGCCTATGACAGTCGGCGGACTTACAAGAGGTATGTATCTTTCAGAGCTGGTTTCTGCCTATGAGATATTCGGCAACGGTGGTATGTATTACGGTCATACTTTCGTTTCGCGTATTACCGACAGAGATGATAAAGTCATATACGACCATACCGCATATGGCACTGCCGCAATAGGCTCCGATACCGCGTATGTAATGAACAGAATGATGACACAGGTAGTAGAAGGTCCTGACGGTACAGGCGCGGCTGCAAATCTCGATACGGTGGAAGTAGCAGCAAAAACGGGCACTTCGGAAAACTGGCAGGATCTCACCTTTGTAGCCTGCACGCCCGACTATGTGAGCGGTATATGGATAGGCTATGAAAAACCTGAGATAATCGATATGTCCAAATATCAGAATATCGCAAAGATATGGAAAAATGTCTTTGGCGAGATAGCCGATAGCTCACCGAATAAGACTTTCAAGCCCGATAATAACGTCCAGCAGCTGGAATACTGCACTAAAACGGGTCTTATAGCTTCTCCGAATTGCACTTCAAAAGCAACGGGTTATTATAAGTCTGATAATATCCCCGAGCAGTGCAAGTCCTGCAAAAAGTCAACAGACAAAAAGCCTGCCCAGTCGCAGACAACAACTACTACTCAGAACAGATGATATCTATATACGCCTTGGCTTATGCTTGGGCGTATGTGTTTGGATGTGTTTTTATGGATAAACTGACATTTTGCTGCCCCTGCCACTTCGGGCTGGAAAGCGTACTTAAATTTGAGGTAAGCAAAATAGGCGGCGAGAATATCACGGTAAGCGACGGCAAAGTGTTTTTTGAGGGCGACCGGGATATGATAGCAAGAGCGAACCTCTGGCTGCGCACCGCCGAAAGAGTTCTTATAGTGCTGAAGCAGTTCACAGCCGAGAGTTTTCCGCAGCTTATAGACGGCGCTGAAAGTATCCGCTGGGAAGACTATATAGGCAAAAACGATGCGTTCCCCGTAAAATCGGGCTCATCGCTGCATTCAAAGCTCACCAGCATACCCGACTGCCAGTCTATAATCAAGAAAGCAATTGTCAACAGACTGCAAAATAAGTATGGCAAAGCACGGCTTGAAGAAAGCGGCAGTGAGCATATAGTAAGGTTTTCTATCTATAAAGATGTCGCAACAATTTTTCTCGATACAAGCGGAGAGGGGCTGCATAAGCGCGGCTACCGCAGGCGTTCAAACGGCGCGCCTATAAAAGAAACTCTCGCGGCAGGCATCGCAGACCTCGCAAGAGTGAGAGCCGACAGTATTGTGTGCGACCCCATGTGCGGCTCGGGTACTTTTCTTATAGAAAGCGCGTATAAAGCCCTTTCTATAGCTCCCGGCATACGGCGGCATTTTTCGGCAGAGGGCTGGCAGGAGCTTCCGCAGGAAATGTGGCGCAGGGAAAGGGAAAACGCAAAGTCGCAGATAAACAAAAGCGGCAAGTTTTTCGCCCACGGCTCTGATATAGATACCTTGTGCGCCGACCTTTCGCTTGAAAACGCCAAAAAGGCAGGCGTTGCCTCTCGCGTAAAGATAGATAATGTTGACATCAGCAGGTTCAAGCCCGAAAAAGGCGCGATAACGCTGTGCAATCCGCCATACGGTGAAAGAATGCTGGAAATAAAGCAGGCGGAGGAGCTTTATAAAAAAATGGGGCAGGTGCTGCACCCCGATAAAGACAACCCCTGCGTGGTGATCTCACCGCATGAGGAATTTGAAAGGTTCTTCGGCAAAAAAGCCGATAAACGCCGCAATCTCTATAATGGTATGATAAAGTGCCAGCTGTTTATGTATTTTAAGTAGATGATTTTTATCGCGCTTACGCGCAGCGCAGGAGCGCACACGTTGCCCCACAGTTCGCAAAACTTTAAATCCCTGTCAAGAAACTAAAAGTTTTCGCTCAAGCCTTTTTCAAAAGGCTTGCAGGGGTACGGGGGCAGCGCCCCCGAAAATACGGAGTGCGCTCCGAAAAAGGTGAATTTCAAAATAGTCCGGTGGACTATTTTGAAAGAGGAAAATCCCTGCAAGAGAGGGATTTTCCTTGTTGTAGCGCAACGCTCTCTTTCCGCGTTTCATTCTGAAACGCCGAACAAAGCGAAAAATCCATAACAAGAAACGCGCATACTTTTAACAATACTATTGCGCACGCAAGCGCGCGCAGGAGAGAAAGCTAAGGTTTTCTCAAAGGGAACGCCCTCTCTTGCATGGGCGCAGCGTTCCCGTTGGGAACGCCCGAAGAATTATTTCGCTTTTAAATTTTGGGGCGAAATAATTCTTCTCGCGGTCGTTTACGACCGCTACACCCATTTGCGGAGCGCCTGCCGTAAGGGGATTTCGCCGTCTGCGGACGGCGACGAGGGGCTCGCCCCTCGACCTGACAAGCCTTTTGAAAAAGGCTTGACCGAAAACTTTTCCTTTCTTGACAGGGATTATAGCCTTTGAGATTAAGTCGCAGTATAGTGGCCTGAAGGCTAAAGCCGACAAGACACTGCGCGCTAGCGCAAATAATTTATCATATAAACACATTTTCAGAATATAAACACACAATGCAGGAGGTAATTTATGAATATCCCCGAAATATTCGCAAAAGACGTTTTCAACAGCGCAGTAATGGAAAAACGTCTTCCTAAAGATGTCTACAGAGCGCTGAGAGAGACCATCGACGAGGGCAAATCGCTCGATATTTCGACCGCCAACGTTATAGCAGCCGCCATGCGCGACTGGGCAGTTGAAAACGGCGCGACCCATTATACCCACTGGTTCCAGCCGATGACGGGCATAACCGCCGAAAAGCACGACAGCTTTATTGCCCCCACCGATGACGCCCACGTTATAATGGAGTTCTCGGGCAAAAAGCTTATCAAAGGCGAGGCAGACGCATCTTCTTTCCCGTCTGGCGGTCTGAGGGCTACCTTTGAAGCCAGAGGCTATACCGCCTGGGACCCAACTTCATATGCGTTCATAAAGAACCATACGCTGTGCATACCAACGGCTTTTTGCTCTTACGGCGGCGATGCCCTCGATAAAAGAACGCCGCTGCTGCGGTCTATGGAAACTCTCAACAAAGCCGCGCTGAGGGTGCTGAAACTTCTCGGCAGCGATGCCAAACGCGTTATACCCTATGTCGGCGCGGAGCAGGAATATTTTCTCATAGACAGAGAAATGTATTCAAAGCGGAAAGACCTTATCTATACCGCGCGTTCTCTTTACGGCGCAAAACCGCCCAAAACGCAGGAGCTTGACGACCACTACTTCGGCACGATAAAAATGCGCGTTCAGGCGTATATGGAAGACCTAGACGAACAGCTTTGGCGGCTGGGCGTGCCTGCTAAGACTAAGCATAACGAAGTAGCCCCCGCACAGCATGAGCTTGCCCCCGTTTTCAGTATCGCAAATATCGCCACCGACCACAACCAGCTGACGATGGAGATAATGAAGCGCACCGCAAGACGGCATAAATTCAAGTGCCTGCTCAGCGAAAAGCCTTTCGATTACGTTAACGGCTCGGGCAAGCATATAAACTGGTCGCTCTCTACAAACACAGGCGTGAACCTTCTCAACCCCGGCAAAACGCCTGCCGAGAACGCCCAGTTCCTTATCTTCCTTACCGCTGTAATAAAGGCAGTCTATCTGCATCAGGATCTGCTGAGATTGTCGGTAGCCTCCGCAGGCAACGACCACCGTCTCGGCGGCTCTGAAGCTCCCCCTGCAATAATCTCAATTTTCCTCGGCGATGAGCTCACCGCCATACTTGATGCCATAGTAAAAGGCGAGCACTACCACGAGTCGGGCAGGCAGTACATGAAAATAGGCGTGGATATAATCCCCGACTTTGTCAAAGATACCACCGACCGCAACAGAACTTCTCCGTTTGCCTTTACGGGAAACAAGTTTGAGTTCCGCTCACCCGGTTCAAAGCTGTCTGTCGCAGGGCCTACCACCTTTATAAATACCATAGTCGCCGATGTTCTTGACGAGTTTGCGGACAAGCTCGAGGGCGCGCAGGATATAAACGAAGCCATAACCCGGCTTATACGCGATACCGTAAAAGAAAGCTCAGCAATTATATTCAACGGCGACGGCTACAGCAAAGAGTGGGCGGAAGAGGCGAAGAAGAGAGGTCTTGTTGACCTGCCTACCACTCCCGACGCTCTCCCTCACTTTGCAGATAAAAAGAACGTCGAGCTCTTTGAGCGCCACCGCGTTTATACCGAAACAGAGATACATTCCCGTGTTGAGATACTTCTTGATGAGTATATAAAAACTATCCGCATCGAGGCGAATACCATGCTTGATATGGCGAATAAAGATATTTTCCCTGCCGTTACCGAGTGCATAAGGGATTACGCGCAGACCGCCCAGCTTGCGGCATCTTGCAATGCGGCGTGCGACTACCAGACCGAAACGGTCAAAAAACTTACCGACCTTATGTCGCAGATGTACGCCGCATATAAAGAGCTTAAAACATATGCAGACGAGCTGACGGCGTATACAGACTATGAAAAAACAGCCTGCTTCTGCCGCGATAAGGTGCTGCCTGCCATGAAAGCTCTGCGTACCCCTGCCGATGAACTTGAATCGCTTGTCGGCTCAAAATACTGGCCTTACCCTACATACGGCGAAATGCTGTTCTATGTATAAATTTAAGGAGTGATAAAAATGACTTTGCAGGAGCTTTTAACAAAACTGCGCAAAATGGCTGAGGGCATAGATGCCTCGCAGACCGATTTTCTAGCCGTGCAGGTGAACCTCACCGATGTGACCCCCGGTACATTTTATATCGAGGTAAAAGACCGTAAGATAAACATCGAGCCTTATGAGTATAACGACCGCAATTGCGCCATTACAATGACCATGCCAAACTTCAATAAGCTTATCGACGGCAAACTTGACCCCGTCGCAGCGTTTACTTTCGGCAAACTTAAAGTTGACGGCGATATAGGCAAAGCGCTTGAATTTGCAAAACTTGTGAAAAAGTAAAAAATAAGACCTCTGCCAAACAGAGGTCTTTTATTATGATATAATGCTTATCTCCAGCTTTCCTCAAAAGTCGGGTCATTTGTTGCGCTCGTTATCATTTCTTCGGTCAGCGCAGGGTGGATCTTGCTCTCGTCATAAAGCAGTATCTCGCCCGTTATCATGTCAATGTATAAATATCTTTTCGGCGGAACTGATACGTCAAAATATTCTTCCATGTTTACTTCGGAATTTTCTTCCAAACGCCACATAGGTCTGAAAAATAGATCGGGCGCCGACTCGGAAGAAAACAGATTCGGATCGTCATGCTTAATAAGATGTTGCAGCGGTACATATGCAATATCAATTTTCTTAACGTCCTGTATAAATTTCGGCGCAAGTATCTTGCTCGCCCTGTCAAGCGCACTGCCCAGCGTTATAAAATCATCTTTCGTTTTTTCGGCTTTGAACTGTGACGTATTAAGATCCTTTCTCAGAGTTGTAAAACTGTCGCGCCGCGATACTACAATTTCTGCGCCTTGCCACGGGCAGAAAAGGTCGTCAGTATCGGAGATATGCAAACCGCCGCCCATGTTTATCTCAGTGCCGTAGTAATAATATGCATATCTCAGGCGGTAAGAATATTCATCTTCGCCCGACTGCGACTTGTCGTTTTTCACAACTACTACCTGTTTAAGCTTCAGTTCCAAGCCTTCCTGATCCAGCAAATATTCCTTATAATCTTCAATAAGCGTGTCAGCATAGTCTATAGCCTCCTGTATGCTGTACTGCTCGCCGTATACGTTGTATGAAACGCCCGAAATATCGTCTGTGCCTATATCAAAGGTCTTTTCCCAAGTTGCATAGCCGTATGCGCCTTGTGCAAGAAACGGGCTGGCTATGACGAAGCTTTCGTCAGGAGATACACTTACACTATACTCCCCGTCCACGTTGTCGTCCATCTTTGATTCCACATTGTTATCAACAAATTGATATTCGCAGTAGTCAGAACCCCTGAAATTCGGGTTGTAATTCGGGTCGTCCGGCGGGGTGAGCTCTATAAAATCAGTGTACAGATCAACGTGCAGATCATCTTCCGTTATAGTAAATGTATTCGCCTTGTTGGAAAGCTCAACCGCCAGCTTTTTTACATCTTCCAAAGGCATGTAATTTTGCGCCGAAAATGTGTATATCGCGCTCGGCGTGCTTTCTATCGAAACACTTTCGGGAAGAAGAATGTTGTCGTATGTTTTGCCCAGAGCATCGGGCGCGGCTTCTATCACATCTGCAAGAGTAGAATTGTTTATTTTTACCTCCTTGTCGCGGAAGATATAACTGCATATAACTATGGCTATAACAGCTACCGCCGCTATCAGCACTCCCACAGCCGAAAATATAATTATCTTTCTCTGCTGTTTTGTCAATTTTTTCGCCATCTCTATGCCCCCCATATCGCTTTTGCTAAAATATTCTCTCTTTATATCATACCACATAATATTCTACATTTCAATACTTTTCTGCAAAAAAATGTAAATGCCGCCTTTTCAGACGGCACATATTTTTTTATATTCCCAGAAGGCGTTTTGCATTTTCGCCAAATATCAGCTTCTTTTGCTCCTCGGTCAGCGAAGTGCTGTTTATCAGTTCGATCTCTTCTCCTGCCACGCTCCAAGGTGAGTCCGAGGCAAACAGTATCTTGTCCGCACCGTGGTCGTTCACTATCCGCTCAAACTGCTCGCGTGGGTAGTATTTCTGCCCCATAGATGTGTCAAGATATATCTCCCTGCCAACTAAGTATTTCTCTACATCGTCCCACATTCTGAAACCGCCGAGGTGAGCGGCAATAAGCACGCCGCCTTTCATTTCGTCCAGTATGTGAGCCATTTGCTTCGGCGTTGCGTGGTAGGGGGCAGGCGCACTCATGTCAGCACCGCAGTGGTGTATTATCATCAGCCCCTTGCTGAATGCGTAATCGTATATCTTCAGAATATGCGCATCATCAGAGTTGAAATGCTGATATTCCGCGTGAAACTTCAAGCCCTTCAGCCCCAGCGACACCACCATGTCTATGTCGCGCTTGTAGTCGTCGCTGTCGGGGTGTATGCTGCCGAACGACAGCAGTTTTCCGCCCGTCGCCTCGTAAAGAGTCGCAGCAAATTCGTTTATGTGCTTAGTCTGGTGCGGCGCGGTAGCAATGGGCAGCACAACAGACATATCTACCCCGTCAAGTCCCATGTGCCTGACCAGCCCATCAACAGTCAGGTCTGTGCAAGCCGTAATGTGGTTGCCCAGCTCTATTGCGTTGTCAATAAGCACCTGCTTTGCCTTTGCAGCCACCTTCTCGGGAAAAACGTGTGTGTGAAAGTCAATTACCATGATGAAACCTCTTTTATTTGTAGATTATCTCGCTCTCAAAGCATTTGCGCTCGCCGACTCTGCCGATTATTACAGTCGTCTTCCCGTCGGGGTCGCCCCTGAAAAGATTTACCGTCTCGCCCATGTATGCCTCGTGCTGATAACACAGCGTAAATTCGTCTATATCCTTGCCAAGCTCATTTGCAGGCAGCGCGTTCATTATAACATCGCCGTAGTCGGTGTTGTTGAGGTGTCCGTTATAGTCTATCGCGTGGTACGGCACAACGTAGTCGCTTATCGGGTGTACCTCGGGAACTTTTATCTCTCTGTAGTGAACAGGCATATCCTCGCGCGGCATAGCATCACCACACCAGGGAAAATCTCGCGGCCGCACTATCTTTTTAGTGTCTGGGTTTACGCAAATCCATACCGCCTGACCTATAACAAGCTGCTCCCCCTCGCGAGATACCATTTCATATCCGCGCACAAATTTCGCGCCTTTTATCTCTTCCACCCATGTTTTCAGAATAACTTCTTCTTCTAAAGTCGGCAGCCTGTATATCTTGTATACTATCTTAGATACCAAAAACGCGAAACCCTTTTCTTTCAGAAAAACGTGCCCCAAGCCGCGTGTGTAGTAGTCCTCGCCTGCCATTAGCGAGAACAGCCGCATCATGTCAGAAAGCCTCAGCCGCTTGTTGAAATCCACATCGTAGAAGGTAATGCGGTGTTCTCTGCTGCAAACGTATGCATCGGTTTTTATAGCTATCTTTCCGTTTATTTCGCCATGACAAGTCTGTTCCATTTCTTTAACGTCCTTTCTGTGTGTTTATATATTATTATAATAAGGTAAAGCTAAATTGCCTTTTCTGTCAAATATCAAAAGCAGCGTTCCGTCCATTACTCGTATTTTTGCAGATCTTCCCGTAAACTCGTTGCTTACCCCCAACGGGTAACTGCTTGAAAGCTTAGCACCGTCCAGCTCGTATTTCAGACCTTTTATAGTAACGCAAGATTCATCGCTCAGTGAAAATACCGAAATGTACCCGGTGTATTCCTCGCTGAAAGTCACCTCGCAGTCTTTTACAGCGGTAAAAGCGCGGTTGTCTGCGAACATAAACCCCTGCGCGCCGTATTCAGCCAGAAATTTCAGCAGCTGAATGTTCGCAAATGTGTGCTCATCGCGACCGCCGACCGCCCCCAGAAGATAAAAACGCTTGACGCCTGCCGAGAGATACCTCTTGCACGCCGCCAGAGTGTCGGTGTCGTCTTTTTCGCGCGGAAGTACAATGGCATTTTGCGGTGCGCTGCCAAGGCTGTCAAAATCGCCTATGATGCAGTCGGGCGTTATGCCGAGCCTTTCGCAAAGTATCAGACCGCCGTCCACAGCCACGTTTATGTCACCCTCGCGCGGCACTATAAAGCCGTCATAATAGTCGCCCGCGCAGTATAAAAAGCATGAACGCATATCCATAAATATCACCTATAATAGTATAGCATATTTTTTCTTCAAAATCAATGCCGCCGCCGGGGTAAATCATAATTTACATATCAAATAAGTGTCAATTGTAAATTTTGCTGAAATTTTTAAAAAATTTATTGACTTGCATTTGTAAATATGATATACTTAATACAGTATTTAATAGGGAGTGTGTTTGCTGTGTTAAATTTTATTTACTCAGTACCCGCTGCAGACCTTGTTATGTACAGCGGTGATAATTTTGTAAGCTGTTTCTTTATAGGTCTTCTGGTTGCAATAGTTATAGCCTTTTCGCTCATCTCGCAAAGCAGAACAAAGCATAAAGCCACCAAGGCTGAAAAGTATCTGCAAGCGCAAATTGATATAACCGAGCGCAGCGATGTTTACTCGCATACCACGACTAAAAAAGCAGGGTAAGGGGGACCAAAACGATGGCAAATATTACATATAAATGTCCTACCTGCGGCGGTGATATGGGCTTTGATGCCGCCACCCAGAGCTGGAAATGTATCTATTGCGACGAGGTGTTCACGCTGGAGCAGCTTGATGCGGCAGGCAGGAATACCATTGACGAAACTAAGATAGAAAAGCATAAGGAGCTTGACGAGGACGAAAAAGCCACCGCTGTTTCTACCGACGGCACTATAGGCAAAAACCTCGTGCAGTATAAGTGTTCACACTGCGGAGCCGAGATAATCACCGATAGAGCAACAGCCGCAACAATATGCGTTTTCTGCGGCAACCCTATAATCATGACAGAGCAGATAGTCGGCGGCTTCTCACCCAAGTATGTGATACCTTTCCATATCGACAAGTCAAAAGTCATGGAGGAGTTCAAAAAATTCAGCAAAAAGCCTCTCACCCCCAAAGACTTCGACTGCGATAAAATAGTAGATAAAATGCAGGGAATATACCTGCCGTTCTGGCTGTATTCGGGTCATCTCAGCGGAAGAATGACCGCCGAGGGCGTGAACAAGAAGAGCTATCAGAGAAACGGCAATTCGTATACCGACTATGCGTATTATAACGTTGTAAGAGCAGGCGAGCTTGATTTTGAAAACGTTCCCGTTGATGCATCTTCTAAAACAGACAACGATGCTATGGACTCAATAGAGCCTTATGATTTTAAAGATCTGAAACCTTTCAATATAGGCTACCTTGCAGGCTATCTTGCCGAGCGCTATGACGAGGACGACAAGACCTGCCGCCCCCGTGCCGAGGAAAGAATGATAAACACCGGTCTGGACGAGCTTAAAAAGACCTGCAATTATAACGAAATTACGGTCAGCAATTATGACCATAACCTTAAAATCACAAACTGCGATTATGCCCTTATGCCTGCGTGGCTGCTTTATACCAAGTATAAAGATAAAGACTACCTGTTCGCTATGAACGGTCAGACGGGCAAATTCATAGGCAATCTTCCTATTGACTATGTGAAACTCCTGCTCTTTTCGGGCATACCCGGCATACTGGCATTTATAATCATGATGATATTACTTTGACATACGGCGGTGTGACCATTGAGAACAATATTGATAACAGTCGGTGTGATCATAGCCGTGCTGCTTGCCATAATTGTGATAATAGCGCTTTTTGTGATGGCTGTGGTGCATAAGCATATGGGCAGCCTGTCAGCAGTTGTAAAAAGCGTTAAAGAAGCTTCCGACGAGGTGGAGAATACCCCCAAAAGCCTTATGGGCGTTGAGGGCGTTGTGCTGCCTAAAATAAAGGCTGACTTTCCCGAGTTTGATCCTCGGCTTATGAAAAGCTATGTAAAGTCGTTCGCGCTTGATTATTTTGCCGCGATGACGGCAGGCAAAGCGACAGCTTCAAGCTTTCAGAAAAACTGTTCACGTCAGTTTTGTGAGATGATCATAGCCCAGGCGCCTACCGCAGGCAAGTTTGCCGATGCCAAGGTGCATAAGGTAGTTATCTCCGATTACAGAACTTCCGAGTATGATGCCACAGTTGTTTTTCAGCTTGCGGTAGAATACAGATATAACGGCAGAAGCAACCGCTCACAGGAAAAGTATGAAGTCGATTATTCGTATTTTCTTGAAGACTACAGCGAACATCAGGAAATAAGCAGCATGAAGTGCCCCAACTGCGGCGCACCTATAGAATCGCTCGACCGAGGCTATTGCCCCTACTGCGACTATAAGCTTGATGTCCACGAGGAAGCCATAGTGCTTGACAGAACGTGGAAGATAACCGATATTAAAAAGTGCTGAGGTGACTTATGGAATTTCTGGCAGTTATCGCTTTCGCGGTCGTCGTTGTCATCGTCATAGTTTCAGAGAAGAATAAAAAGAACAACGATAACGACAGCTTCTTTCCGCCAAATACCCTGAATATGAATACGCAGCCGCAAAATACCCCCAAGCCCGAGTTTGTGCTTACATCTGATGACCGCAGCGCGAATATAAAAACAGTTTCGGTGCAGCTGCCCGTTTCGCAGGCGGTAGAGGGCTTTGACGAGAACACCGAAATTGAGAACATCAAAAAATATATGGCAGAATATATAGCTGCAACAGGGCAGGGAAACAACGGATTTGACTCTCTGAAAGATTTCTGTGCAAAGTCTGTTATCACTACCGCACAGTTCGAGGCTATGAAAGCTAAGGTCAGCTACTCCGATGTAAATGTAACAAAAGTTGCCTTTACAAGATATATAGTTCAGGCGCAGGAAGTTTCTCTGTTCGGTCTTGCCTTTGCAGAGATGAATATGAATAACGGCAAAATGGTAACGCCCTATAACTGTACATACAGCTTTAAATACAGCTATGTTTACAGAGAAAATACCAACAGAAAAACACTTAAATGCCCACACTGCGGCGCGCCGGTAAGCGAGTATGAGGCTGAGCGGTGCGAGTTCTGCGGCGAAAAACTGCCGAATATGCTCATGGAGCGTTCGTGGGTGTTTACGGAAATAACGCGTACAGAAAACAGAATAAAGTATACGGGGTGAGATAATTGAAAAGTGAAGCTGAAATGCTTGAGCAGGCGATGCTTCGTTTTAAGGATAACGCCGTGCAGAATGAAATACTCAAAGCCAAGGCAGACGGCAGCGCTTTAGACGGCGGCGACCCGCTTGAAGAAAAGGTGATAAGGCAGATAATAGGCGACTATAACGAGTTTGATGCCGAGTATGCTAAGGGCGTTGCCAAAACGGTTACCGAAATGCTTGCAGATGCCATGAAAGAACACCCCACAAAACTTGATATATTTGCAAAGCTGTGCACACAGCCTGCTGTTATGAAGATACGCCGCCTGATGATAGGTCCGCGCGTGATGTGGTATGAAAGCGAAGTTACTTCACTTAAAATAATCCGCTATAACCCAAGCCCCACGCAGCCGAATATCTCAATAAAAACAACGGTTTCTTTCAAGCCCGACAGATATAAGCCTATGTCTTTTGCATTCATTTATACCTGCGTTGAGGGCGCAAAGAAATGCCCTCGCTGCGGCGGTGTAATAGAAGATCAGCTTGTAGATAAATGTCCGTTCTGCGATGCCATAGTTACCGACAGCGCAACGGAAAAAGCATGGAAAATAACCGATATCAGACGTCTGATCTGAAACAAAAACGGTTATAATAAATATTTTAATATAGGAGGAAATTTGAATGGGACTTATTAAAATGGTGGTCAATTCCGTTTCGGGAAAGCTCTCTGATACTGTAAGAGAGTATTTCCGCTGCGACGGTATGACCAACGACTATCTCGCAAAGGCTGCTACCCTTGTAAAGAGGGACGGTACGACCAACAACCGCAGCGACGGTGTAATATCCAACGGCTCGGTGTTCGATGTCGCTATCGGACAGGCGGCAGTGCTTGTAGAGAACGGCAAGGTGCATGACTTTGTTTATGCAGATACCAACGACCTCGCAGGTCAGTATAGGTATGATACCACTGTTGAGCCGTCACTTCTCGGCGGAGGACTTAAAGATCTGTGGCCGTCTATCAAGGCTATCGGAACGAGGTTCACAGCCGGCGGTCAGTCGCTCAACACAATGCACATAATCTACATAAACTGCAAGGAGATAACCAACAACCCGTTCGGCGCAGGCGATATAGGCTTCCGCGACGGTGAGTTCAACATGACCCTTAAAGCACAGGCGCACGGCAAGTATGACCTGAAAATAGTAAACCCCGTTGCGTTCTATGAAAATGTTCTTAAAGACCCCAAGGTAGATTTCCAGAGAAATTCGGGCGACGGTCAGGCGTTCCTTGCTACATTGAAGAAAGAGCTTGCGCCTAAGTTCCAGACAGCCCTTACCGAGGTTGCGCAGAAGTATAGGTGCCCATATGATATGCTCGGTTCTTATAATATGGATATCTGCGACGCTATGAACAACGCCCTCAAGGAAAGATGGCTGGAAGAGCGCGGCATTCAGATGGCTTCTCTCGATATCGTCCTCAACGTTGACGACGAGAGCAAGGAGAGAATCGCTAAGTTCCAGGATGCGAGAGCGGCAGGCAGCGATCCCACAATGCTCTACGCTATGGACAGAATGAGCATAAATACCGCCCGTGAAACAGCGGCAGGCAACTCAGCAGGCGCTATGACAGGCTTTATGGGCATGGGCATGGCTGGCGGCGGAATGATGGGTCAGCCTATGGATCCGACAATGTATAACCAGCAGATGATGCAAAACCAGCAAATGATGCAAGGTCAGCAAATGATGCAAAATCCGCAGATGATGCAAGGTCAGCAGTTCAACAGCGCCCAGCAGATGAATACCCAGAACATGGGCGCAGGCGGCGCTCAGCCCGTTGTTACAAGCGGCGCGGTTGCAGGCGGCGCTGATACATGGAAGTGCGAGTGCGGCGCGGAAAACACAAGCAAGTTCTGCATGAACTGCGGCAAACCCAAGCCTGCTCCTGCGGCAGCCGACGGCTGGACGTGCGAGTGCGGCGCGGTAAACAAGGGCAAATTCTGTATGGAATGCGGCAAACCCAAGCCGGCAGGCGCACCCCTCTATAAGTGCGATAAGTGCGGCTGGGAACCTGCCGATCCCAAGAATCCGCCCAAGTTCTGCCCTCAGTGCGGCGATCCGTTCGACGACGGCGATATTCAGAAGTAATTTACGCTATATACAAAAAGAGCCAAGGCTTTGTGCCAAGGCTCTTTTGTTTTATGGCAGGCAGATCACTGCTGTGTTATCTCCGTAACTGTTCCCAAGAAAATAGGCAGGCGGTTTTCGGTGTCTATTATCGCAAATACGAACGGTCTGTCAAGCGTTATGTTTACCGTCTCTCCCGGCATTACTGCGCCTTCGTCCATTATTACCCCCGTTACCGCCGCGGCTTTTGTGCCGTTTTCGTCAACCTCGATGTGCGTTTTGTGTATTATATCGGATATTTTCAGCCCCGTGTCAGACATCAGACTGAAATCCGCGCCGTCGGTAAATGCCGAGCTCATTCCCATAGCCTGCATCGTTTCAACAAGCGAAGTCTCATAGTCAAACTTGAATTTCGGCAGCTTCGCGTATACGGTCACATCTCTGTCTACAGGCGTAAGAGCGGCTTTAAGGCTTTGCCCATTCAGCATAGAAACATAATTTTCAATACCAACGTCCTCGTTGGGCAAAAGCGCGGCAAACGCGTAATTTCCGCCTGCGTAATACTTTATAAAGCCCTTCGCAAAACCGTCGTCAAGATATATATCTTCCTCCGAGTCCATAAACTCCGCGTCTTTTTTGTTGCCCTCAATATCTGTGAACGGCAAAGTCTGCATATCGCAGTCTGAGTAAGGCTGCGCCCACTTAGCATCAAAGCATACGGCGTTTATCAAAAACATCATGTTTTCGTCGGAAATTTTGTCTATCAGCCTGTCTATCATACCGTCGGTGCTGTCGCTCACCCAGTTGTTTATGTCTTTTACGGTGCTTTCGTCAAACGGCGCTTTGTAAAGCTTCGCACCAAAGTAATCTGCATTTTTCTGTATAAATTCGTCTTTTACAGAAAAACCTTCCTTATCTCTGTACCATATAGAATTTGCAATAGAAAGCGTAGACTTTTCGCTGTTTTTAAGACCATTTACATACCCCAGCAAATATTTGTTAAGATCGTCTATACTTTCAACACCCGTAGGTATCATGCTTTCATCTGCATTGCTAGGCAAGTTCCAGACCTCGCCTGCGCCCTTGCCGAGAACCGCAAGCATTTCTTCCAGCGTATCACCGTCCGCGCCGTTGGCTGTCATGGTCAGCGCCAGCATAGCCGAGGTAGGGGAGACCAGCGTGCTTTTTTGACCGTCCATGCAGTTTTTCAGCATACCTGCCGCAAACGCGTACTGCGAGTATAAAAACGCATCATCAGCATCTTTCGGCACAGCATCGCCTGTTGCAGGCGATTCAGCTTTTATCTCCTGCGCACCGCCTAAGTTTATCTCCTGCTTGCCCTCTGATGTTGCAGGTGATGTCGCTATCACAGGCTTTGTTACTGTAACGTCCGATGAGGGTTCACTCATTACCTCAACATCTCCGCACGCGGTCATATTCAATGCCATAGCGCATGCAAGAGCCGCGCCTATAATTCTTTTTGTACGATATTTCATTTCGTTTACCTCTTTTCCTAGTCAAAATATTCTTCAAGAAACTGCACAAGCTCTCTAGCCTTTTCGCCCGTAAGCGTGTATGAGATGCCGCTTGTGTTGTCGGTAAAAACGCCGTTTTCAAGCGTGTAGTAATGCCCGTCAAGTTCTATCTCGTAACTCTCGCTCACATTGTCAGAGGGCGGTTGAACGTTCGGAATATTCTGTTCACCTGTGCCGTTGTTTTCGGTGCAGCTTGTAATATCCGCCACCACTTTTTGCAAAGCCGCTATCTTTTCCTCGTTCGTCACAAGGGCAGCCTTAGCCACCTCGCCGCCCGTTTTTGATACCCTCGCGGTGTGCTGCGCTTCATCATCTACCGACATTTCAGCAGGCAGTTTTGAAGTCATTATCTCTGTTGCTATCTCTGTTACAATAGCTTCATCTTCATCAAGTGCCTCATTTGCAGCTGCACCGTCATTAAAAGCCGCACCGTTATTTGCAGCCTCGCCGGCATTGTCACCTGCCCTTTGCAAACCACCCAAATGTCCGCTGTTTGCCATAAACGCCGCCGAGAATACGCACACCAGCGCAAAACCTGTCGCCGCCGCTAAAGCAGCCTTTTTTCGCCTGCGAATGTACCTCTCGCCGCGCTGCAATACCTCTTGGGTAAACTGCTCGTCAGTTCTCATATTATTCATAAAAGTGCCTCGCTTCCTAAAATACCTCGAAGTTCTTTCTTTGCGCGATATAGCAGATTATCTACCTGCTTTCGATTTTTCTTCATTACCTGCGCCGCCTCGTCATAGCTCATGCCCTCAAAATATACCAGATGCACCGCAGTGCGCATTTCCTCCGAAAGACAGGCTATCGCGCGGTGTACGGCGCGTTTTTGCTCGTCTGCAAGTATGTCGTCCTCAAAGCCGCCGCCCTCAATTTCCGAGAGTTCCTCCTCGCGCAGGCGTTTTTTGTGCCTAAGCCAGTCAATGCTGCGGCTGCGCGCTATCATGTATAAATACGTTTTCAGCGGCGTTTTGAAGTTGTACCGCCTCTTGTGTATGATAAGCTGCATAAAAACGTCTATCGCAATGTCCTCCGCCGCATATGGGTCGTGAACAAAGCCCTCTATAAAGAACGTCAGCCCTGCTCTGTAGAGCTTTACTATATCGCTGAAAGCCTCTTTTTCTCCGTCAAGGTAACGGCGGTAGCTACTTTCACCGTTGCCCATGCTGCCAACTCCTTTCTGTCAGACCCCTTGAGCCTGTTCACTTATTATACGCATACCAAATATATTTTCCTTAATTTTTTCAGAAAAATTTTTTCGCAAACGTTTACAGCCCTTGCAATATATTTAATGGTGTATTATAATGGTTGTAATAAATCAAATTTTTGGAGGGATAATTTATGAAACATCTGAAATACAGCGTTCTTTCTTTGCTTGCCGCCGCCGCGATGATGTTCTCTTTCGCTTCTTGTGGAGAAAGCAGCAGTTCATCATCACAAGCCGCGCAGACGCAGCCTTCAAGCTCCGTCACCGAAAGCACGCCGACAGAGAGCACTACCGAAACGCCTGATAGCAAAGCAGGTTTTCAGGTCGACGGCACAAAGCTGCTAGATGCCAACGGCAACGAGTTTGTCTTTCGCGGCATAAACCACGCCCATACTTGGTTCAAGGATATGGACGACATAGCTCTTGAAGCAATTGCGGCAACGGGCGCAAACAGCGTTCGCCTTGTGCTGGCAAACGGCGGTCAGTGGGAGAAAGACAGCCTTGAAAATATCCAGAAGCTCATTGAAAAATGCAAAGAGCTCAAAATGGTGGCTATTTTGGAAGTCCACGATGCCACCGGTATGGACGATCTCGATTCTTTCAACGCCGTTGTTGACTACTGGCTTGAAATGAAAGATGCCCTTATAGGCAACGAAGACTGCGTTATACTCAATATCGCCAACGAGTGGATAGGCAGCTGGAAGTCAGGCACCTGGGCAAAAGGCTATACCGCCGCCATACCAAAACTGCGTGAAGCAGGTATAAAGAACCTTATCATGGTCGACTCCGCAGGCTGGGGTCAGTACCCTAAGTGTATAAAAGAAAAGGGCATGGAAGTATTCAACAGCGACCCGCTAAAAAATACAATGTTCTCCGTTCATATGTACGGCAGCGCTGGCGGCAGTGCAAAGCAGATAGAAGAAAACCTCACCTATGCCACTTCCCAGAATTTGTGCGTGTGCGTCGGCGAGTTCGGCTATAACCATTCTGACGGCGACGTTGACGAAGCGTTCATAATGAAATACTGCACCGAAAACAACATCGGCTACCTCGGCTGGAGTTGGAAAGGAAACGGCGGTGGAGTTGAGTATCTCGACATCGCCAAAGAGTGGGACGGCTCTGTGCTTTCTTCTGACTGGGGCGAAAACCTTATAAACGGCGAGAACGGCATAAAAGCCACCTCAAAAATCTGCAGCATATTTGAATAAAAAAAGCACCGCTGAAAGTAAAATTTCGGCGGTGTTGATTTTAAAAATGTTTATGCAAGCGAATGCTTGACTCTGTCCTGAACTTCAGCGTATTTCGCATCGTTGAAGCGGTCAAGCGTTCCTACGAGATAACCGGTGATCCTTCTGATACGGTCAAACGACGGAGGACAGTAACGATAGCTGATATCAACGTAATCGCCGTCCAGCTTAATGTTCATTTCGTTTACTTCGCCGTTGGGGTACTTTTCCTGCGCTCTTGCAACGTATGCATCGATCTCTTTCTTAGAAAGTTCGCCGCCTGTAACATTTACCTTTATCATTTTGATCGTCCCTTTCTTTTGTCAAATTAAGATGTAAAGAATACAACTTGTATCTGTATTATTAGTATACCACAACATATTGTGCTTGTCAATAGTTTTTGAAAAATTTTTATAGTAAATTTTTATCTTCTTTAAAATATGTATCAGCGGCGTAAAACGATAGCTTTCGCGCCCTTGCAAGGGTATACTTATATAAATGCTTGACAAATCGGTGCGGCTGCAGTATAATAATATTGATATTCTTGTTCGGAACACTTTTTAAGTTGACTGTTCACACCCAGAATTTTATCATGTTATTGAACAGCCGTATTAAATTTTGTAACGTGAAAATAAATATTTTAGAAAGGAGTTATTTCCCTGCAAGGGAGATAGCCTGCTTTTGGTGTGTGTAAATACATCTGCGCAGGCTTTTCTTGCAGCAAAGCAAGTTAATGAAGATCAAAAACAAAAGAACAGAAGAAAAAGCAAAAAAGCAAATCACGGAAGGTCTTACGAACGTTATAACAATAGACTTTCCTCCGCTGAGAGCAAACACTAAAGCGGCAAAGAACACAAAAGCTTCAAAAGGCAAGGGCAGCGAAAAGGCTCACGGCAAAAAGAACAGCCGCAATACTTCCGCAGAAAAAAATGCCCACCAGCCCAAAAAGCCTAAACTACCGGAAAAAACAGAGCACACAGTAAAGAATGAAAAAAGAAAGACACCCGTTAAGATCATACCGCTGGGCGGCCTTAACGAGATAGGCAAGAACTTTACTTGTATCGAGTGCGCCAACGATATCGTTATTGTAGACTGCGGCATGGCGTTCCCGGATGCCGAGCTGCCGGGCGTTGACAGCGTTATACCCGACTTCACTTATGTAGAAAAGAATATCGACAAAGTCAGGGGCATGGTCATCACCCACGGGCATGAAGACCATATAGGCGGCATACCGTATTTTCTGAAGAAAATGAACGTTCCCGTCTATGCCACAAGGCTTACCATAGGTCTAATAGAGGGCAAACTCAAAGAGCACGGCATACTCAGCAGTGCAAAACTCAACGTTGTAACACCGCGGCAGACGGTCAAACTCGGCTGCATGGCGGTCGAGTTTATCAGGGTGAACCACTCTATCCCCGATGCCTGCGGTATGGCTATCCATACCCCTGCCGGCGTTATCGTCCATACGGGCGATTTCAAGGTAGACTATACCCCCATTGAGGGCGGCATTATAGACCTCGCGAGATTTGCAGAGCTGGGCAATAAAGGCGTGCTTGCTCTTATGGCTGACTCTACAAACGCCGAGCGCCCAGGTTATACCATGACAGAACGCAAAGTAGGCGAGAGCTTTTCAAAGCTTTTCAGTCAGGCAGAGGGCAAGCGGATAATCATCGCAACGTTCGCATCTAATATACACCGCATACAGCAGATAATCGACAACGCCGTAAAAACAGGCAGAAAAGTCGCTGTTTCGGGCAGAAGCATGGTAAACGTAATAGGCAAGGGAATAGAGCTGGGCTATCTTAAAGTTCCCGATGATATCATGGTGGATATAGAGCTTATCCACCGCTATCCGCCCGAAAAGCTTGTAATAGTCACCACGGGCAGCCAGGGCGAACCGATGAGCGCGCTGACACGTATCTCAAACGGTATGCATAAGCAGGTGGTCGTTACTCCGCAGGATTTCATAATAATCTCCGCAACGCCTATCCCGGGCAACGAAAAATTCGTAACCAAGGTGGTAAACGAGCTTATGAAAAGCGGCGCTGATGTCGTGTATGAAGCTATGTATGAAGTGCACGTTTCCGGTCACGCCTGCCAAGAGGAACTTAAACTTATGCTTTCGCTTGTAAAGCCTAAGTATTTTATTCCCGTGCACGGCGAGTATAAGCATCTGCAAAAGCATAAAAATCTTGCCCTTTCACTGGGGATACCCGAAAAGAATATCATTATCGCAGATATAGGCAATGTCATAGAATCCGACGGCGTTGAAATGAAAATAACAGGCAATGTTCCGTCAGGCAGAGTGCTGGTAGACGGTCTGGGCGTTGGAGATGTGGGCGCAATAGTCCTGCGCGACAGAAAGCACCTCTCGGAAGACGGTCTTATAATAGCCGTTGCCACGATAGACAGCGCTACAGGCGAATTGCTTGCAGGACCCGATATCGTTTCAAGAGGCTTTGTGTATGTGCGCGAGAGCGAGGAGCTTATCGACGAAGCGCAGAAGGTTCTGTATGATACCCTGCAAAGCTGCCTTTCGCGCAATATGCGTGAGTGGGGCACACTGAAAAACAAAATGAAAGATGCGCTCTCTGAGTTTATCTATCAGAAAACCAAGCGCAGCCCCATGATACTGCCGATAATCACCGAGGTGTGAACACAGTAATACCCGAAGATCTTTCTTCGGGTATTTTTGCGCACAAAAAAGCTGCCCCTTTTTAAGAAGCAGCAAAATATTCTTCTCCGCCTTGCCGATGCATCAGCATATAAAACCCGCTGTTGCAGGGTGGATACGCCCTCCTTCGTGTTTCGCGCTCCCTTCGTCCGTTGCTGTCGCGGCATATAGCGGCGACGACGGGAAAGTCTGCAATCCGCACAAAGAGCCGGACTTCCTTTTAAATAGTGTTGGATTATATTGTTCTGACCACTCGCACAAGGCAGAATATCATCTTGATATTATTCTAGCACATTTCAGTAAAAAATGCAATAGGTAATTTTCAGCAATATATTTTATTCTTCTTCCTCGTCATCAAAATCAAATATCTCGTTTATGCGGCGAAGAAACTCAGCGCCTATCTTTTCGTATTCCTCATCGTCTTCTATCGAGACCATAAGCTCCTCATCGTTTTCAATGACCGCTTTCAGAATAACAACCTCTCCGTCATGATTCAGATCCTCCGGGTATGGTGTCAGCGCGTAGTATGTTTCGCCGTTGTACTCCATAGAATCGAGCATCTCAAAGGTCATCTCCTGACCGTCTTCGTCAACCAGCGTGTAAAGATCGGGCGTGTATTCGTTCTCGTTATCTATCATATTGTCAGCCATGATAATTCCTCCTTAAAAACAAATAAGCTGTGTAAAGCAGCTCAACAATACTATTATAATACATTTGAATACGAAAGTCAAGACAGTAATTGTAAAAGAAATATTAAATAAAAATTTTTGAAAAAAGTTGAAAAAAACTATTGACAACTCACAAAAAGTATGTTATTATATAATCAGGGAAAAGGAAAGAGCCAAAGAGCTTGAGTACCGAGTACCATTTATAAGCGGCGATGAGGAATATCAGACCTCCATAACATACAGCATATTTACCACGGCGCGTTTGATACATAGCATAGCTTAAATCATGAAAGAAAGGTGGGGAGTCCGATGGACAGTGAAAAGACAGCTCGATACCACGCGGGCTTCAGCATCGTAAGATAAGAGGAACGTCAGTTAAATGCGCGTTTGGCGGCAACGGTTCAAACGATGAAGTTATCAAAGACGATGAGCGGCACGCAAACGGCAGATCAAGCAGTAAGTCTATGAAACTTTAAGGTATCGAAAAATTACAATTGAATACGATAGATCCTAAACTTATCCCGGAAAGAAGAGTGGGCAATATGATTTTGAGAAAGGCGTACATTTATATTAAGGAATAAACAGCGAGGAGTGAGTCCGATGTACTAAGCAGCTTTCCCAAAAGGCATCTTAAAAATTTATATAAAGGTGAGTCCAATGAGATAAGTATTTGTTTCGCGAGAAACGTTCAAATCAAAATTTATACAGGGGAGTGAGTCCGCCTAACAGTCAGGCTTTTTACCCGAAAGAAATTTATTTGAAAAGGTGAGTCCGATGACTTGACGTTGAAAGCGTCGCAGCGGTGACGCATAGATTCTTAAACAAATTATGAAAGGGTGCATTGTCATGATCACATTTAAAGCGGCAACGCATTTCGGTTTAAATATTATTTAAAGTTTAAGGAGTGAGTCCACCGGTTACTTTAGCTTAACAAACGGATATATAGAGAGCGGATAATTTACTATCCGCTCTCTTTTTTCGTGCCGACAAAGTCGGCACTTCACGGGGGAACCCCGAACTTGTTCCCCCGTGCACCCCTTCCTGCATCGGCTCCGGTACCCTCACGCCCAAAATCACATAATGATGTGATTTTGGGCTGCGCCGATAGCTGTGTAAACTGAGAGAAATGAATTCCCGAATTTTACTTATATTTAATGGCGCATTTATATACAAATTGTAAGCATTAAAATAAGTTCATACAACGCGTTATTTTTACTTTTTTAGCGTGGTAACGAAAAAAAGTCTTGCCATGCGGTAAAAAATATGCTATAATATATCCATGTGCTGTTTCAGTGCTTTTTGTAAGTATATAAGTATGAGAGGGGGAAGCGGCAGAATTTCGCCGCGTGAAAATGGGAACAAGTGAAATTTGTATCCTTATAACAATTATTCTCTACCTTTCGGGAATGGTAATGATAGGCGTTTTTTATTCAAGAAGAAATAAGGACGTCGGCGACTACTATCTCGGAGGAAGAAAACTGGGTCCGCTGGTATCGGCAATGAGTGCCGAAGCCTCGGATATGAGCAGCTATCTGCTTATGGGTCTGCCCGGACTTGCGTATTTTACCGGTCTTGCCGAGGCAGGCTGGACTATCATAGGTCTCGCAGTCGGTACATACCTCAACTGGCTCATAGTCGCCAAAAGGCTGAGGGTCTATTCGCAAAAGACCAACTCAATAACCATACCCGACTTTTTTGCCGATCGCTTCCACGATAAAAGCGGCATAATAATGGGTATATCAGCGGTCATAATCATAGTGTTCTTCGTGCCGTATACCGCATCGGGCTTCTCTGCGTGCGGCAAGCTGTTCCAGACGCTGTTCGGCGCAAATTACCATGTCGCCATGATAATCTCCGCAATAGTTATAATTTCGTATACCATGCTCGGCGGCTTCTCGGCTGCCAGCTTCACCGACCTTATCCAGAGCATCGTTATGACGTTAGCTCTTATAATCATTGTTGTTTACGGCGTAAATACCGCAGGCGGTCTTTCAAATGTTGTAGATAACGCAAAGTCGGTCGGCGGCTACTTCTCGCTCACCAGCATATATGACCCCGAAACAGGCGGCTCAAACAGCTATTCGTTCTTGCAGATAGCCTCAACGCTGGCGTGGGGTCTCGGCTACTTTGGTATGCCGCATATCCTGCTGAGATTTATGGCTATCAAAGATAAAAAGAATGTCAAGCTGTCAAGGCGTATCGCTTCCGTTTGGGTAGTTATCGCTATGTCAGTCGCCATATTTATAGGCTTTATCGGTAGTACGCTCTCGACAAACGGCACTATCGAAAAACTCACCACCAGCGCCGATTCCGAGACCGTCATAATGAAAATAGCAACAGTCCTCAGCGATAAAGGCGTAATATTCGCACTTGCCGCAGGTCTGATATTCGCAGGCATTCTTGCGTGTACCATGTCAACTGCCGATTCACAGCTTCTCGCCGCTTCTTCCAGTATGTCGGAAAACATAATCAAGGGCGTTTTCAAAGTAAAGATATCCGAAAAAATGTCCATGATAACCGCTCGTATGGTACTTATCGCAATAGCGATCCTCGGTGTCATCTTCGCGTGGGATCCCGACAGCTCTGTGTTCAGAATAGTATCATTCGCCTGGGCAGGCTTCGGCGCAACGTTCGGTCCTCTGATGCTCTGTTCGCTGTTCTGGAAGAGAACCAACAAATGGGGCGCGATCTGCGGTCTTGTCTCCGGCGGCGTAATGGTGTTCGTATGGAAATTCGTAATAAGCAAGCTCGGCGGCGTGTTCACAATATATGAGCTGCTCCCGGCGTTCATAATCGCGCTTGTCGTAACGATAGTAGTTTCACTCGCTACCGCCGCACCCGAGCAGGAGATAATCGACGAGTTCAACGCCGTAAAAGAAGAAATGAAAGCGGAGTAATTACTGCATACATAAAGACCGTCTTAAATGGCGGTCTTTTTTGTTTGTAAACTTTTTGTTAAATGCTTGACATCTCAAATTAAATGGTATACAATTTACATAATATTGCAGATGCCGAAAGGGGATACACAATGTCAACTGTTTCTCTTAAAGATGTCTATAAAAACTATTTCAAGATAGGCGCGGCGGTAAACAATCGCTGCCTTGATAACGATAAAGAGCTTATCCTGAAGCACTTCAACTCCGTTACCTGTGAGTACGAAATGAAGTTTGCAGGTCTGCGCAGGCGTGACCTTACCTTTGATTTTGCAAATGCAGATAAGATCTACAACTTCGCGACTGAAAACGGCATCGAAGTCCGCGGTCACAATTTCGTGTGGCATCAGAGTATTTTCCCCGACCTTTTCGAGAGCCTGAGCAAAGAAAGGCTTTTAGAGCTCTTGCAGGAGCAAATGACAACAGCAGGGGAGAGGTACAGCAAAATTTCCAGCTGGGACGTCCTCAACGAAGCTATTTCAGACGATTGGAACGGCTGGCTGAGAGATACCGTGTGGCACAGAAAGCTCGGCGACGACTATTTCATGACCGTATATAAAATGGCGCGCCGCCTGCTGCCCGACAAAAAGCTCGTCTATAACGATTTCAATGAGTACGAAGCCCCCAAGCGCAAAAACATGATAAAGCTTTTAAATTTTCTCAAAGCCGAGGGGCTCATAGACGTTATAGGAATGCAGTGCCATATCAATATAAACACCTGCACCGCCGATGCGCTGAAACAAGCGTTTGAAGACTTTTCAAAGCTCGGGCTGCCTATACAAGTTACCGAGATCGATGTCGGTCTGCCCGAGATGAACGACCCCACGCCGCTTTCACAGATGTCCGCCGAGATGATAGAAAAGCAGGCAGCGCTGTATCAGCAGCTTTTCGCCATAATGCGTCAGTACAGCGAGATAATAGAGAGCGCGACCTTGTGGGGCGTGCGCGATGACCAGAGCTGGCTCAATAACTTCCATTTCAAGCGTGACTGCACCGCACTGCTGTTTGATAAAAACGGCGACCCCACCGAGGCATTCTACCGCATAACGCAATTTTAATAAAAAATAAGACCGCAGATCAAAATCCGCGGTCTTTAATATTTGTGCGATTATTTGTCTTTATTCTTCTTGATCGCCGTGATAACTATCGCAGAGCCTATCAAAGCTACCGCAAGTGCAGCTGGAGCGGAATCTCCCGTAACAGGGCTGTTTGTCGGGGCTTTGTCATCAGGTCTGTTGTTATTGTCACCGTCACTGCCCGTTCCGGTATCCTTGTCGTTGCCGTCGCCGCCGTCTGCAACACCCTCATCGTGAGAAGTGGTAGTTGTTGTCTCAACAGGTGTCGTCTCAGTAGGTGTCGTGGTAGTCTTTCCGTTGTCGTCGCCATCATCTGCCACACCGTCATCGGGAGTTGTAGTTACTGCAGGATCAGTAACCGGTGCAGTGGTAGTTGTTGTGGTGTTGTCATCATCATCGGGAGCAACATCTTCAGTGGTCGTTACTACAGGAGCAGGCTCTTCGGGTGTAGTAGTAACTTCCGAAGTGGGCTCTTCTGAAGTTGTCGTCTCAGTCGGAGTCGGCTCAGTAACTGTTGTTGCCGAAGTTGTCGTCTCAGTCGGTGTCGGCTCTGTAACTGTTGTTGCCGAAGTTGTCGTCTCAGTCGGTGTCGGCTTTGTAACAGTTGTTGCCGAAGTTGTCGTCTCAGTCGGAGTCGGCTCTGTAACTGTTGTTGCCGAAGTTGTCGTCTCGGTCGGAGTCGGCTTTGTAACAGTTGTTGCCGAAGTTGTAGTCTCGGTCGGAGTCGGCTTTGTAACAGTTGTTGCCGAAGTTGTAGTCTCAGTCGGGGTCGGCTCTGTAACTGTTGTTGTCGAAGTTGTAGTCTCGGTCGGAGTCGGCTTTGTAACAGTTGTTGCCGAAGTTGTAGTCTCAGTCGGAGTCGGCTCTGTAACTGTTGTTGTCGTGGTAGTGGTGGTAGTAGTTGTTGTAGTGGTTGTTGTTGCAGCGCCGTTTATAGGAAGCTTACCCAAAAAGTCACATCTGTGAGATTCTGCGTGAGTTTCAATTTTGTTAGCTATAACATTACCGTTTATACCGCCGCCGGCGTATATGTATGCGCAGGGGGCTAAAATGCTGCCGTATTCGGATTTCTCTATAGTGAGTTTTCCGGTATACATACTACTATTATCGGTTGCTTTGCTGTTGTAAACGTTCCAAAGAATTATAGTTCCGTCATAAACGTTTGCTTCTTCGTTGTTTACTTCGCTCAGATATGTTGTACCGTCATAGCGCTTTACATGAAGTTCTGGCTTCAAAGTTACATCAGCATTGCTGCCAACGTCAAGGTTTATTATCAAAGTCTGATTTCCGGTATACCTTACTCTTGTGATTTTTTCATCGCCTGTACCAATTTCACGATTCTCGCCCTGTACATTATCAATGGTAAATCCATGCTCGAAGTTGTTCAGTTCATCAGCTGTTATGTTCAAAACATTTATACCATCTTGCAAAGAAATAGAACCGGCGAAGCCATGGTCTGTAACCGTCGGATTTATTATTTTTACATTTGCATCAGCATTATCTTCTACAACTTCTGAAAGCTCCTTAGACATATTCTTGTAAAAATCAAGATATGTACCTTTAAAGTCCATATAATCAGAATATACGTATCCGATCTTAGCTTCAAATTTGTGCGGCGAGCCACCTTCGCCAACCGAAATTCTCGGATCTGTACCTGATACTGTTCCGTCATTCGCTACTTTTACTTTTTCACTGCCTGTTATCGAATGATTGTCAGGATCAAACAGCTTTACAGACTCAGGGAAAAACAGATAATCAACTTTGCAGTCAGAACCAAGTTCCAATGAGTTGGTAGCAAAGCTTACCTCTGTCAGAATATCGGGACTAGTGCCAACTCCAACTTCAATTTTCTCACCCGCTGAACCGCTTTTTGTACCGCTTGCCTGCGGAGCAATTACATTAGGTGCTGCAAAGTTACCGTTACAGTGCGCCTGAAGATCAATGGTGTCAAACGCATACAGGTGAAAATCGTTAGCAACGCCAAGCGCACGACCTGTGAAAAGATTGTTATCTTCTTCAAAAGTGCCGCTCTTAACAGGTACGCTGTCGATTTTGGTAGGTCTACTGTCTGCAAACGACAAAATTGTCAGCGTAGAAGCAGCCACAGCAATAGCCGTAAACGCCGCAAGAATACGTTTATTCATAAAACCATCCTTTCCAAAAATAAAGTTAAAAGATTAAAATAAAACGTTCTATATTTTATTAGTATAATTATAACGTAAACGGCTCTAAAAGTCAAGCAAAATAGCTTGTTCATAATTCACAAACTTTTCATGATAAATTTATTCAAATTTTAAGATTTTTTAATTTTGATAATATTTTTAACTTACTAAAGTAAAAATATAGCATAAAACACCACGGCGGACGTAAAAAATCCGCCTTTTTTGTTGCAAAAAAATCAAACCAGCCCAAACTTTTACCCTCCGACCACCCACTACCGATAAATACGATTATAAGAAGCAAAAG
>CANQKD010000001.1 GCA_947624375.1 uncultured Clostridia bacterium | reverse complement strand
CAAGAAATTTCTTTTGCAGTTTTTCGCAAACTTTTCAAAATATTCTTCTTGCCTCTTGCTTCTTAACCTCTTGCCTCAGCCATTAGAAGCAAGAAAACAAGAAGCAAGAAACAAGAAATTTCTTTTGCAGTTTTTCGCAAACTTTTCAAAATATTCTTCTTGCCTCTTGCTTCTTAACCTCTTGCCTCTAATAGGCAAAACCGCTTCTAACATCTGAATATAAGTAAACCATTCTCCTACTCATCAAACAGCGGCGTGGAGAAGTACCTCTCCGCGGTGTCGGGCAGGATAGTCACAACCGTTTTGCCTGCACCAAGTTTTTCAGCCATTTTAAGCGCCGCCGCAACGTTCGTGCCGCTGGATATGCCGCACATTATGCCCTCTTTCCGCGCCAGGTCGCGCGCCGTCTGTATCGCTTCCTCGTCAGATACTATGTAAATATCGTCGTATATCTCCCTGTTAAGAATGTCGGGAATTATCCCGTCGCCAATGCCCATTTGCAGGTGCGTGCCAATGTTTCCGCCTGCTAAGATCGCCGCATTTTCGGGCTCTACTGCCCATATCATCAGATCAGGGTACTGCGAGCGCAAAGTCTCGCCAATGCCGGTTATCGTGCCGCCTGTGCCTATCCCTGAGCAAAAACCGTCTATCTTTCCTGCCGTCTGCTCCAGTATCTCCAAAGCCGTGTGGTATTTGTGCGCGTATATGTTGTTTATGTTGTTGAACTGCTGCGGCACAAATATGCGGCTGTCCTCCTGCGCCATTTTCATAGCCAGCTCAACGCAGCCCCTTATGCATTTGCCGATGTCGCCGTCATCATGCACCAGTTTTACCTCAGCCCCGTAGTGGCGCACCAGCTTGCGGCGCTCCTCGCTTACCGAGTCAGGCATTATAATTATCGTCTTATAGCCCCTCACCGCGCCCACCAGCGCAAGCCCAATGCCCTGATTGCCGCTCGTCGGCTCAACAATTATCGTGTCTTTTGTGATCTTGCCCTCCTGCTCGGCTTTCAGTATCATGTTAAGCGCCGTGCGCGTCTTTATCGAGCCGCCAACGTTCAGCCCCTCAAACTTCACCAGAACTTCCGCGCTGCCCGGGCGAACCATTTTATTCAGGCGTATCATCGGCGTGTGACCGACCGCCTCTAAAACATTGTTGAATATCATTTTATCTTTCCTCTCGGTGTAATGTATTGATTATAACATATTTTTTCCTCAATTGCAATACGCCCTTTGGTGTAATAATTTTATGTACTTAGTGCCGCTGAAGACCGTTTTTTCACCCTGTCGCGATGATTTTAGCCGATTTTTGTGCAATCTCTACAAAATATTATATAAAAAATTATGACATTTACTGTTGTAATGTGGTCAAAATTGTGATATAATTATTTAAATATATATAACCAAAAGAGAAAAGTGCGCCTATGCGTGCGAAAAAGATCGCTTATTTGTTTTGTTTTATCTTAGTGTATCGGATCTTTTGACCGACACAAGCAATAATGAAAGGGACTGAAAAAATGAAGAAAAAATTAAGCACACGTCTGCTCAGCGGCGTATCTGCGCTTCTTTTGGCAACAGCAGTTTTGCTCCCGTCATCGACATCTGCCGATGAACAGAGTGAAACTCTTAAAACTATTGACGGCAAAACAACTACGGAAAAAACCATATTGCTTGTAGGTGAAAAGTCGCCTGATAAGGGCAAAACTTTCGCTGAAACTGTAAAAAATCTTGAAGATAAATATCTTCTCGGTGTAGCATCTGAGTTCAGTGTTTTTCTTAAAAATGACTTTACTGTAAAGCAAAGTGATACCGAGGGACGTGCCGCAATAGGTGGAAACCTTGTAGACAATACCGGTTGGTGTTATGAAATAGGAAAAGGCGAAGCTGATACGGAAACTCCTATTGATAAGCTTCTTGACAATTCCAATTATGCCAATATTGTCATAGGCGGCTCTATGAATAATCAGATATCTGATAATTATTATGGTGACCCCAATGCTCAGTCAATAAAGAAGCTTGTACTTCAGAACGGTGGTTCTTATAGTGAGGCTCTGATACCTGTAGAATCGGGTAACCGTATTGACCGCACTCAGACTTATCTTGCAAATAAAAATGAACTTGTAGATTTTGGCAGAACATTTACTCTTATTGAAGAAAGAAGCGACTTGCTTGCTAAAATACCTGCCGATGGTAAGGTAGAATTTAACGAAAGCGGCGACACTGTAACATTTACTTATACAGGTACTGCTAAAACAGCTGAGTGTGTTTATTTTGACCTTACCGAGAAACAGCTTGAAGCATACAAAAAAGCTATAAATGTTGAATTTGTAAATATTCCCGAACTTCCTAACCCCAGAACAATAATAACTACTAATCCTGTTGCCACAAGTACATGGAAATATGCTTACATAGTTGTAAATATCAAAGGTGAAGGCAGTAAAGACACTAAGAACGAAAATGCCGTTATAATGGCAGATGTAAATAACAACAACGGCGAAAAGTTCACAAAGATAAACGGGATTTACGTTTCAAGAGATCCTGCTAATAATGATGAAAAGCCCAAGAATAATAAGCCCGGTACTGACAGTATAATTTATAATCTTCCAGATGCCACAAAGGTAGTCCTTGTAAACAACTTCCAAGGCTCTATCTTAGCGCCGAAAGCCCACGTTACAGACTATGCGTATGAATATAAAGATCAGGGTACAGATCCTCGCGGACATCTTTCCGGTGCTCTTATAGCAGACAGCTTCAGCGGTTCAACTCAGTTTACGTTCCGTACCTGCCGTCTGCCGTTCTCGATACTTTCAAAAGATCTCTACTTCAACAAGGAGTGGGAAGATTGCGATGCATCTACCACTTTCCCCTCGGAAAAAGTATTTATACAACATCTCACTGTTCAAAAAACAGACATCAGCGGTGTAACCAAGTCTCTTGTCAAAGACGTGGATTATACCATTGAGCTCAGCAATATGGACAGCACTACTAAATGGAACGCTACCGTACATATCAAGAGTTATGACCCAAGTGCAAAATATAAGGTAAACGAAACAAAGCTCGATGGTTTTGAAATAGTTGAAGATTCGGTTGACCTTGCAGCTTCCGCAAAAGACGCTAAAGCTCTTGTAAATAAGCTTGAGAAGAAAACTACTTCAACAAGCACATCTACTTCAACAAGTACATCTACTTCAACAAGTACATCTACTTCAACAAGTACATCTACTTCAACAAGTACGTCAACTTCAACAAGTACGTCAACTTCAACAAGTACATCTACTTCAACAAGTACATCTACTTCAACAAGTACATCTACTTCTACGAGTACATCTACTCCGACAAGTACGTCAACTTCTACAAGTACGTCAACACCCACGGTTACCCAGCCTACTGTAACTCAGCCAACTGAAACCCCGACCGAGACACAGCCTGTAACGGTAGTAACCACCGGCGTTGATAACGACGGCGATGACAACAACAAAACCACTACCACAACCGCAAATCCGAGCGGCGTAGGCGACGGCGGCGATAACAACGACAAGGATACAGGCACAGGCAGCGACGGTGACAACAACAACCCGATGACGGGCATAAAACTCAGCGCGCTGATGCTTTCGGCTGTTTCACTTGCAGCAGCAGTTGCGACTTCCAGAAAGAAGAAGTAAGCTGTAAAACAAAATAACAAAAGATGTTCTCCTTTGTGGGGAACATCTTTTTGCGTGGTTGCAAAAAAATTTGAATTGTGCTATACTTATATTATATTCGCAGAAATGAGGCAGCTAAATGACACAGTATGAAAAAATGACGCAAACGCCTATCCCACGGCTCATACTGACATTGTCAGTACCAACAATAATCTCAATGCTCGTCACCAATATATATAACCTCGTCGATACCGCGTTTGTCGGCAAACTCGGCACAAGCGCAAGCGGCGCAGTCGGCGTCGTGTTCGGCTTTATGGCGATAATCCAGGCTTTCGGCTTTATGTTCGGTCAGGGCAGCGGCAGCATAATCTCACGCGCCCTCGGCAACCGTGATGTCGAAAAAGGCTCGGTGCACGCATCTTTGGGCTTCGCATCTTCGTTTGCCTGCGGTCTGCTTATCACAGTTATAGGCTTTGTCTTTCTTGAAGATATAGTCTACCTCCTCGGCAGTACAAAAACTATAGCCCCCTATGCCAAGACCTATATAACTTACATACTTATAGCCGCCCCGTTCATGTCCTCCAGCCTTACGCTGAATAATATCCTCCGTTACGAGGGCAGGGCAGCGCTCGGTATGGTCGGGCTGATGACAGGCGCAGTCCTTAATATGATAGGCGACCCCATTTTCATGTTCGTGCTGGATATGGGCATAGCAGGCGCAGGGCTTTCTACCGCTCTCAGCCAGCTCGTCAGCTGGGGTATTCTCGCCGCAATGTTCCTCACCGGCAGAACAGACACCAAGCTTTCTCTTTCCAATATCAGAAAAGGCAGCTTTCTGCTAATTGCAAATATCATGGCAACGGGCTTTCCCAGCCTTCTGCGCCAAGGGCTCAACAGCATAACCACCGTAATGCTCAATTCTCAGTGTAAAGTCTATGGCGATGCCGCGGTCGCAGCTATGAGTATCGTTACAAGAATCGTGTTCTTCGCATTCTCTGTAGCCCTCGGTATAGGTCAGGGCTTCCAGCCTGTTTCAGGCTTTAACTATGGCGCCGCCAAGTATGACAGGCTCCGCAAGGCGTTTCGTTTTACGGTTTTAGTTTCAGAATGTATAATAGTAGTCGGCTGTGCTGTGCTTTTCGTATTTTCGGGCAGCCTTATCGGCATCTTCCGCGACGACATCGAAGTTATCCGCATCGGCGTGAGGGCTCTTCGCCTGCAAGCTCTGGCAAATATGGTGCTTCCTCCGTGTATGGCAGTTGAAATGCTCTACCAAAGTACCGGTAAACGCCTAGGCGCTTCAATACTTTCATCACTTCGCAGCGGTCTGTTTTTTATACCTGCCTTGCTTATTCTCGCCGATCTGCGCGGTCTTTCAGGCATTCAGGAAGCCCAGCCCGTGTCGCTTCTTCTGTCACTTCCCGTGACTATCCCGTTCGGCGTGGTGTTCTTTAGTATGCTGCCCCACGGCGATGAAGAAGATAAAAATGCGGAAGATACAGATGCTTGAAAAAATCATTGACAAATGAATTTTACGGTAGTATAATGTTTTGTAAAGTATGACTGAGAGGAAGTTGATAAAATGCGCAAGGCATTAAAAGTGCTTACTATCCTTGCTGCTGTTGCAGTAATGCTGATTTGCGCCCCCACCGTGCCTGTATCCGCGCAGGGGCAAACGCCCGACTTCACTGCGCAGGAGCAGGCGTATATAGATTCGCACAAAACAGTAAAAGTGGGCTTTGTGCAGGATAGGATACCCGTCTCTTTTTCTGATAAAGACGGCGAGTTTCAGGGCATTTCGCGATATGTGCTCGATAGGGTAAGCAAGATATGCGGCATAAATTTTGAGTATGCCCCTTTGCCCGGCGGCAGCGTTACATATGACATTCTTATAGACGGCGGCTTCGACCTCGTCACCAGCGTTGAGTATAACGAAGAAAATAAAAATGCCAACGGTATTCTTATAAGTAAGCCGTATTTTTCCAGTCGTAAAGTCGTTGTTGCTAAAGAAAACCTCGATTTCCGCCCCGATGCCGACTGGACAGTCGCGGTATCAACAGGCTCTCAGACTCTGAAAAAAGTCCTTGAAAAGGCTTTCCCTAATTTCGTACTTAAAGACTATGAAACTATTTCCGACTGCTTTGATGCCGTAAAATCGGGCGATGCCGACCTTATGATACAAAATCAGTTCGTCGTTGAATACTGGCTCTCAAAACCTAAATATGAACAGCTCAAAGTCATACCCGTGCGTGGTCTTGAAGATGAGATGTGCTTTTCTGCGGTAGTTACCTTTAAAGAGGGTCAGGCAGGTCCTTCGATGGAAGACGGCGCAGTACTTGTCAGCATACTTGATAAATCCATAGACCTCCTCAGCGAAGACGAAATAGGCAACTTTACCATTCAGGGCGTTATGGAAAACCAGTATCACTATACTTTCCTCGATTTTATAGAAAGATACAGGTACGCAGTCGCGATCTCGATAATCGCCTTCATTATTATAATAATACTTGTGATCATCTTAGCAAACCAGAGAATACGCATCGCCGCAAGTAAGGCAGATGCCAAAGCCAAGGGCAGATTTTTGTCCACAATGAGCCACGAGATACGCACACCCCTCAACGGGCTTATAGGTCTCAACTACCTTATGTCGCAGAAGATAGATGACAAAGAGAAGATGCAGGGCTATCTGCGCCAGTCGTCTGTAACAGCAAAATATCTTCTGTCGCTGGTCAATGATATTCTCGATTCTTCTAAGCTGGAAGCCAACAAAATGGAGCTTGTCCTGCGCCCCGTAGACCTTAGTTTTGTCGCGCAGACTATCCGTTCTATCGAGTCAGGCGTATTTGAGGATAAAAATATAAACTTCACGCTCGATCATGACCTCGCACATCCGTGGGTCTTGGCAGACGATGTCCGTATACAGCAGGTGCTTCTCAACCTTTTGGATAACGCCCGTAAATTCACTGCCGAGGGCGGCAAAGTAAGCGTTTCTTTCACCCAGGCAGATGCAGCTGACGGCAATGTGCTCACCACCGTTACCGTTGCAGATACAGGCAAGGGCATGAGCGAGGAATTTCAAAAGCATATCTTCAGCGTGTTCTCGCAGGAACTTGAAACCGTTTCTAAAGGCAATCAGGGAACGGGTCTCGGGCTGTCTATCAGCCGCAGACTTGCCCGTCTTATGGGCGGCGACCTCACCTGCGTAAGCAAAAAAGGAGAGGGAAGTACCTTTACTTTCACTTTCCTTGCAAAACCTACCCAGCCGCAGGAAAAGACAGACAGCGCAGCCTATTTTGCAGGCGGCGAAAAGCCGGGTATACTCATTGCCGAGGATAATGAACTCAACGGCGAGATTCTGGTAGAGCTTTTAGAGGGCGAGGGCTTCAAAGCAACTCTTGCAGAAAACGGCAAAAAAGCCCTGCAAATTTTCAGCGAGTCCGCTCCCGATACTTACGGCATAATACTTATGGATCTTCTGATGCCCGAAATGGACGGCTTTGAGACCGCAAAAGCAGTAAGAGCGCTGGATCGCCCCGATGCAAAAACGGTCAGAATATTCGCCTGCACCGCAAACTCCTTTGCCGAAGAGCGCGATAAAGCATTCGCCAGCGGTATGGACGACTTTATTACAAAGCCTGTCGATGTAAACCAGCTGCTAGAAAAGCTCCGCGGTTAAAAGTGCCGTAAAATTGTACTTGTTTAAAAGCAATAAGCTGTTTGCCAAATTTTTTGAAAATTTTTTTCAGAAAACTCTTGACAAACAGCTTTTAACGTGTTATAATACCTATAATGCATATAGGTTTTATGTATTAGAGGAGGGGCGCAATGATGAATATAATAGTGCGTAGAATAATGCGATGTTGATACTGTGTGAGCAGCCGACATTTTAATAGTAAATTTCATTATTTTTAAGGAGAGATATTTATGGCGATCAATAAGTCACTTACCGATCTTATCGGAGGTACTCCGCTTCTGGAGCTTGTAAATTTCAATAAGGAAAACGGTCTTGAAGCTACCGTTATAGCAAAGCTTGAGTATTTTAATCCCGCAGGCAGCGTTAAAGACAGAATAGCCAAAGCTATGATAGAAGATGCCGAGGCAAAGGGCGCGCTGAAAGAGGGCTCTGTAATAATCGAGCCTACCAGCGGAAATACAGGCATAGGTCTCGCAGCAGTAGCAGCAGCAAGAGGATATAAGATAATACTTACCATGCCCGAAACGATGAGCGTTGAAAGAAGAAATCTTCTCAAAGCATATGGCGCGCAGCTCGTGCTGACCGAGGGCGCAAAGGGCATGAAAGGCGCAATTGAAAAGGCAAACGAGCTTGCCGCAAATACCCCCGGCAGCTTTATCCCGGGTCAGTTTACCAACCCTGCAAACCCTGCCGCGCATTTGTCGACCACAGGTCCCGAGATCTGGAACGATACCGACGGCAAGGTAGATATATTCGTTGCAGGCGTGGGCACAGGCGGTACACTTTCAGGCGTCGGCGAATACCTCAGATCCAAAAAGCCCGATGTAAAGATAGTAGCCGTTGAGCCTGCAAGTTCGCCCGTGCTTTCAAAGGGTACAGCAGGTCCGCACAAAATTCAGGGCATAGGCGCAGGCTTCGTCCCCGATACGCTGAACACTTCTATTTATGACGAAATAATCCCCGTTGAGAATGAAGATGCCTTTGCAACCGGTAAGGCTATCGCGCGCAGCGAGGGCATACTGGTCGGCATTTCTTCGGGCGCAGCAGTCTGGGCAGCCGCGCAGCTTGCAAAACGCCCCGAAAATAAGGGCAAAGTAATAGTCGCGCTTCTTCCCGATACAGGCGATCGCTACCTTTCCACCCCCATGTTCGCCGACTGAACTTAATAAACAACAAAATGCCGTCCGACTTTTGCCGAACGGTATTTTTGTATTGATATATTGACATTCCTGCAAATGTGTGTTAATATATAGGTGATTTCTATAACAATATCAGGGGCGTTATAAATGAAAAGAATTTCCAAACTGATTGCCCTGATCTTATGCGCATTTTCATGCGCCGCCTGCGGAGCGTCAAAATCCGACAGCAGCAGCGTTTCACAAGATAGCGCGGTCTCACAGCTTGACAACATATCTACAGAGCAGGGAAGTGCGGCAGATGAGAATATCGCCGAAAGCTCAGACATGGCAAACTCTTGCGCTGAAGATGTATTTACCGCCACCGAGACCGACAGGACTCTTGAAAAAGCCGTAGGGCAAAACTAACGGAGGTAATTTTATGAAACTCAGAAAAATTTCCATAATGCTTGCTTCTATATTATGCGCATTTTCATGCGCCGCCTGCGGAGCGTCAAAGACTGACAGCAGCAGCGTTTCACAACAAAGCGCAGCCCCACAGCCTGACAGCGTATATACAGAGCAGGGAAGTGCGGCAGATGAAAGTGAAAGTATCACCGAAAGATTAGACAACGCAAACAATAAGGCAAAGGAAATATATACAGCCCTTTTGTCCTACAGCGATAAATGTTCGTCAAATGAAGTAACTATCCCCGACGGCGAACTTGATGATATAGTGATAATCGCCGCAAACGAAGCTACCGCCGCAGTGCCTGCGCAGCAGCCCGAAACTATCGAAGAAGCCGCAGCCGATATACAAAACGCGGTCAGTGTTTCTCTCGCCGAAGCCGAAAACAGTGTATTCAGCGTGGTGTTTGAAAACGGCGTGCCAACTATAGTCATTTGGTCTGATAGTGTAGACAGCAATATCATAGGCGGCTACCCAAACCCTGCCACCGATACCGGCTGGACTCTTGATGATGCAGGGCAGCCTATAGATTGATCTCCCAGAAGTATTTGCGCTTGCAGACAGGAAAGTCAGAGTGCACACCATGTTCGGGATCGTAAAATACCCCATCACAATATAGCGACCAGTGCCAGCAGCGAGGCGTTTCAAGGCTCAAAAGGCAAAGCTGCGGCAGGTCGCTTTTTTTGTGCGCCTCTTTCCGCTCGTCCGAAATCTCAGCCCCGAACGCCCTCAGCGTGCGTTTCATCTCTTTCAGATCCGTTTCGCGCTCGTTGCCCAAAAACGCCACGATCTCGCTCACTTCTTTTCCCAGTACCATGGCCAGTACCGCCTGACCGCATTGCAGATCTGTCGGCTCGTGAATGTATCTTATCTCCATTACCGGGGCTCCTTGATCTCAAGCTTCACATCGCCGCTCACGGTCGCTACATTAAATGAGCCGTTTTCCTCAGCTTTCGGCAGGTCAATATCGCCGCTTACAGTGTCGGTAGAAAAGTCCTTTCCGCTTAGCAGCGTTCCCTTAACATCGCCGCTTGTCGTGTCAACGTTAAATTCCTTGCCGTCGCAGCCGTCAAACGTTATGTCGCCGCTCACACTCGTTATCTCCGCCTTATCGGCAATAACGCTTTTCAGCTTAACTTCGCCGCTCGTTGTCTCAATAAAAGCCTTTTTGGTGTTCACGCCGCTTATTGTTATATCTCCGCTCACCGTCGAAACTTCCAGCTTCTCTTGTGCCTCGCCGCTGAAATCTACATCTCCGCTTGTCGTTTCAATTTCCGCACTGCCAAAGCTAAACTCACTGCCTATCTCAATGTCACCGCTCACACTCTCGGCGTATATCTTCTCAAACTCGTTTTGCGGCACAGCCACGGTCATTGCCATTTCTTCCGAGAAAAAGTCAATATCCATGCTTTCCCACCATTTTCGGTCGTCATACCGTATAATTTCAAGCACGCCGTTTTCGTAGCTTACCTTGTGATAAATATCATCACTGTCATAAACTTTCACATGGTATTTGCCGTCTTCAGATGTCACAAGCTGCACGTCACATTCCACAGTCTCAATGCGTATATCTTCTATATCCGCCGTAAATTCGTACTCTTTTTCACTGTACTGAATTGAGTTGAACTTAGTTATGTCAAACCCCGAAAGCGCGTATGCCGTGCCCGATACCACACCGCCTGCCAGTATCAGCACCGCCGCCGCTATCAGGGATATTTTTTTACCTTTTTTCATACCTTTTCAAACCTTTCAAAAAATCATATAAAGCACTTCTTTATGCATATCAGTATCTTCTTGCCCAGAATCGCAGCGCCCTTTGCCGCCAGATTTCCTATGTGGAAAAACAGTATCGTCAGCCCTGCGCAAACCAGCGCTAAGCCAAAATACATCATCGCCTGCAGCGCCGCGCCCTTGAACAGCGTAAGACACATATCGAAAATGCCTGCCGCCACCGCCGCCGCAAACGATATAAACACCGCGTAAAGCGAAACGACCACCGACCACAGCACAATGTACAGCGCGAATATTACTATCGCAGCAGCAAGCAAAAGCGAAGCCCACACCGGCGAGCCCAAAACCAGCAAAGCTATCTCCAAGCCTTTCAGCGCACGTTTTGGTTTTACACGCCTTTTGACCAGCTTTTGCAAAGGCACATCTGCCAGTATCTCAGCCACAATGCTGTCCATGCCGCCAATGTCAGCCACCGCCTGCGCCTCTTCCATGCCGTCCTCCAGCCTGTCGTCTATCATCTCGCCGTAATAGTCCAGCGAGCGTTTTATATCTTCATCTGGCAAACCATTCAGCCGCCCCTCAAGCTGCGTTAAAAATTCATTTTTTGTCATCGCAAGTTTCCTCCCTCGTAACAAATCCGTATATCGACATTATCTCTTTCCATTCTTCCTTAAATTCCTCTATGCGTTTTCTGCCTGCCTGCGTAATGCTGTAGTATTTCCGCAGCCTGCCGTTGTGCTCGGCGGTGCGCTCCGTCAGCAGCGAGGCAGCCTGCAAACGCCGCAGTATCGGGTAGAGAGTCGACTCCGATATCTCCACATACGGCTTTATATCTTTGATTATCTTGTATCCGTAGCTGTCCTCGTTCTTTATCGCCGCAAGCACGCATACTTCAAGCAGACCTCTTTTCAGCTGTATATCCATACGATACCTCCTTACACATAATACTATATCACGCATAGTATTGCCTGTCAAGTGTATTTTACGTTTGTTAATACTTTGTTTACAATTATCAAGACGAAAAAATCACCGCAAAGCATAAGCTCCGCGGTGAAATATGTTCTGATAATTTTCATCTTTCCGCCCATACTAATAGAAAAGGGGAGGTATAAAAATGTCCAAAAAGAAAAAGACAAACAAAGCAAATCCGCAAAGCGTAAGCAACAGCCCTGCGTTTAACGAAAACGACCTCGCGCGCGACAACCTTGAAAACGACCTTACTTTTGCAGATAAGCAGGAAAATTAAAAAATGCAGCCTCTTTTAAGAGACTGCACTTTTCTTATTTTCCAGTATCCTTTTCAGCGTTTCCATCAGCTTGTCAACGTCAACAGGCTTGGCAACGTGCGCGTTCATGCCTGCCTCCATAGCCTTTTGTTTGTCCTCGTTAAAGGCGTTCGCAGTCATCGCAATTACCGGTATCATCGCTAGAGATTTGTTTTCCAGCGCGCGTATCGCCCTTGTGGCATCGTAACCGTTCATGTTGGGCATCTGTACGTCCATAAGAATTACAGAATAATACCCCGGCTGCGACTTTCGCACCATTTCAACAGCAATGCTGCCGTCCTCGGCGTGCTCAACAATAAAGCCTCGCTCCTCCAAAAGTTCCTGCGCAATCTCGCGGTTGAGCTCGTTGTCCTCAACAAGCAAAAGCCGTGTGTTGTCCGCGCGGAATTCTTTCACAGGGTCTTCTTTCTTCGGCGGTATCTCTGGCGCGTGTACCTTTGCCGTACTTACAAGTATGTCGCGCAGCTCGGAAAGGAATATAGGCTTGCTGCAAAATGCCGTAACGCCTACCTTTCGCGCTTCTTCCTCAAAGTCCGCCCAGTCGTAAGCCGTAACTATTATTATCGGCGTGTCGTAGCCAACTATCGCGCGTATCTGCCTTACTACCTCCAGACCGTTCAAGTCGGGCAGCAGCCAGTCTATAATGTATGCGTTGTAGTCGTCGCCCAGTTCGTGTGCCTGCTTTGCGTGAAGCACCGCCTCTTTTCCGTGCAGTACCCAGTCAGGACGCATACCTATCTGATGCAGCATTTTTGCCACACTGTCGCAGGTAGTAAAGCTGTCGTCAGCCACCAGCGCGCGCAGACCTGCAAGCTCTTTAATAGTGCCAACGTGCCGCGGCGTGTCTTGTAAACGGAACTCAAAGTTTATAATAAACTCGCTGCCCTTGCCCTGCTCCGATATAACTTTGATACTGCCGCCCATAGCATCAACAATATTTTTAGTTATCGCCATGCCAAGCCCCGTGCCGCTTATGCCGCTTGCAGTGGTGTTGCGTTCGCGCTCAAACGGCTCGAATATGTGCTCTATAAAGTCCTCGCTCATGCCAATGCCCGTGTCTTTAACGCGTATCTCATATGCGCCGTACCCCTCGGGAGCGCTCGGCTTTTGCTGTATCATCATAGCAACCGTTCCGCCCGGCGGCGTAAACTTTATCGCGTTGGACAGCAAATTCAGCAGCACCTGATTTATGTGCAGCTTGTCGCAGAAAATATCCTCGTTTGTAATGTCTACGGTGTCCATGTAGAAATTCAGCTGCTTTGACTGTATCTGCGACTGTATAATGTTTCTCATGTCGCGGAATATATCGCTTATCGAACATTCCTTTTCTTCAATATTCAGCTTGCCCGATTCTATCCTGCTCATGTCAAGAACATCATTTACCAGCGAGAGCATATGGTTGCTCGAAGAAAGTATCTTTTTCAGATATTCTTCCACTCTTTCTCGGTTGTCAAGGTTCGCCTGAACAAGCGTCGTGTAGCCTATTATAGCGTTCATCGGCGTGCGTATGTCGTGCGACATATTTGAAAGGAATATGCTCTTAGCCTTGTCGGCAGCCTCCGCCTTGTGCAGCTTTTCTTTAAGTACCGCGTGCTTTACCGCGCCCTCCACAGCTATCTTGGCGTTTCTCCTCATGTAAAGATAGTACGCCACCACTATTATAAACAGCATTATGCCTATTGCAATACACATCTTCCTTACCGCAAAAACGCTTTCAAACGCCACTTTTTCGGGTACTTCAACGGCTATTACCCAGTTGTTTATTTTTGCAGGCGCATAGTACATATAGTCCCAGCCGTCTGTCTGCGCCGTCTTGAAGATAACGTAGCCGGTCTTTAGTTCCATTATCTCAGCCAAATATTCGTCCCACGTCAGCTCGCCCTTCGTCTTTCGCGCATAATTTTTCTCATAGTACTGATGTATATTTCCAAGTTCCTTGTGTGTCGGGTATGTGTCAAGAAGCAGATCACCGTTCTTCGTGTCAATAATATAAACGCTTGCGCTTGCATAGTATATGTTGTCAACGTTCAGCGCCTCGCTAAGCGTGTCAAGATCTATAACACCGTAAAGAACAGCGACCGTCTCACCGTTCTGTATTATCGGCACATACTGCCTTATTACCGGTGTGCCCGTGATCACGTTGGTAACGCGATCTGAAACGTGTTCACCGTGCCTTGCTTCTTCCTCAAAAGATATTTTGCCTTCTACGTCATATATGTTTCCGTCAGCCGCCACTAACCTGTTATCGGGAAGAAGAATATTCAGATTCATCGTTTCAAAAAGTTTGCTGTTCGTGCGGAGTACTTCTTGCAGTGACTCAATATTTTTAAAATCGCCAACATCTTCAAAAGTACCGGCAGCGGCTTTAAGCATCTTGCTGTCACGGTCAAGTATGTATGATACCTCTTTGATAACGGTGTTCACGCCCTCCTCCATACGGTTCAGCGCGTACCCTCTTAAAAAATGATCTATCATAAAATAAACCGCTATCAGCAAAACGAAGATCGTTATAATCGTTACCAGAGTAGCGGTAAGACTTTTGTCAGGCCTGAAATGATGCTTTTTGTTTTTCTCCATATGCTTCCTCCCGATGTATTTTAATAAAAACATACCTATGTATATTATATCATATCCTGTTGGTAAATGTCAAGGCAAGCAGTTTGCCAAAACCCTTGACAAACGATTTTTTATGGTGTATAATATATATAGAAAAAGGAGTGCCGATTATGTACGATAGCGGTTATCTCCCAATAGTTTTGATCAAAAAAATAATCGCTACATTTTGGAAGAGTGAGCGGTTATTTTTTGTTATTTTTATTGATAATATCGTCGATAAGTATCAATATAATAATTATCAATATCAATGTGATATTATCCATTGATATCACCCCCAATCCTCCTCAAACTGAGGAAAGGTGGGAGAATAACCACTACCGTTTTCGTATTTCATCGGCACTCCATGTATTATTATATCATAATATAATTTTTTTTGCAACTATGCTTACTTGATTTTCGGCAGCATATGTGTTATACTTTTTTCAGACCCTTTTTACACAGTTTATTATTTGCGCTTACGCGCACCCTGCGGAGCTGTGCAACGCCCTCTGTACTTTGGTTTTATTCTCATTTTGAGTGTGCTAATAATTCGCGCATTTTACTTGTTAGGAATTTTTCGCATTGTACGGCGTTCCAGAATGGAACGCGGAAAGAGAGCGTTGTGCTACAACTAGGGGAGGCTCTCTCTTGCAGAGCCTCCCCTCTCCAGAAACAGTCCACAGGACTGTTTCAGAATTCACCCCTTGCAGAGCGCACGATGTAGGGGCTTTCGCCGTCTGCGGACGGCGACGAGGGTTTCACCCTCGACCTGACAAGCCTTTTGAAAAAGGCTTGACCGAAAACTTTTGATTTCTTGACAGGCTTTACAACCTTTGTATAAAGGGTACTCAAATTAAAATCTACAAGGATGATATCATGAAAAACGTCAAGCTTACTTTAAACCCGCGCGACCGCAGAAGCAAGATAAACAAAGAGATATACTCAAACTTCTCCGAGCATCTCGGCAGATGTATCTACGACGGCATCTATGTCGGCGAAAACAGCGATATTCCCAATATCGAGGGCTACCGCAAAGATGTTGTCGAGGCTTTCCGCCAGCTGAAACTTCCCGTGCTGCGCTGGCCGGGCGGCTGCTTTGCCGATGAATACCACTGGAAAGACGGCGTGGGCGATAAGTCTCAGCGCAAAGGCGTTGTGAACAACTGGGGTCACGTCTCCGAGGACAACAGTTTCGGCACGCATGAATTTCTGCGATTCTGCGAGCTTGTCGGCTGCCAGCCCTACATAAGCGCGAATGTTGGCAGCGGCACCGTAAGAGAGCTTATGGAGTGGATAGAGTACATCACCTTTGACGGCACTTCACCCATGACCGAGCTTCGCCGCAAAAACGGCAGGCAGAACGCGTGGAAGCTGAAATACCTCGGCATCGGCAACGAAAGCTGGGGCTGTGGCGGCAACATGACGCCCGAATATTACTGCGATAACTACAAGCGTTATGCCACTTTTTGCAGAGAATACAGCGGCAACAGCTTTTATAAAATAGCCTGCGGTCCTAACGCAGACGACTACAACTGGACTGAAGTTTGCATGAAGAAAATAGGTCCGTGGCAGATGAACGGGATTTCAATGCACTACTACACCGTTCCCACCTGCAATTGGGATCACAAGGGCAGCTCTACCGAGTTTGACAGCGACGAGTACTACAGCACCCTGCGCTGCACCTTGCGTATGGAAGAACTTGTAACGCGGCATAGCGCTATTATGGATCGCTACGACCCACAGCACAGGGTAGGTCTTGTGGTAGATGAATGGGGCTGCTGGTATGACGTTGAACCCGGCACCGACCCGTCGTTACTCTATCAGCTAAACACCATGCGTGATGCCATAGTTGCAGCGATAAATCTCAACATTTTCAACTCACACAGCGACAGGGTGTATATGGCAAATATAGCGCAGGCAGTCAACGTTTTGCAGTCCGTGCTGCTCACCGAGGGCGCGCAGACAGTGAAAACGCCTACCTTCCACGTGTTTGATATGTTCAAAGAGCATATGGAAAATACCCTCATCTATTCGCATATCGAAAACGAGCAGGCTGCTGAGGGCGTACCCACCTTCTCGCAAAGTGCCAGCGTGAACGACAGGGGAGAGATAGTGGTAACTCTTGCCAACTGCTCTCTTGAAAACGAGTATACCGTAAATATCACAGGCGCTGAAAATGCCGCCAAGGCAAGCGGCTGTATACTTACGGGCGAAGTCCACGCCAGAAATGATTTTGATACTCCCGATAACGTTCATACCGCGCCTTTAGAAGTAAAGTGCGAAAACGGCGAAGTTTCCGCGCTCTTGCCGCCGTGTTCGGTAGTGCGCATTATTATAGGCTGATATGGAGTACGGCAAACCTTGCACGCGCTGTCTTCTCGAGCAAGCCGGCAGACAAGACACCGCAAAGCTCATAGAAGAAAAAATAGCGATAATGCCGCCTAAAATGCGCGCAGATGAACCCTTGTACAAAAGCCGCCTTGACATCTGCCTTTCCTGCGATGATCTGGTTGGCGGCGTATGTATGAAATGCGGCTGTTACGTGCAGCTTCGCGCCGCCGCAAAGCAGTCACACTGCCCCTCGTCAAAACGTCAGTGGTAGAATATCATAAAAACAACGGACAGTTTTTGCTGTCCGTTTTTTCGTTCTATTCCGGTATATCTTCGCCGCCGCTTTCTTTCGGCAGAACTTCTTAACAACCACTCTTCCGATATGGAAAAATGTACAAAAGACAAGCCTTTTGTGCCAAATCGTTTGTATTGTCTTTTAGTTGATTTTTGAAAAGCCTTGTGTTATAATACCCTTAGCCGAAATTTGAAAGGGTGTATATATGGCTTATCAGGATTATTTAAAGGCTCAGAAAGCAGCCGAAAAACAATATAGAGCAGCAATATCAAAAGGTCAGTATCCGTATCTTCCCGTGCTTGAAGATCTTCTTCGCGGCGGCGGTGAAGTAGGCAGAGTGCCGCTGGGACAGCTTGAGATTCCTATCTCGCTTATCGCAGGCACAGCCTCGGCGGAGAGAACAACAGCGTTCGCATCTAACTTTATGCCGCTGCTGGCGTATTCAACAGAGTTTGCAAACAAGTGGTCGGAGCTTTACGATTCGGTTCAGCAAACGGGCGTTCGCGACCCCATAATCGCGTTTGAGTATATGCACAGGTTTTACGTCGTCGAGGGCAACAAGCGCGTGAGCGTTTCAAAGTTCAACGGCGCGGTAAAGATAGACGCCACGGTAACACGCATTCTTCCCAAGCCCTCCGAGGAACAGGAATATAAAGTCTATGCCGATTTTCTTGATTTTTATAAGGTAACGGGCATATACGATATACTTATGAGCCAGCAGGGCTCGTATTCAAGGCTTTTAAAAGCTATCCCTGCCGACGACGGCACAGAAAAAGCGCCGCTGTGGTCGGAAGATAGGCGAAAAGATGTGCGTTTTCTCTACTCGTCATTTGAAACGCACTATATCCAAAAGCACTGGCAAAGGCTGCCCTTTACAACGGGCGATGCGTTTTTGCATTTTATAGAGATATACGGCTTCGATACCCTGAAAGGGCTCTCCTCCGCCGAGATAGACAGGCACATGGATCGTATCTTCGATGAGTTTCGTGTTCTTGCAGATGAAAAGCCCGGTCTGCGGATACTTCACCCGACCGACGACAGCAAGAAGGTAGCGCTGACAAAGATGATACCGCTTGTCGGCAGCAGCGTTCTGAAAATAGCTTTTCTCTATCCTAAAGATCCGCAGAACTCCTCGTGGAGCTATAATCACGAGATAGGCAGAAGATATATAGAAGATGCGTTCGGCAGCGCTGTTGAAACAAAAGCGTTCGTGTGCAGCGAGGCTGAAGCCGAAAGCACCATTCAGAAAGCTATAGCAGACGGCTGCAAAGTAGTTTTCACAACTTCGCCTGCCTATCACGCGGTAAGTATGCGTATGGCGGTCGCTCACCCCGAAAGCATTATAATGAACTGTTCGCTCAATACCGCCTATAAACAGCTGCGTACATATTACCTGCGAATATATGAGGCAAAATTCATAACCGGTATTATTGCAGGTTCTATGACCGAAAACGAGCGTGTAGGCTACATTGCCGACTACCCTATACTCGGTACGCCTGCTTCTATAGATGCCTTTGCGCTTGGCGTAAAGCTTGTAAATCCGCGCGCGCTGGTGTATCTTGACTGGTCAACTCTTATCGACCATGACCCCTGTGAGTATTTCCGCTCAAAGCAGATAGACCTCATCTCCGACCGCGATATAAACGCGCCCCTTTCAGAAGACAGCGGCTTCGGTCTGTACGGACTGTATGGCGGCATATCATTCCGCCTTGCCGCGCCCGTGTGGAACTGGGGAATACTCTATAAAGAAATGGTGCACTCAATAATGATAGGCGCCTGGAAAAACGATGCCAACCGAAATGAAACTCAGGCGCTGAACTACTTCTGGGGCATGTCGTCGGGAACTATAGATGTAGCCTGCTCCGAAAGGCTGCCCAGCGGCACTAAAAAACTCGTCAAGATGATACGCGAAAAAATAACGAGCGGCGAGTTTGCACCGTTCACAGGCGTTATGAGAGCGCAGAGCGGCAAAATACTCGTCGGCACAGACGAAGAACTTTCTCCCAACCAGATAATAAAGCTTGACTGGCTTTTGGATAACGTAGTAGGACGTATACCCGACGTTGAAGAACTTGCCCCTCAGTACAGAGGTTTTGTAGCACAGCACGGACTTGACTCACAGGCGAATATAGTCAAGTAATACAAGTACAGTACAGGAATTTAAAAACGTAAGGAGAAAGTTATGAAGATCATGGTCATGTCGGATCTGGAGTCCGACTATCTCTGGGATCATTACACTCCCGAGCAGCTTGAGGGCATCGAGCTTATAATAGCCTGCGGCGACCTGCACCCGCACTATCTGTCTTTTGTCGAGACCTTTGCCAAAGCGCCGCTTTTGTATGTCCACGGCAACCACGATGAGCGATATGCCACAGTGCCGCCCGAGGGCTGCTACAGCATAGAAGACAAGATATATGTGCACAACGGGCTGAGGATCTTAGGGCTCGGCGGTTCTATGCGCTACAGCCCGGGCGAACATCAGTACACCGAAAAGGAAATGCAAAGGCGTGTTCGCAAACTGGCGCTTAAACTCAGGCGCAGCGGCGGCTTTGATATCCTCGTCACCCACGCGCCGATGTTTGATTTTCACGACGGCAAAGATATGTGCCATATGGGCTTTGAGGTATTCAGAGAGCTTATAGATAAATACAGCCCGAAGTATTTTGTGCACGGCCATGTGCATATGAACTACAGCAGAAAATACCCTCGCCTCAGTACATATAACGAGACCGTTGTAATAAACGCCTACCGCACCTACACTTTTGACTATGATGCCCTTTATGATAAGACCATGAACAACAGCGATGAACGAGCACGTCTTTAAAGGCGTGCTTTTTGCTTGTCTTTTCACGCATTTTTACAGCTCTGAATATTATACACAGGGTGATAGCGTGCGCAGATATGTTTCAAGAAAGACCGCATATTTAAGAAAAGCGCTTGCCTTGGCGGCGGCAGTGGCTATGGCGGTATTTTTGTTTGCAGACTATAAAATAAAGCAGTATGCCGACATCATCTGTAAAAGCCACTGTTCGCTGATAGGTGAGAATATCATAAACAGCGCGGTTGCAGATGTTCTTTCGCAGTTTGACTTTTCCCAGGCCCTCTGCGAAAGCGACACAGGTTTTTGTGTTGACAGCGCGCAGGTAAGCATGGTAACATCAAGCCTTGTTGCTTCTCTCGCTGCCGAGATAGAAAACGACCTTGAAAGCTATGTGAAAGTGCCGCTGGGTGCGTTTACAGGCATAAGCTTTTTCAGCGGCAGCGGTCCCGATGTCAGAGTTGATATTTATGCCGTCGGCAGTCCGCAGGTAGAGCTGAGCCATTCTTTTGAAGAAGCAGGGCTGAACCAGACCTGTTTTTCGCTTACGGCAGAAATTTCGCTCACGTTCGCAGCCGTCATGCCCTCGCAAAATATCACGGTAAATGTGAGCCGCAGCGTGCCGCTGGTGCAGAAGGTCATCGTCGGCGAAGTTCCGCAGATGTATTTTACCGAATAAACACCTTGCATTTTATAAGAAATCGTGTTATACTAATAAGGATAGTGGGGTGTTAAACATGGATATAAACGAGGCTAAGAAAGAGATAGACGAGCTTGTCGATACTCTTAATTACCATGCGCGGCTGTATTATGTGTATGATTCGCCGCAGATAGACGACTACGACTACGATATGATGAACGACCGTTTGCGAAAGCTTGAAGCGCAGTTTCCGCAGCTTGTAAGACCCGACAGCCCCTCGCTTCGTGTTGGCGGAGAGATACTTTCGGGCTTTGAAAAGGTGCAGCATACCGTTAGAATGGAGAGTTTGCAGGACGTTTTTTCATATGATGAGGTGCGCGCCTTTGTTGATAGGGTTCAGACAGAACTGCCGAGCGCAAAATTCTGCGTTGAACCTAAAATAGACGGCCTTTCGGTATCTCTTGAATATACAGACGGCGTGCTGACAAGGGGCTCTACACGCGGCGACGGCAATATAGGCGAAGATGTTACCGCAAATATTCGCACGATAGGCGCTATACCGCTAAAACTTTCAAGAGATATAGAGCAGATAGAAGTCAGGGGCGAGGTGTATATGCCGCGCAAGGCTTTCGAGCAGGCGGTAGAGCAGCAGGAACTAAACGGCGAGCAGCCTTTTAAAAATCCGCGAAATGCCGCTGCAGGCTCGCTTAGGCAGAAAGACCCCAAGATAACGGCAAAACGCAAGCTGGATATATTCTGCTTCAACGTTCAGCGAATTGAGGGCGAGGAGATAACTTCGCACAAGCAGTCGCTTGATATGCTCAAAGAGCTGGGCTTTAAAGCCATACCCGAGTATGAAGTGTTTTCAACGGCTGATGAAATTATATCGAAAATTGAGAAGATAGGCGAGATGAGATTCTCTCTGCCTTATGACATAGACGGCGTTGTCATAAAGCTTGATGACCTTGCGCAGCGCGAGGTTTTCGGCTCGACCGCAAAATATCCGCGCTGGGCAGTGGCGTATAAATTTCCGCCGGAAGAAAAGGATACAAAGCTTTTGGACGTTGAACTCAACGTCGGCAGAACGGGTGCTGTAACGCCGGTTGCGGTGTTCGAGCCTGTCTTTCTTGCAGGAACGAGCGTTTCAAGGGCAACGCTTCACAACCGCGACTTTATAATAGAGCGCAATATAGCGGTCGGCGATATGATACGCGTGCGCAAGGCAGGGGATATAATCCCCGAGGTGCTGTGCGTTTCAAAAAAGGGCGGCAGTCAGGCGCATTTTGAATACCCCGAGTATTGCCCCGTGTGCGGCAGCAAGCTTGAAGTAAGCGAGAGCGAGGCTGCAATTCGCTGTGTTGACCCTTCATGCCCTGCGCAGCTTCACCGCAGTATAGTGCATTTTGCATCAAAGAATGCTATGGATATAGACGGCTTAGGTCCTGCGATAGTTGACGCTCTTTTGAAAGGCGGTCTGATAAGCTCGATCGCCGACCTTTACGAGCTCACCGAAGAAAAGCTGTTGACACTGGAAAACTTCAAAGAAAAGTCCGCCTCAAATCTGGTAAACGCAATAAAGAATTCCAAAAACAACGGTCTTGACAGGCTTATTTACGGTCTTGGCATACGCAATATAGGACAAGCCTCTGCAAAACTTATGTGCGAAAAATTCGGCAGCCTTGAAAGCATACGAAACGCGACCGCCGATGAAATAGCGCAGATAGACGGCTTCGGCGAGATCATGGCGCAGTCGGTGGCAGATACCTTTAAAGAGCCGCATTTTAACGAGCTTGTGGACAGGCTGGTCTCCTACGGGCTGAATACCGTTTACGAGGGCAAGAAGATAGACGACCGCTTTGCAGGTCAGACATTCGTGCTTACGGGCACTTTGCCTACTTTGAAACGTCAGGAAGCTAAAGAAATTATTGAGAGCTTCGGCGGCAAGGCGGCAGGGTCGGTCTCAAAAAATACCGATTATGTTCTTGCAGGCGAGGACGCCGGCAGTAAGCTTGTAAAAGCACGGCAGCTGGGTATAAGGATAATCACCGAAGAAGAATTTCTTGAAATGACAAAATAAACACGGAGGAATGTTTTATGGATATCGACATCAGGCATATCGCAAAGCTGTCGCGCCTTAAAATAAGCGACGACGAGTTTGCAAAGTTTGAAAATGAAATGAAAGGCATAGTTGACATGGTGAACACCCTGCCTCAGCTGGGCGAAGACTTGGCTATTGACGAAAACAACGTTATGCAGCTGCGTAAAGACATAGCTGAAACAGGCAAATTCACCCGTGATGAGCTTTTTCAAAACGCACCGCAGGTAAAGGCAGGCTGCCTTGTTGTGCCCAAAACGGTAGAATAGGGGGCGGCAGTATGGAATTTTATGAAATGACAGCGGTGCAGCTTTCACGAAAGCTTGAAAGCAAAGAGATAAGCTCCTGTGAGCTGACACAGGCTGTAATAGACAGGATAAAAAGCGTTGACGACAAGGTAAAAGCGTATCTTACCGTGAACGCCGAAGAGGCTTTAGAGCAGGCAAAAGCGGTCGATAACAAGCGTATCAGCGGCGAAAAACTGCCAAAGCTCGCAGGCATACCCATAGGCATAAAAGACAACATCTCCACCAAGGGCATAAAGACCACCTGCGCCTCAAAAATGCTTGAAGACTATGTTCCGCCGTTTGATGCAACGGTTATAGAGAAGATCAAGGCGAACGACATGGTGCTGCTCGGCAAGCTGAATATGGACGAGTTTGCCATGGGTTCTTCTACCGAAAATTCATACTTTAATGTAACGCACAATCCGTTTGACCTCGATAAAGTGCCGGGCGGTTCATCGGGCGGTTCTGCCGCAGCCGTTTCGGCAAGAGAAGCAATAGTTGCCCTCGGCTCGGATACGGGCGGTTCTATCCGTCAGCCGTCTGCAAACTGCGGCGTTGTAGGTCTTAAACCTACATACGGCAGCGTTTCAAGATACGGTCTTGTAGCGTTCGCTTCCTCTCTAGACCAGATAGGTCCTATAGGCAAAAGCGTCAAGGACGTTGCCATGGTGCAGGATATTATCTGCGGTCGTGATAAAATGGACGCAACTTCTGCCATAAGAGAATACACCGGCATTGCCGACAGCCTTACGGGAGATGTCAGCGGCGTTAAAATAGGTATACCGAAAGAATACTTCGGCGAGGCTATCGATGACGATGTAAAAACTGCCGTTATGAACGCCGTTCACGAGCTTGAAAAGGCAGGCGCAAAGGTGTGCGAAATATCTCTGCCGTCCGCTAAGTATGCTCTGCCTGCGTATTACATCATATCTTCCGCAGAGGCTTCTTCAAACCTTGCAAGATTTGACGGCGTAAGATACGGCTACAGGGCAAAAGATTACACAGATCTGGTTGATATGTACGAAAAAACGCGCTCCGAGGGCTTTGGCAGCGAGGTAAAAAGAAGAATAATGCTCGGCACTTTCGTTCTCAGCTCGGGCTATTATGATGCGTACTATAAGCAGGCAAAGCTTATGCAGAGGAAAATAGCAGGGGAGTACAAAGCGGCATTCAACGAGGTAGACGTTATAGCCACCCCGACCGCGCCTTTCACAGCCTGCAAAATCGGTCAGAATATTGACGACCCTCTGAAAATGTACGCCTGCGATATATGCACCGTTACAGTAAATATAGCGGGTCTGCCTGCGGTGAGCCTGCCGTGCGGTATGGACAGAAGCAATATGCCCGTGGGCTTGCAGCTTATAGGCGACAGCTTCTGCGAGGACAAAATTCTCGGTGCTGCGTATGCGTATGAAAAACTGGTCGGCGGTTTTGCCGCGCCTGCGCTTTGATGCCGCGAAAGGAGAGTGCTTAAAATGAATGATGAATATGAAGTAGTTATCGGTCTTGAAACTCACGCAGAGCTCAGCACCGAATCTAAAATATACTGTTCCTGCAAAAACAAATTCGGCATAGAAGTAAATACCGAAGTGTGCCCTATATGTATGGCTCTTCCGGGCACGCTGCCAACACTGAATGAGCGTGTGGTAGACTATGCAATAAAAATGGGTCACGCGCTGAACTGTAAGATAAACCGCGTGTGCAAGCAGGACAGAAAGAATTATTTCTACCCCGACCTGCCAAAGGCTTACCAGATATCGCAGTCAGATATACCCCTTTGCGAGAACGGCTATGTAGATATTCTGGTAAATGGCGAGAGCAAGCGTATTGGCATAACGAGGATACACATTGAGGAAGATGCAGGCAAGCTCCTGCACGCCACAAGCTTTGAGGGCAGCTCTCTCGTTGACCTCAACCGCTGCGGTGTGCCGCTTATAGAGATAGTTTCCGAGCCCGATATGCGCAGCAGCGCCGAGGCTAAAGCATACCTTGAAACGCTCAAATCAATACTCAGCTACCTTGACATATGCGACTGTAAAATGCAGGAAGGTTCTATCCGCTGCGACGTGAATGTTTCTGTTCATAAAAAGGGTACGCCCTTCGGCACGAGGACTGAGATGAAGAACGTAAACAGCTTTTCGGCTGCCGTGCGCGGAATAGAGTACGAGCAGAAACGCCAGATAGCCGCTCTGGAGGCAGGCGAAACAGTCGTTCAGGAAACACGCCGTTGGGACGATGCCCAGGGTGTCAGCGTTTCGATGAGAACTAAGGAAGATGCCCACGACTACCGCTATTTCCCCGAGCCCGACCTGCTGACAATTTCGGTAGACGAAAAAAGGGTAGAGGAGCTTAAAGCGCAGATACCCGAGCTGCCCACGCAGAAGATACTTCGCTATGTGCAAAAGCTGGGTCTGCCGCAGCAGGATGCCACCATTATTGCCGAGAACGTTGATCTGGCAAACTTCTTTGACGAGTGCACGCAAAAGGGCGGAGCATCGCCTAAATTAGCCGCAAACTGGCTGCTCGGCGATATTTCAAAGTATCTTAACGAAACGGGAAAAACGCTTGGTGAAACAAAGCTCACCCCCGAAAAAATGACCGAACTTATCGGCTATATTGAGAAGAACACCATCTCCACCGCTTCGGGCAAAAAGATATTTGAGATAATAGTAGTCGAAGATAAGCCGATAAAGCAGCTTATAGATGATATGGGTCTTGCGCAGGTCTCCGATACTTTGGAACTGGAAGCCCTTGCAGATAAGGTGCTTGCCGAAAACGAGCCGTCTGTAACAAGCTACAAAAACGGCAAGACTAATGCTCTTGGCTACCTTGTGGGTCAGTGTATGAAAGCCTCAAAGGGCAAGGCTAACCCGGGCATGATGAAAGAGATCATACTTAAAAAGCTTGGCGAATAAATTGTTCCACGTGGAACATATGTTCTTTTTTGATAGCAGTAAACAACCCCTGCCGACACTTTTGCCGACAGGGGCATTTTGTTTTATATAAATTCTTCGCCGACAGTCTGTACTTTAAGAAGATTTGTGTTGCCCGATACGCCCAGCGGCACGCCTGCGGTAATTACCACAAGATCGCCGGTGTTTACAAGCCCCTCCTGAACAGATACTTCCAGTGCGTTTCTTATAAGGTCGTCGGTGTTCTCCTGCTCTGAGATAAGCGAGGGTATAATACCCCACGACATATTCATCTGACGGCAGGTGGTCTCGTCGGTCGTAAGGCCAATTATCGGGCAGGACGGACGGTATTTTGAGATCATTCGCGCAGTGCCGCCGCCCTTTGTAACGGTGATTATCGCGTGTGCGCCAAGGTCGTGTGCGGTGGTAACAGTCGCGTGCGAAATTGCATCGGTCACCGAGGGCGAGTAGTTCGGGTCGCGCTTTATAAAGCTGTTTTTGTAGTCAATGTCGTTCTCCGTGGTCTCCGCTATCAGAGCCATAGTCTTTACCGCCTCAACAGGGAACGAGCCTGCCGCAGTCTCACCAGATAGCATTATTGCCGATGTGCCGTCGTATATAGCGTTTGCAACGTCGGTTATCTCGGCTCTTGTCGGGCGCGGATTGTTTATCATAGATTCAAGCATCTGCGTTGCGGTTATTACCTGCTTGCCTGCGTTGTATGCTTTTGAGATTATCTCTTTCTGTATTGCAGGTATCTGCTCAAACGGTATTTCAACGCCCATGTCGCCGCGCGCTATCATAACGCCGTCAGCAGCCTGAAGTATCTCGTCAATGTTTCTCACACCGTCGGCATTTTCAATTTTTGCGATTATCCGCGGTTCATACCAGCCCAGGCTGTGAGTAAAATTGCGCAGATAGTTTATATCCGCAGCCGTGCGCACAAACGAAGCCGCAATAAAATCATAACCCATTTTTGCGCCGAATTGCAGGTCTTTCATGTCCTTGTCGCTTATGTACGGCATTGACAGCATAACGCCCGGCACGTTGACACCCTTGTTGTTTGATACCAGACCGCCGTGAATTACCCTGCAAATTATCTCGCAGCCGCTTATCTTCTCTACTGTAAGGTCAATAACGCCGTCGTTTATAAGTATCTTGTTGCCCGGTTTTACGTCTTTCGGCAGCCCCATAAAGGTTATAGAGCATTTCTCCGCCGTGCCCTCAACGTCCTCGGTAGTCAGCGTGAAAAGGTCGCCGTCATGTATCTCAACGGGCTTGTTGTCCTTGAATGTCTTCAGGCGTATCTCAGGTCCTTTTGTGTCCAGCAGAGTGGCTATAGGCAGCTTCAGCTCCTCTCGCAGCTTCACTATCTGATGAAACCTCCGCTCATGCTCCTCGTAATTTGAGTGTGAAAAGTTGAACCTCGCAACGTTCATTCCTGCTTTCATAAGCTCGCGCAGAATGTCATCGCTGTCTGTCGCCGGACCTATGGTGCAAACTATCTTGGTTTTTCTCATGTCAAACGCTCCTATCATTTAATATCTTTATTTCAAGTATTATTATACTATACAAAAACGCGAACTGTCAATATGTTGGTTGATAAAAAATTGTGTAAACTGCTTAAAATGCTCAAAAGCCCTTGACAAACGGGCAAAACGGGTGTATACTTTAATACATAAAAGCTTAAAAGCGCTAAAATATTTCAAAGAAAGGTCATGATGATATGATAATCGTACTTAACAACGCGACAAAGCAGGAGGACGTTGACAGCTTTGTAGAAAAGCTGCACAGCGATGGTCTGCAAACACATATAAGCGCTGGCGAACACACCACTATAATCGGTCTTGTAGGCGATACTTCAAGGCTGGATATAGGCACTATACAGGCTTTGCCTTTTGTAGAGGACGTAAAGAGAATTTCAGAGCCTTATAAGGCTGCAAACCGCAAATTCCACCCGATGGATACTATAGTTGATATTTCGGGCAAGACAAAGATAGGCGAGGGCACTTTCAGCGTTATCGCAGGGCCTTGCTCGGTCGAGACCGAGGAGCAGATGACCGAGGTAGCAAGAGACGTAAAGGCGAGCGGTGCAACGCTTCTTCGCGGCGGCGCATTCAAACCGCGTACTTCGCCGTATTCTTTCCAAGGGCTCGAGGGCAGGGGACTGGAGCTTCTGCTTCTTGCCAAAAAGGAAGTCGGTCTGCCGGTAGTTACCGAGATAATGGATATAAACACGCTTGATATGTTTGCCGATGTTGACGTTATTCAGGTTGGCGCGAGAAATATGCAGAACTTCAATCTGCTCAAAGAGCTCGGCAAGTGCGATAAGCCTATTCTTCTCAAAAGAGGTCTTGCCAACACTATTCAGGAGTGGCTTATGAGCGCAGAATATATAATGGCAGGCGGCAACAACAACGTTATCCTCTGCGAGAGGGGCATAAGAACGTTTGAGACCAAAACAAGAAATACCCTCGATATTTCAGCTGTTCCCATGCTTAAAAAGCTGACGCACCTGCCGGTGATAGTAGACCCCAGTCATGCCACAGGTCTTTCGTGGATGGTGCCCACCCTTGCTAAGACCGCCGTACCTGCGGGTGCTGACGGTATCATGGTAGAAGTGCATAATGACCCTGCCAAAGCATGGTGCGACGGCGATCAGTCGCTTGACCCCAAGCAGTTTGACGACCTTATGAAAGATCTGAAAAAGCGCGTTGAATTTGAAGGCAAGAAGATAGTCTGAGACCAAACAGCGTAAAATTTTTAATGCCGTGCAGTTTTTTCTGTACGGCTTTTTTATAAAATTGTACAATTACTTTCGGTTTATCAGCACTTTTTTACGCCAAATAACGAATTGGCAGGAATTAGGTCGATTTGCTTGACATAAAACCGACAATATGGTAAAATAAATAATATATACTCGGTAAGTGTGTCTGTTTGACGATTCTGTGAAAGGTGATGTTTTTTATTCTTAATTGTAATAATAAGCCTTTGTCGGTGCAGATACTGGTTTCCTGTATGTATCAGAAGGATATGAGCATTGTTGGTGCTTTGGGCATAACCGGCAGCGCGGTAGTTATAAATCAGTGTGATACGAATGCTTCAGACAGCATGAAAACACCTTTCGGCAGCGCTGAAATGTACAGCGTTCCCGGGCGAGGTCTTACCAAAAGCCGCAATATTGCTATAGACAAGGCTTCGGCTGATATATGTATGCTTTCTGATGACGACGAGATATTCTGTAAAAACTATCGTCAAAAGATATGCCGCGCCTACAATATGCTGCCTCAGGCTGATATTATCATCTTTAAAGTTACCGATGATGGCGGCAGCGTTGCGGACAAGCCACAGACTTTCCCCGATAAGATAATGCGGCTTAAATTCCCTAAGACCATGCATGTGGCTTCCTGGCAGATATCGTTCAGAAGAAGCTCGCTGCTTAAAAGCGGCGTGAGGTTTGACGAGCTTTTGGGCGCAGGCAGCGGCAACGGCGCGCAGGAAGAGCTGAAATTTCTGCTTGACTGCGAAAGGGCAGGGCTTAAAATATACTATGTACCGTTTGAGATAGCCTGTGTGCAAAGAACAGATTCCACGTGGTTTTGCGGCTTTGATGAAGACTTTTTTGAGCAGCGCGGAGCAACTACCAGATATATTCTGGGCTTCTGGCTCTCATCGCTGTATGCGGTGTACTATGTGCTGAAAAAGCACGAAAAGTTTGAAATATCAGCAGTCAGAGCGCTTGCCGCCACATTCAGAGGTGTTTTTAAAAACAGTATAAAACGTCAGCTGAGGCAAAGGAAGTGATGTGTTGGACAAGATAGTCAGCTTTATAGTGCCTTCTTATAATTGTGATAGATTTCTCGATAAGTGCCTTATGTCATTTATCGACAGCGATATACTAGATAAAATGGAGATAATAGTAGTAAACGACGGCTCTTCTGATAATACCGAAAGAATAGCGCTTGACTATGCCGCAAGGTATCCTGAAAGCTTCCGTGTTATCTCGCAGGAAAACAAAGGTCACGGCGGCGCGCTGAACACAGGTATAGCCTCGGCGTGCGGCAAGTATATAAAAGCTGTAGATGCCGACGACTGGGTGGAAACGCAGAACCTTAAAGAATATGTTTCTCTGCTGGAGCAGTGTGACAGCGACGTTGTGCTTACTCATCACCACACGGTAAACGCATCTAACGGTGAAATAAAGAACTGGAGAAGCTATCCGCCACAGTTTGGCAGAGCGTATGACTTCATATATATAATGAAAAACTGGAAGTCTTTCGACAGAAGTCTTACTTTCCACGGCATCACATATAACAGGGCATTTTATAAAAAGTATGGTATGCAGCTTTCAGAGCACGTTTTCTATGAAGACCATGAGTATGCCACACTGCCTTGCTGCTATGCAAAAAGCATTACGCCGTTTGATATTTTTCTGTATGACTACCGCGTGGGCGATGTTGAACAAAGCGTTTCAGAGGCAAACCAGCTTAAACGCTCGGGGCATACAAAGGCTGTTATCAACAGGCTTATAGATGAATATCACGGTCTGCGGCTGAAAAAGGGCTGCTATGGCAGAGACTACTATTGCATGAAAACGCAGGGGCTTATGCTCAGCTACTTCCGCACTATGCTGCTTGTCGATGAAGACAGAAAAGAGGGCAGGGCGGCAGCTGAGGAGATAATGCAGCGCGTAAAAAAAGAAATGTCCAGAACTTTTGCGCTGGCACAAAAACAATATAAAGCGTTTTTGCTGATGAACAGACTTCACATCGGCAAGAGAACATTTGATAAGATACTTGCCTCAAAGATATACAACAAAATAAGAGGCAACCACGATTTCAACTAAAACAGGAGGCATGACAGCAATGTCATCTTTATTGCAGAAATTCAAACCAAAGGAAGGTTCTTTCCTGGAAACATTCAAGTACAAAGATCTGCTCGTTCAGCTTGTTTCAAGAGATATTAAGCTGAAGTACAGAAGGAGCTTTTTAGGATATGTCTGGAGCGTTTTAAATCCGCTGCTGATAATGATAATCATGTCGGTGGTATTCTCATTTCTGTTCCAGAGAAATCTGGCGCTTTTCCCGATATATCTTCTTGCAGGACGAACGATGTTCGAGTTTGTGAACCACTCGGTAGGCAAGGCGCTGGGCGCTATAACAGATAATACCTCGCTGCTGAAAAAGACTTATGTGCCCAAGTATATGTTCCCGCTTTCAAAAGTAACATCTACAATGGTGGACTTTGTTTTCAGCCTCGGCGCGCTGGTAATAGTAATGGTGTTCTTCTCTTTCACAGAGCAAAGAGTGCTGTTCTCGTTTTGGAACTTCGGCATAATAATACCTATAATACAAGCATATATTTTCGCTCTGGGGCTGGGATTTTTCCTCGCTCAGCTGCACGTTTTCTTCCGTGATATAAGATACATCTACAATGCATTCGTTACAATGTGGCTGTACTGCTCGGCGATCTTTTATGATCTGGGTATGTTATATGAAAAGGGAGTAAAGCAGGCGGCAAAGGGCATTGAGCCTTATGCAAAGTATCTTGCAATAATAATAGAAAGGTTCAATCCGCTGTACATTTATATAAAGCAGTTCAGGTATTTTGTCTGGGTGCCGGCGGTAGGAAAAACACCTTACTGGGCAGCGGTAGATCAGTGGGATTTTCTGATCGGCATGGGATATGCGCTGCTTATGTTTGCAATAGGTGTATTTTTCTTCAAGCGTTCGCAGGATAAGTTTATCCTTTATATATGATATAACAGAGAGGTAAACAGATAAATGACAAACAGTAATTCAGAGCCTATGGGCGGCGACAGCGAGTACATCATCGATGTAAACAACGTTACCATAAGGTTCAACAAATCTACAGAAAATATAAACGATCTGAAAGAGTATTTTATAAAGCTTGTAAAACGTCAGCTGATGTTTCAGGAGTTTTTAGCGCTGCAAGATGTTTCGCTGCATATAAAAAAGGGCGAAGCATGGGCAATAATAGGTACTAACGGCAGCGGTAAATCTACACTTTTGAAAGTTATAAGCAAGATACTCAAACCATATAAGGGCAGTGTTTCTGTAAGGGGTACTGTGGCATCTCTGATAGAGCTTGGCGCAGGCATTGACCCTAAGCTTACCGCAAGGGAAAATATATATCTCAACGGCTGCCTTCTGGGCTATGACAAAAAATTTATAGACAGCAAATTTGACGAGATTGTCGAGTTCTCCGAGCTGGAAGATTTTCTCGATTCTCCCGTGCAGAATTTTTCATCGGGTATGAAATCGCGTCTGGGATTTTCGGTAGCCACTATTGTGCAGCCCGATATACTTATTGTCGATGAGGTGCTTTCGGTGGGCGACGTTTTGTTCAGAAAAAAGTGTATGAACAAAATGAATGAAATGTTGTCAAACGGAACAACGCTGTTGTTTGTTTCGCACAATATGACACAGGTGCGGGCTATGTGCAACAAGGCTGTATGGCTCAATCACGGCAAGGTGCTTAAAGTCGGCGATGCCCAGGAGATATGCGACGAGTATGAAACGAATATAGAAGCCATAAAAGCTGCCGAGCGCAAGAAGCGCGCAAAGGCAGAAAAGGCTCTGAACGAGCAGGCTGAAAATATCAGAAAAAAGAGGGAACAAACAGACTCTGCAAATAAATGATCATAACTGAAAGGGAGAAATTAAATGTCAGAAGTAACAGTAAAGCTGCAAAATGTTGTAATGCAGTATGATGCAGATGCCAACCTGCGTGAGTATTCGGAGCTTATGCACAGAAGTGCCATGACTAAAAGAATGACCCACATCATATATGATGCAGAGGATCACAGCCATGTGTTCACAAAGTATAAAAGTGTTGATTTTACTTCATATTTCAACTGCCTGCAAGTAGGCTATCTGAAAGAGCATACCGCTGCGAAAAGCTTTAAGTTCAGCATAACGTTCAAGGGCAAGGGCTCTATAGAGTTTACGGAAGTATTCAGCAACTCAAAGAATATTAATTATTCGGTGCTTATGCAGAAACCTCTTTCGAGCGAAGAAAAAACAACGGTCACGTTTGACCTTCCCGATACCGATAAACCGCTTATCTCGTTTACTGTTACAGCTACAGAAGAAATGCGCATATATGAGGCTGCTTATTATGCTCAGGCAGAAGAGAGCGATATCAGAGATATAAGCATTTCTCTCGTTTCAACCACTTTCCGCAAGGAAGCATTTATCAAGCAAAATATCAAACTTATCAAAGATAATATACTTAATAAAGATACCGATATGAACGGCAAGCTGTTCGTTCATGTAATGGATAACGGCAGAACGCTCGACCCCGAGCAGTTCAACTGCGAAAATCTTATAGTGCACCCCAATCAGAACGTTGGCGGCGCCGGCGGCTTTACAAGAGGCATGATAGAATCACTGCATATGGAAAACAAGCCTACCCATGTGCTGCTTATGGACGACGATGTTATGATAATGCCGGAAAGCATTTTCAGAACGTTTTATCTGCTGAGGATAGTAAAGCCCGAGTATGCCGACCATTTTGTCAGCGGCGCAATGTTTGACTATGACGAAAGATATATACAGTATGAAGACGTAGGATATGTGCATAAGGAGGACGGCTCTTACGGTCCTTTGAAGTACAGCCTTGATATGCGATTTGTCGATGCTCTGCTAAGAAACGAAAAATTGGCGAAAAGAGAGCACGAGAACTGCTATGCAGGCTGGTGGTTCTGCTGTATACCCGTAAAAGCGATAGAGAAAAACGGTCTTCCGCTGCCTGTGTTTGTAAGAGGCGATGACGTTGAGTTCAGCATACGCAACAATGCAAAGTTTCTGACAATGAACGGCATATGTATATGGCACGTAGGTTTTGCAGGCAAGTTCAACGCCGCTATGGAGCTGTATCAGGTGCACAGAAACAGCCTTATCATACAGGCTGCTACTAATATATGCCAGGATGTCGATTTTATAAAGCGTATGAAAACGCTCTTCTGGAAAGAGATAACTCGTTTTGCATATAATAACGCCGAGCAGATAGTTGATGCGATAGACGATTTTATGAAAGGTCCCGACTATTTCAAAAAGCTATCGGGCGAGCAGTGCCTTAAAGAACATTCGGCAAAGAATGAAAAACTTGTGCCCAGAAACGAACTGCCATCAGAATATATTGGCGTGAACGGCGATCCTTATGAATACAGAAGACTGAACAGATTCAAAAAGATGCTGTATGTCATCACAATAAACGGACACCTTGTTCCCAACCTGTTTTTGAGACACTGGCCCGAGGTAATATCGTATGACTGGTTTTTTGTACCGGGCAAGAATTACAGAAGAAGAACTCTTATAGCAGTGAACGTTAAAGACGATACTGCGTGTGTGCGCCATATAAACCGCCGCCGCTGTTTCAAACTGATAAAGCGGTACAGAAAGGTCATGAAGAATTATAAAAGGCATCATGAGACCGTTGAAAGAACATACGCACAAGCTCTTTCTTCTCTGACTTCTGAAAGCTTCTGGAAGGAGTATTTAGGTATATGAACAAGGATAACAGGATATACAGAACACTTGCCGCTGCAAAGCGAGCGTTTTTTGAAGAGCCTAAAGCAGAGCCTGAAGAAAAAGCTCCTTCGACTGACATAAAAGACATACAAAAAGAAGAAGCAAAAGCGGATGCTAAGCCCGTCTCTTTGCCGACAGTTACAGCTGAGCCTGTTACTGTTGAAGACCTGAAAACCGAAAAATGTACCGGCTGCGGCGCTTGCTGTGCAGTTTGTCCTAAGGGCGCTATAGAAATGAAAAGGGACAGCGAAGGCTTTTTGTCACCTGTTATCGATCATAGTAAGTGTATAAAATGCAAGATCTGCGCTAAGACCTGTCCTGCGATGAACGACCGCACCGATGAAAATACAAAGACACCGGAATGTTTTGCGGTAAAGGCTGATGATGATATAAGAATGAAAAGCTCGTCGGGCGGCGTGTTCTCTCTGCTGGCTGACTATGTCTTCGGTAAGGGAGGAGTTGTGTGCGGCGCTGCTTTTACAGATGATTTCCACGTTGAGCATATCATAATAGATGACCCCTCACAGATGTACAGGCTGAGAGGCTCAAAATATGTACAGAGCAATACTGCGCCTGTGTTTGCCGAGCTTAAAAAGCTGCTCGATGAGGGAAGATATGTTCTTTTCAGCGGCTGCCCCTGTCAGGTCGCAGGTCTTAAAGCGTTTTTGAAAAAAGATCATGAAAATCTTCTCACTATGGATATAGTATGCCATGGTGTGCCGTCTCCCGGGGCATTTGAAAAGTATCTTGAAGAGACCTGCGATGTTTCGCAGATAAAAGAATTTCGTTTCAGAACAAAATCTGCCGGATATAATTGCGTTAATCTTGAAATTGTAGATAAAGAAGATAACACGCAGCTGAGATGTATCGAAACAGATCCATATGAAAAATGCTTTCACGGCTCGGTAATGCTGCGGCAGTCATGCTATAGCTGCAAATTCTGTGAGCTGCCAAGGCGCGGTGATATTACCGCAGGCGACTTCTGGGGCATAAGTCAGTTTGATACTACTATCAACGATGACAAAGGCGTTTCGGTAATGCTTATAAATAATGAAAAGGGCAATGCCGTCGTTCAGGATATAATGCCTGCTGCACAGTCGGCAGTGCCCGTACCTCTTGAATATGCGCTGCGAAACAACCGATTTGGCGCACGTGTAGGCGTGAATGTGAACAAGCGCAGAAACTTTTTTGAGGTTATGCCGCGGCACGGTTTTGTAAAAGCTGCCAATTATGCGGCAAACGACAGGTATGATATCGGACTTATAGGTCTGTGGTACGGACGTAACTACGGCAGCATGGCAACTTATTATGCTTTGCATCAGGTGCTGCAAAAGACCTTCGGTTTGTCTGTTCTGATGATAGAAAATCCTCTGGAACGCGAGGGCGCCGATATTAAAAAGACAGACCCCCGCAAGATAGCGAGAGATTTTTATAAGGTCAGCAAAAAGTACCGCATTGACGATCTGGGATCGCTGAATTCAAACTGTGATACTTTTATGGTAGGTTCAGATCAGCTGTGGAACATTTATCTCAGCAGACCTTATCGCCAGATGTATTATCTCAGCTTTGCGGGCGTTCATAATAAGCGCATCGCTTATGGTACTTCGTTCGGAAAGGGTTTCGGCGGCACAGAGAAGGAGAAAACAGTCAATTCGTATTTTCTCAGACAGTTTGATCATGTCTCTGTTCGTGATAAGCTTTCCAAGGATATTGCAGAAAATATGTTTGGCGTATCTGATGTAGTGCAGGTGTGTGACCCGACATTTCTGTGCCCTTTGGAGGAATATCAGGCTCTTATCGATAAGGCTGAACTTGAATATAACGAAGAATATATTCTGGCATATGTTCTTGATCCCGATGAAATAATAGGCAAGCAGCTTGAAAAAATCTCTGTAGAAAAGAAATGCAAGGTCATAGTTATTCTTGATGAGCCGCCGCAGATTTTTGAGGAAAATATTGCAAAACTGGCGCTTACCCCAAAAGAAGAAATGACTGATGATAATAAGCCTGATATAGAGATCAAAAGTGAAGTTGATCTTTATGAATGGCTGTGGTATTATTCTCACGCAAAGGCGGTCGTCACCGATTCATTCCACGGCACTATATTTTCAATAATCTATCAAAAGCCGTTTATAACTCTTCTCAACAAGAAGCGCGGCGCACAGCGGTTTGTTTCGCTGCTTGAACCTGTAGGTCTTAAAGATCGTTTGTTTGATACGCCGCAGCAGCTTGGTGAGAATATGGGATTGCTTGACGGGCTTGACTACACCGAGCCGGATAAAAAGCTTGACGAGTTAAGGAGCAAGTCGATGTCGTGGCTTGAAAACGCACTGTTCTCGCCTAAGAAATACGATTCATACTGTGCTTATGCAGCATATGACAAGAGAATGGAGGATAAAAAATGAGCAAGCATTACGATTATCTGATAGTTGGCGCAGGTCTTTATGGGGCGGTTTTCGCCTATGAGGCAAAGAGAAACGGCAAAAGCTGCCTTGTTATCGACAAGCGCGGACACGTCGGCGGTAATATCTATACCGAGAACAGAAGCGGCATAAACGTTCATGTCTACGGTGCGCATATATTCCACACCAGTGACAAGTTTGTGTGGAATTATGTGCAGAGGTTCGCAGAATTCAACCGCTACACAAACTCGCCTATAGCAAGGTACAAAAACGAGCTTTACAATATGCCGTTCAATATGAATACCTTCTCAAAGATGTGGAATATCGCTACCCCCGATGAGGCTATGGCTATCATAGAGGAGCAGCGCAAGGAGATAAAAGGCGAGCCGAAAAACCTTGAGGAGCAGGCTATTTCGCTCGTCGGCAGGGATATATACGAAAAGCTTGTAAAGTGCTATACCGAAAAGCAGTGGGGCAGAGACTGCAAGGAGCTTCCTGCGTTTATAATAAAGCGGCTGCCCGTTCGCTTTACCTATGACAACAACTATTTCAACGATAGCTACCAAGGCATACCGATAGGCGGCTATACCGCTGTTATAGAGAAGATGCTCGACGGCATTGACGTAATGCTAGATACAAATTATCTTGACGACAAGGAAAAATTTGATGCCATGGCAGACAAGGTGGTATACACCGGCGCAATAGACGCGTACTTCAACTATTGCTTTGGCAACCTTGAATACAGAAGCGTTCGTTTTGAGACCGAGGAGCTTGACACGCCGAATTATCAGGGCAACGCGGTGGTCAATTACACCGACAGCGAACACCCCTACACCAGAATAATAGAGCACAAGTTCTTTGAGTTCGGCACGCAGCCTACTACCATTATTTCTAAAGAATATTCGGCAGAATGGAAGCCCGGTGACGAGCCTTACTACCCCGTGAACGATGAAAAGAACGGCACGTTGTTTGCAAAATACAAAGAGCTTGCCGACAAGGAAAGCAAAGTGATCTTCGGCGGCAGACTTGGCGAATACAAGTATTACGACATGGACAAAGTAATTATCGCCGCGCTGGAAACGGTCAAGAAAGAGTTCGGAAAAGTATCCGAATAATGCTATCTGTACAAAAAACAGCCCGGAAGGCAGCAGTCTTCCGGGTTTTGCATTTTTGGCTTCGGTCGGTGTGAGCGGTCAATTATTGCGCTTTTCTATTGTTTATATCATTATACAAATCGTCAACATCATTATAGCTGTAAGTCTTTCCTTTGTAGGTCATGCTGACAAGGCCCTTGCAGTCTTTGAAAGCATATATGCCTATATCAGTCACGCTGTCGGGAATAACTATTCTTTCAAGACTTTCACATAAGGCGAAAGTGCCTCTGCCTATTTTGCTGACACTGTCGGGCAAGCTGATGCTTTTAAGGCTTTTGCAGCCCAAGAATGCAGCAGAAGCTATTTCTGTCACACTGCCGGGGATATTTATGCTTTCAAGGCTTTCACAACAGCTGAAAGCTCCTGTGCATATTTTGGTAACGCCGTAGGGCAGGTTTATGTTTTTAAGACCCTTGCAGTTTGCAAAAGCAAAGGTAAATATCATTCTTACGCTGTCGGGAATATTTATGTTTGCAAGGCTTTTGCAGCCTGAAAAAGCAAGGTGGCGTATTACGTCAATACCGCCGGGTAGTTTTACGCTTGCAAGACTTTCGCAGTCCTTGAAAGCCATAGAGCCTATTTCTGTCACACTGTCGGGAATGGTGACGCTCACAAGGTTTTTGCAGCCCTCAAAAGCTCCTTCGCCTATTTCGGTAACGCCGTCTGCAATAGTCAAATTTACAAGGTCGAGCCTGCCCTGATATTCTTCCTCGCCTGCGCTGTTAAGCACGGCTGCTTTGTTTTCTTGATCATTCATTATTTTGACCTCCTTTTATCCAAAATTTAATTGAGATACGCTTTTATAAAATGAGAATATGTCGGCTGCTATATATTATAGCATATATATTATTATTTGTCAACAATATTTTTGAAAAACAAACCGCTGACAGAGTTTATCGGCGGTTTAGTTGTATTTAATATTGTCTTTATATACCTATCAGCAGGCAGACGGCGCGCACCAGAAACGCAAATATCCATGCAATAGCGCACTGGAAAACTATTATGTACAGCGACCACCGTGTGCCAAGCTCGCGGCGAATGGCGGCAATTGCGGCGATGCACGGCGTGTACAAAAGGCAGAACACCAAAAGCGCCGCGCCCGAGGCAGGGGATATAGTCAGCAAAAGCTGATCGACGTTTGTAAACAGCACCGAAAGAGTAGAAACAACGCTCTCTTTTGCCATAAAGCCCGAAACCAGCGCGGTAGAAACTCTCCAGTCGCCAAAGCCGAGTGGTGCAAATATCGGTGCAATAAAGCCTGCTATAACAGCCAGTATGCTGTTTTGTGAGTCGGTCACCATGTTGAACTGACCGTCAAATGTCTGCAAGAACCATATAACTATAGATGCTGCAAAGATCACTGTGAAAGCACGCTGCAAAAAGTCCTTTGCCTTGTCCCACAGCAGCCGCATAACGTTTTTAAGCCCTGGCAGGCGGTAATTCGGCAGCTCCATTACAAACGGCACAGCCTCGCCGCTGAACGTGAACACCTTTGCCACCAGCGCGGTAAGTATGCCCACCAGTATGCCGAAAAGATACAGACCTATCATTATAAGACCGCTGTATCTTGGGAAGAACGCGTGGGCGAAAAAGCCGTATATTGGCAGTTTTGCGGTGCAGCTCATAAACGGCGTGAGCATTATCGTCATCTTTCTGTCGCGCTCCGAGGGGAGCGTTCTGCTTGCCATAACACCCGGCACCGTGCAGCCGAAACCTATAAGCATAGGCACGATGCTGCGCCCCGAAAGACCTATTTTTCTAAGCAGTTTGTCAGTTACGAACGCCACCCTTGCCATGTAGCCTGTGTCCTCCAGCAGTGAGAGAAAGAAAAACAGCGTAACAATTATCGGCATAAAGCTGAGCACGCTGCCAACGCCGTTGAAAACGCCGTCTATCACCAGCGAGCGCAGCACGCCGTTTACGTGCATAGCAGAGAGTATGTCGTCAGTTTCTTGCGCGAGGAAGTCAATGCCCTTTTCCAAAAGCCCCTGTAAAAACGCGCCTATGACATTGAACGTCAGCAGGAATATTATTGCCATTATCGCTATAAAAGAGGGTATTGCGGTGTATTTGCCTGTCAGTATTTTGTCGATCTTTCGGCTTCTTTCGCGCTCTTTGCTCTCAACGGGCTTTACCACAGTTTTCTGCACAAGTTTCTTTATGAACGAAAACCGCATGTCTGCAATGGCAGCAGCCCTGTCAAGACCGCGTTCCTGCTCCATCTGCGTTATAATGTGCTCGATCATTTCCTCCTCGTTTTCAGAAAGCGAAAGAGCCTTTTTTATTACCTCGTCGCCCTCGATAAGCTTTGTTGCAGCGAATCTTACGGGTATGTCAGCCGCGGCGGCGTGGTCTTCAATAAGGTGCATTATTCCGTGCAGTGCGCGGTGTACTGCGCCTCCGCTTTCAGTGCTGTCGCAAAAGTCGGTGCGCATGGGCTTTTCCTGATATTTTGCTATATGCACCGCGTGCCCCACAAGCTCGTCAATACCCTCGTTCTTTGCCGCCGAGATAGGCACAACGGGTATTCCCAACTGCTGTTCCATTTCGTTTATGTGTACAGAGCCGCCGTTGCCGCGCATTTCGTCCATCATGTTAAGCGCCAGAACTATCGGCACATCAAGCTCCATAAGCTGCATTGTAAGATACAGATTTCTCTCAATATTCGTGGCATCTGCAATGTTTATAATGCACGCAGGCTTGTCTTTTATAATAAATTCACGTGTGACTATCTCCTCGCTCGAATACGGCGACATAGAGTAAATACCGGGAAGATCGGTTATAAGCGTGTTGGGGTAGCCCTTTATCTCGCCGTCTTTTCGATCTACCGTAACGCCGGGGAAGTTGCCGACGTGCTGATTTGAACCCGTCAGCTGATTGAATAGGGTAGTCTTGCCGCAGTTCTGGTTGCCTGCCAGCGCGAACGTCAGCTTCACATCATCGGGCAGAGGCTTTTCGCCCGTTTCAACGTGGTATCTGCCGCCCTCGCCAAGACCGGGGTGTTCGGTGTGGCGGCGCACTTTGAAGTCTGCTTTCGGCTTTTCGGTGTCTGCACTTTCTTCTTCGGGCACTACTTCTATCTTTTTCGCATCGTCGATTCGCAGCGTTAGTTCATAGCCGTGTATACGCAGTTCCAGCGGGTCGCCCAGCGGTGCAAGCTTTACTGCCGTTACCACAGCCCCCGGTATAACGCCCATATCGAGAAAATGCTGCCTGAGCGAGCCCTCGCCCCCGACAGTAGTTATTCTGGCGCTGCTGCCTATTTTAAGTTCGTTCAGATACATATACATCGTTCTTTCTTTATCTCAATAACATAGATTATTATATATCATAAAGGTTTGTTTGTCAATATGATTATATGTATATAAGTATATATATTAGCTATTGACTTTTTGTATGCGCTGTGTTATTATAATAGTAAAGATTTTCAACTTATAGAGGTAATTATCATGATGACATTCGATGAAGTAAAAAAGTTCTTTGCAAACGATATTTTCGCGGTAGATACCACGGGTATAGAGATATTGCAGGCTGATGAAAACGGCGTAAGGTGCAGCTTAAAGACCGATAAACGCCACGAAAACGCCACGGGTCATGTAATGGGCGGCGCTATTTTTACCCTTGCCGACTTTACTTTCGCGATAGCATCTAACCTTGGAGGTGTGCCTACTGTTACTCTTTCAAGCAGTATCACATACCTTTCTTCGCCCAAAGGCGATACGCTTTTCAGTGAGATAAAGCTTTTGAAAGACGGCAGGCGCGCCTGCTTTTATGAGATATCTATAACCGATAACTTAGGAAACAAGGTTGCCTCGGTGACATCTACAGGAATGAGAACAGGCGGCTGAATATAAGGAGGACAAAATGAGCGAATATCTGCTTACAACGCAAGACCTTACCAAAACATACGGCAGGCATAACGCGATAGACCATGTGTCTATGCACATACCGAAAGGCGCGGTGTACGGCTTTATAGGCCGTAACGGCGCAGGAAAAACCACACTTATGAAGATAATTGCAGGGCTTTCTACGCAAACGAGCGGCAGTTATGAGCTGTTCGGCTGTTCGGGCGCGCAGCTTGGCGCGGTGCGTGAAAAAGTCGGCTGCCTTATTGAAGCCCCGGGCATTTACCCCGATATGACGGCGTTTCAGAACGTTAAGGCAAAGTGCCTTGTGCGCGGCGTTTATAACGTGGGTTATGTGAACGAGCTTTTGCAGGCTGTTGGGCTTTTTGATGCAGGCAAGAAAAAGGCAAAAGAATTTTCTTTGGGTATGCGCCAGAGGCTCGGTATTGCAATAGCGCTTGTCGGCGACCCTGAATTTATGGTGCTAGACGAGCCTATAAACGGTCTTGACCCACAGGGTATAGTAGAGGTCAGAGAGACCATACACCGCCTTGCGATAGAGAGAAACATCACTATTCTGATATCCAGCCACATACTTGACGAGCTTGCTAAAATCGCAACGCATATAGGCATCATTGAAAACGGCGTGCTGCTCAAAGAGCTTTCGGCACAGCAGCTGAAAGACGAGTGCGCCGCCAAAATTGAGATAGTTGTAGACAACGCTGCCGCAGCGATGAATGTGCTTCAAAGCATTGGTATAACGCAGTTTCAGCAGATAAACGCAAACCAGATAAACGTTGCTGAGCGCGTTGAAGACAGCGCGGTTGTAAACAAAGCGCTGGTAGAAGCAGGCATAGCGGTATCAAAGCTGAATGTGAGCGGCGAGGCGCTGGAAGACTACTACATAAGAATTACGGGAGGTGCAAGATAATGATAAACCTTATCAGAATGGACCTTTACCGTATGATAAAGATGAGAGGGCTGTATGTTGTGCTTATCATCTCAACGCTGTTGCAGCTTATGACGACAAGAGTTATGACCTTTATTCATGGCTATAAATTTCATCTCAGCGAGGTCATGCAGGAACTTATGGCAGGAGGCTTCTTTCAGCTTTTTGTGGGAATAGCAGTGATACTGTTCTTGACGAAAGATCTGCACACGGGCTTTATCAAAAGCTATATCGGTCAGCTGAATAATCGTTTGGAGTATATTTTTTCAAAGCTTATTTGCTGCGCGATATTTTTGCTGGGCTTTTATGTGCTGATAGTTGTGCTTGAGTGTCTCATGCTTTCGGTGTGCGCATACAGCTTTGATATTGGCAGTATGTCATGGCTTTTGGAGATAATGGGTATGAACTATCTGCTGCAATTTGCGCTTGTATGCGTGTTTCTGATGTTCTCGGTGCTGATACGCTCTCACGCAGGCTCGATAATGCTGACCGTTGTAACATCGCTCGGCTTTGCATACACGATAACTTCGATACTTATGATATTCTCCTACAAATACGACTGGGGTATTGACTTTGACAAATACCTTATCACGCATCAGATGCTGCTGCTTGGCGAAAACGGCATAGAAGCCGGTGAAATGGTGCCTCTCGCGCTTGTGTATATAATACTGTCGCTGCTTATAAGCTGCCTTGTTTTCAGAAAGAAAGACATATAAAAAACAAAAGACCTCTTTTTTCAAGAGGTCTTATTTTTGTGCGCTTTCTTTTCGGTATCGCTTGCATAGCCGAAACCGTGTATTTTTATGTACAGTTTGTTGTAGTCGTCATACATATACTGCACCTGATTTTCAAGAAAGAAATAATGCGCTATATAGGGTATCAGCAGGCACAGCAGAGTAAGCGTCAGGATAGCGAACGAGATAGAATTTGTAACCGCAGTTGCGATTATCGTCATCACCGTTGCCAGAGCGAAAAGCAGCGTAACTATAAGGTGTATCAGCCGCTCGTGCTGGAAAAACTCTATCTGCCTAAGGTGGTATTCAAGCAGCTTTTCGGGGTCAACGCCGCTTTCTAAAGCTTCTTTGAAATACTTTCTGTAAAGGGTCAAGTATCTTCTCATATCCCACCTCAGATGTCAATAATCTCGGCAGGGTCGATGTGTATGCCTTTGTCGCGCTTTATGTATTTATCGGGGTGGGCTTTAACGTCTTTTTCAAGCCATTTCAGCGTTACCTTGTCGGCAGCGGAGTTTAGCGCACCGTTTACGCGCTTGTAGTTTTTCTTGAACTTTTTCATCGTCTTTCCGGGCTTTTTGTTGCTCGTCAAAAGCAAAGCCGCCAGCGCCGAAGATGCCGCAATTGCAGCGTATGTCATGCCGTCATAAAGCAGCTGCTTGCCCTCGCGTTCTTTTTCGGTAAGCTTCATAAAACATCGTTCCTTTCAAGAAAATATATACTACATTTATTATATACTATTTTGTCGCAAATTGCAAGAGCAATGTTAGGCATATATCATATGTTAAAATATTTATAAAAATTAAAATGCTGATATTTATATGCAAGTGCTATTGAAAAACCAAAGTAAGTGTGATATAATTATTATGTATGAAACTTGCACAGAGGTGAAAAACTTATGCCCGAAAATAAACTGCGCATAGCAGTGGCATATGCAGGCGTAAACGCAGAATATCAGGACAAGATTTGCAAAGGCATTTTAGATGCCGCAAAGCAAAAAGGCTTTGACACGGCATTTTTCTGTCCGCTGAGTAATACCACTAACCATTCGCTCCACGACAGCGGAGAGGAAAAAATATTCGACCTTATAAACTTTGAAAAGTTCAGCGCCCTTATTGTTCTTCCCGAAACTATTCCCACACAGGAAGCGCTTGACAAAATCTTAGCGCGCGCACATCAAAGCGGCGTGCCGGTTATTTCTGTAGACAGAAAAATATCGGGCTGCCACAGCGTAGATATTGACTACTGCGGCGGACTTTATGAACTTGTGGAACATCTTATCACAAAGCATGGCTTTACCGAGATAAATTATGTCGGCGCGTATGAAAACGACCTTGAAAGTGATAACCGTTTTGCGGTATACAGAAAGGCGCTTAAAGACCACGGCATACCTTATGAGAAAAAGAGAGTGTGCTTTTCGGGGTTTGATGAATACAAGGCGGTAACTAAAATTCGCGAGTATGTGCAGCAGTGCGGTAAGCTGCCGCAGGCTTTCGTTTGCGCCAACGACAATATTGCAATGGGCATAAGCGACGAGCTTTCAAGGGCAGGCGTTAAAGTACCCGAAGATGTTGCTGTTACAGGCTTTGGCGGAATAAGGTTCTCGTCGGCGCACTGCCCCTCGATAACCACCGTTGCGATAGAATTCGTATCGGCAGGGGAGAGCGCGGTAAATATAATACCCGAAGTGATGAAGCTTGGCAAGGGCGAGTTTATGCACGTTCGGATAAAGAATAGGCTGTCGCTTTCGGAAAGCTGCGGCTGCGCTGCTTTCGGTGATGATAAGCACAACACCATGATACGCGATATAAACTCTGACAACGAGCGCTTCAAGACCATGTCAAAGCGGCTTATCAGAATGAGCGAAGACCTTACATATGTAAACAACTTTGATGCGGCGTTCCAGAAGCTGCGATACTATATAGAAGATATTTATGTTGACAGGTTTTATCTCTGCCTGAATACTCATCTTGAAAATACCGATGAAAAGTTAAAGATGGATCACTGCGACTATACCGATACTATAGACTGCCGTATAGCGCGAGAAAAAGGCGATTATCTGCCTAACTTTACTTTCAGCCGCGGCGAGATGCTGCCTGCGCTGTATTCCAAAAATGCGTTTGCGAATGTTTTCTTTATAACTCCGCTGCATTTTCAGGACAGAAATTTTGGGTATATCGCGCTGAGCTGCGACGGCTACATAGGCAGCAGCGTTATATTCAACACGTGGAAGATGAACATTAGCACCGCGCTTGAAAATATCAGGGTGCGCTCAAAACTTACGCTTTATTCAAGTATGCTTGAAAGAATGTATGTGCGCGACCCTTTGACCAATCTATATAACAGGCGAGGGGCTCAGGGCAAGGCGGCAGAGCAATTTGAGGCGGCAAAATCGCGCGGAAAAATGGTGTTCGTGCTGGCTGTTGATCTTGACGATCTGAAAGTTATAAACGACAAGTACGGTCATCTGGAGGGCGATAACGCTATTTTGCAGGTGGGTAACGCGCTCAGCAGGGTATCAAAGCACAGAGAGATATGCGCGCGTTTCGGCGGCGATGAGTTTGAAGTAATGGCGTTCAACTATTCGCAAAAGATAGCCGAAGAATACGTTGCAGCGGTGCAGAAAATGCTTGACGGTTACAATAAAGTCAGCGGCAAGCCTTATGAGGTCGGCGCAAGCTGCGGCTATATTGTTGATGTACCCAAAGAGGATGACACTCTTGAAGACTTTATACGCCGCGCAGATACGGTCATGTATGAGACCAAAAAGCGCCGCAAACGCGGAAGAGAGCAAAACCAGTAAATTACCTGTTCATGAAAGGAAGTATATATATGAAGTATGTAGTAATGCTGTGTGACGGTATGGCAGATCTGCCTATACCGGAGCTTGGCGGCAAGACCCCGATGGAGGCTGCAAACAAGCCGAATATGGACAAAATGGCGGCTGTAGGCGAAGTGGGTCTTGTAAAGACGGTAGACGACGGCATGAAGCCCGGCAGCGATGTTGCAAATCTTTCTGTTTTAGGGTATGACCCCGTGAAGTATTATAGCGGTCGGTCGCCCCTTGAAGCGGTTTCTATAGGCGTTGACATGAAAGAAAGCGATGTGTCGTTCAGGTGCAATCTTGTTACGCTCTCAGATGAGCCGAATTACAGAGACAAGACCATGGTAGACTACTGCTCGGACGATATTTCTACCGCCGAGGCTGCAAAGCTTATTGAAACCCTGGCAGAGCATTTCAACTCTGAGGAATTTCAGCTTTACTCGGGCGTAAGCTATCGCCACTGCCTTATATGGAACGGCGGCACTACCGACGTAGGCACGCTCACGCCTCCGCACGATATAACCGGCAAACCAATAAAGAATCATCTTTCGGACAGCCCCAACGCTGCAAAGCTTCTTGACATGATGATAAAGAGCTATGATATACTTAAAGACCACCCGGTAAACTTAGCGAGAATAAAGAACGGCAAACGCCCTGCGAATTCCATGTGGCTGTGGGGCGAGGGCGTTAAAAAGCCGCTGTCGTCTTTCAAAGATAAGTATGGGTTGAAAGGCTCGATGATATCTGCTGTTGACCTGCTGAAAGGCATAGGACATCTGAGCGGCATGAATGTTATCGAGGTAGAGGGCGCGACGGGATATATAGATACCAACTTTGAGGGCAAGGCGCAGGCGTGCATAAACGAGCTGAAAAACGGTCAGGACTTTGTTTACATACACGTTGAAGCCCCCGATGAGTGCGGCCACCGCCACGAGATGGAAAACAAGGTGCGCTCTATTGAGCTTATAGATGAAAAGATACTCGGCCCTGTTATAAAGGCGCTTGACGAAATGGGCGACTATAAAATACTTGTCTGCCCCGACCACCCGACGCCTATCTCGCTTATGACACATACAAACAAGCCTGTTCCGTACCTCATATACCACAAGCAGGAAGAGAAGCAGGGCGTAGACTGCCTTTGTGAAAAAACCGCCGAAAATACGGGCATATTCATAACAAAGGGCTGCACTCTCATGGACAGGTTTATTAAGGGCTGATATTAAAAAGGAGCGATCTATGAAAGCAAAGAAGCTTTTTAGCATAATAGCGGCGGTGGTGCTGTGCGTTTTTAGTCTTGCATCATGCAGCGGCAGCGACAGTTCATCAAAGAGCGAAAGTTCATCGGGAACGGCGAAAGACAGCAGCATTGAAAGCTATGCCGACAATAGCGAAAATACCGATAAGACCGAAGTTTTTGAGGCTGTAAACTTTACCGGCAGCGGCGAAGAAGTCACCGACACAAGGTTTTTCAATACCGCTGTAAATATAGGTATATCATACCCCGATGGCGCGCAGGTGTACTACACTACCGACGGCAGTGAACCGACAAAGGAAACTAACCTGTACACAGAGCCTATAAAGCTTGACGGCGCAACGGGGGATTTTCCATCATGTCTCTCGCTCAGGGCAAAGGCATATTATGCTGACGGCAGCGAGTCGCAAACGGTAACGCACACGTTCTTTTCGCTGCTGGGGATAGATCAGCGGTTCAATAATGTAGTTTTCTCGCTGACGGGCACGCCCGATGACCTTTTCAACGCGCCTGACGGTCTGTTTTACGGTAAGAATTTTCAGCTGCGCGGCAAGCAAAGTGAGCGACCGATATATGTAGAAGCTATAAACCCCGATGGCACGCTGATGTTTGAGCAGGGCGCAGGAGTGAGGATATTCGGGGCGGCATCGCGCGAGTCTTCGATAAAATCGCTGAAACTGTTTGCGAGAAAATCTTATGACCCTGAGCACGGCAAGTTTGAGACCGATATTTTCGGCACGCCGCACATAAACGGCAGTACCATTGATAAATACGACAAACTTGTTTTACGCAATGCGGGCAACGATTTTCAGTTTGCTTATATTCGCGATGAGCTCAACCAGCGGCTTGCGGCACAGGCAGGCTATACCGACTGCGAGGGTGTTGTTCCTGCGGTCACTTATCTTAACGGCGAGTATTATGGTCTGCTTTGGCTGCATGAAACATACTGTGATGACCTGCTCAAGGATAAATATGGCGGAAAAACAGGACACTATGAGGTCATCGAGGGCAGCGAGCAATACAAAAATACAGATGACGATGACGAAAACACTGCCGCTGCGGCGCAGGAATTCAACGATATGTACAGCAGGCTGGCGTATTCCGATCTTACCGATGATGCGAATTACAACGAGCTTGCCTCGCTTATCGACGTTGAAAATTATCTTGATAACTATGCTTTTAATATAATCGTCAACAACTTTGACTGGCCCAACAACAACTATAAGTGCTATCGCTATTATCCTGCCGATGGTGAGGAAACGAGCGGCAATGCAGACGGCAGGTGGCGTTTTATACTGCACGATACCGACTATTGCATGGGGCTTTATGAGCAAGACGTTACCATGGCTAATTACAATAACTTGCTCGATATAATGCTTGATAACTATAATGTGATGAACGAGAACGGTGAGAGATTTTCTCCGCTGTTTGCAGCTCTTTTGGAGCGCGACGACTGCAAAGAATATTTTCTTTCAAAGGTCAAAGAGCTTCTGAACGGCGCTTTGTCGGAAGAAAATATAATTCAGACTCTTGACGATATGAATAACGAACGCTACAGCGAAATGCAGGTGTATTACAAGCATCTTGAAGAGATGAAAAAGACCGACAGCACGATCTGGTCGTGGTATGAAGAATATCTCAACAGGACGGAGAATATTCGCAAATTTGCACGCAGCAGGCGCGGATATATTGTAAAATACCTGACGCAGCAGTTTGACCTGCCCGACGGATATTTTGACTAGCATCAGGGGGCGCTTTTGTGGACTTTTTGTTTGAAACACTTATCGAGATACTTCTCGAAATAATTATCGACGGCTCTTTCGGCGCACTGGAAAGCAAAAAATGCCCCTTTATTCTGCGAATTTTTGCCGTGCTGCTGATAACTTTGCTGTATGGCGGACTGCTTGGCGTTATCGGCTTTATAGGATTTGTTTTGGTGAAAGACGGTGCTTTGGTTGGCGGTATTGTAGTTTTTGCCTGCGATCTTGTGCTGCTTGTGCTTATGCTTTTTGAGCTAAGGAAAGTTATCAGAAAACGCGCTGAAAGAAAAAATAGTGATAATATATAAATTGAAATACTGCGCATAAGGCGTATTTGTTTTTTTCTACAAAAGTGATAAATTTATCACTTTTTTATTGACATTGAAAAGACCGTGTGATATAATTATCACATAAGGTGATTTATTTATCACTTGAAAGGAGAAATTTCAATGTCTGAAAAAAGAACTGCTGAAAAACCTGTCATCTCGCTTCTGAGCTACCGAAAAAAACTGGCTGTTATATTTGGGCTGGGGCTGATAGCGGCGGTAACATTCATCGTGTTTGATCACTTCAAAATGGAAAGCGACCTTATTGCCATTATTCTGCTGATAATTATTGCTGCAGTTTTTCTTATGTACATAAGAATTGTCATTAAGTACGATGTTGAGAAAGACGATGAGCTTTCAAATATCAATATGCTGAAAGTGCACGACTTTATGATGAGTACATTTATCGCACTGCTGGCTGTGTTTGTAATAGTAAGCTATTTTGTTGATATGAAGTTTACGCTGAATATTGACAAAACTTTTATCGAAGATGCGTGGCTTATCATATGGGTGAGTTATAATTTTCTGCAAAACCTGCTGTTTGTGCTTATTGAAGGCAATGCAGAGGGCGAATAACAATATAAAATATTAAGGTCGGTGACAAAAATGATAAGGAACTATCGTAAAAAGCATTACACTATTATACTTACGGCGGTTTTTATGGCAGTGTCTATGCTTATTCCGCTGAATGCTCCCGAATGGGTTGAAAAAGGGATATTTTTTATATATGTGTTCGGACTTGCTTTTCTCGGTATAGGAGACAAGACCGAAAAACCCGATGAGTTGACAAGGCTTGATCTTTCAAAGGCAAATACTGTGACAATGTGGTGTTCGCTGATATGTATTTTTGCCTACTATCTGTTTAGCTTTAACGACAGCGACATTGTGCGCATCAACTACAAAGTGTTTGTATTCAGTTTTTGCGGACTTGTGATACTGCGCAGCGTTATTTTTCTGATACTTGACAGCAGGGGCAGTGCGCCCGATGATGAGGGATAAGCAGTGGCAGAGTTTAAGACAAAACTTAAAGAATACCGCGCCAAGACCGATATGCATCAGGACGAACTTGCGGCAAAGGTGGGGGTGCGGCGCGAAACGATAATACGCCTTGAAAAAGGGCAGTATAATCCGTCCCTGAAGCTGGCTATGGATATTGCAAAGGTGTTCGGCGTTACGGTGGAAGAACTTTTCTTTTTTGACGAATAGCGTATTGACAAATGCACAGGAATAACTTATAATTATAGTAACGGCTTTGAGTTTTTCAGAGCCGTTTTATCAAATATGAAAGAGGTATAGTTATGCTTGCAAAAACACCGCCTATGGGCTGGAACAGCTGGGACTGCCACGGCGCAGGAGCTACAGAAGAAATTGTCAAGAAAAACGCAGAATATATGGCGAAAAATCTCAAACAATACGGTTATGAATATGTTGTGGTGGATATTCAGTGGTATCAGCCCACGGCAAAAACGCATGATTATGTGCCGTTTGCCGACCTTTGTATAGATGAATATTCGCGCTTGCAGCCGGCAGAGAACAAGTTTCCGTCAGCGGCGGGCGGCAAGGGTTTTGCACCGCTTGCAGAGTATGTGCACTCGCTGGGGCTGAAATTCGGCATACACATTATGCGCGGAATACCAAGGCAGGCGGTACACAACAATTTGAAGATACTCGGCAGCGGCAGCACGGCAAGGCAGATAGCCAAAACGGGCAGCATCTGTGCGTGGAACAGCGATATGTACGGCGTTGATCCCGAAAAAGACGGCGCAAAGGAATACTACGACAGCATAATGAAATTGTATGCCTCGTGGGGCGTTGACTTTATAAAGTGTGATGATATCTGCCGTGAACTGCCGCACGAAGAAAGCGAAATGAAAATGCTTTGCGATGCGGTGAAAAACTGCGGCAGAGATATAGTGCTGAGCCTTTCGCCGGGTCCTGCCCTTATCGAGTGCGCCGAGCTTTACAAGCAGATATGCAATATGTGGCGAATAACCGATGATTTCTGGGATCAGTGGGAACTGCTTTACAATATGTTTGAAAGGTGCGAAAAGTGGGCAACACACTGCGGCGCAGGTCACTGGGGTGATGCGGATATGCTGCCTGTCGGCGCTATTTTGCAGGATTACGACGAAAGTAACCATACTAAATTTACCGAGGACGAGCAGAAAACCATGATGACCTTGTGGTGTATTTTCCGCTCACCGCTGATGATAGGCGCAGAGCTTACAAAGCTTGACGGCTTTACAAGTGAGCTGCTCACTAACAGGGGCATTCTGGATATGCACCAAAATGCGCGGCATTCTCATCAGGTGTGGAGAAAAGAGATAGGCGGCGTTGAGCACATTCTCTGGGCGGCATCTTGCAGCGAGGGCGGCGAGTATATTGCCATATTCAACGCAGGCGAGAAAGACAGCGAAATTACTCTTGATCTTGAAGATGTAGAAATATATAAAAATGTAAATGCGCAGGAGCTATGGAGCGGTGAGAAGCACACGGGTGTTGTACAAATAAATACGCAGATAAAAGCACACGGAGCAAAGGCGTATCTTATTACATATTAGCGAGAGGAAAATTAAATGAAAAGTATATATTCCATGCTGACTGATGCTATGAAAAATAAGAGTACAGAAGAATGTACAGAAATCATAGAGAGTCTGAAGACTCAGATCCTTGAAGACTATGACTTAGTGATTTACAGTGCTGCGATACTGCTAAAAAAAGGCGCGCGCGGAATAAGAGATGGGGAGCCGGATGATGCGAAAATGCAGGCTCTTTCTCTCTGTGCAGATCTGCTTATGGCGGTCGCGATCAAGGGCGAAAATGACGAAGTGTGGAACAATTTTGCAGCGCTTTCAATGTGGTATCTTGGATATCCATCCGAGGCCATGCAGTATGCTGTGCGCTGGCTTGATCTTTCAGATAATTGCGAAGATGCGATAGAGCTTATAAAAGACATACAGTTTGATCTGTCGGGCGGAAAAATGCCGCTGATGTACACCGAGGACGAACATGGCGCGGTAGAGAATTATATCGTAAAAAACATCGGCGATATTTACACGGTCTTTCATGAAATGTATTCGCCCGATCTGCATGTTGATATATGTGTTATTCCGCCGCAGCGAGGATTTGATTATTGTGCTTTGGTAACTTCGGGCATGGGCTCTTATGAAATGAATATGCCCGAAGATCTTGAAGAATACGAGCTTGAAAGAGCAGAGCTCATAATGTGCGTGCCGCCTGAAATGGTCGATCCTTCGGATAGTGACAGCTGGTTTATAGACATAATGAGAACTGTGGCGCATCTGCCTTTAGAGCGCAATAGCTGGCTGGCGCACGGGCACACGGTAGGAGCAGGGCAGGGGAACACCATAGACAGCAGTATGCCTTACAATGCCGTAATACTGAAAGGCGCGAATGAATTTAACGATGAACCGCTGCCAAAATGCTATCTGCCAAGCGGCGAGGTAGTGAATTTTTATTACCTTGTGCCCATTTATGCCGAAGAGCTTGATTTTAAGCTCAGCAATGGCGCAAGTAAATTGTTCGGGCTTTTCAGGGATTCGGGTGTTGACCCAAAAGAATTTTACGTTGTAAACGACTCTCGCCGAAATATGTGTTCACCAAAAGTGATGAGAGAACCGTGGGTGAAAGAGTATCTTAGATCGCACAACATCGAGCGTGTTGAGATCTTTGACTGCGCCGAGTGGCACACCGGAAAGATACCCGAAAAGAACCTGCCAGTAGATGTTATGTCGGCTTATTCGCATCTGGCTATATATCTTCGCTGGTGTATAGAGCACGACCTTATGAGCGATGAATTTCTGCAAAACCTCGGCGATGTTGCTGAAGATGTAAAGTCGGGCAAAAATGTCGATCTTCGATATGTTCTTAAAGACAGTGAATATCTCAGTTACAGACAGGGTGCGATAATGTTTGACTGCTTCAATGAGCTCGGTCAGCAATTTACAGAGTATTATTACGGCAGACGCAGCTGTCCGCATTTCCCTGCCGATATTGACGAGTATGCCGAGAATTACTTCGGCAAGGAAAAATACTACAGCGATGAATTCCAAGATGAAGCGTATTTATTTGTACCGTTTGATGAGGAATATTACAGCGGCATGGCAAAGGTGATCCAGAAGCGCTGGGATACATGGCGCAGAAATCTTTTGTATGATGTTCCGACCGAGGACACTCCTTTGGCGGCTGCGCTGAGAAAATATCTTGACTGCGAGTGCCGATTCTATCCGCCGATGCCTGATGCTGACAAAGTTCTGACGGCTTACAGATATGCACACAAAGACAGCGTTATTTACCACAGCGGCGGCGAGCATTATGTGCCTGTGCTTGTCGTGGCGGACGACCCAAAGCTGTGGGAAGGGCTTATGTTCAACTGCGACTGTGCGGTTTATGACGAGTATGTTTTTGATGAGGCGCAGGTTGAGATGTGCCGCAATGAAATTCTTGATATGCCGACAAAAGACAGCGCAAAGGTGCTTTCGGCAATGGTCGCAATGCACGGTGAAAATTTAGCAAGCGATGAAAAAATGCGCGGCGGCAAGGCGGTTGATTTTCCAATTGCGCTTTATGATATAGACACCGGCATGACGTGCCCTGTGTTGCTTGCAAAGCTGCCTGTAAAAGATGCGTGGGACGTTTTTGCGTATCTCTCAGTGGGCGGAAAAAACTGCCCCGACCCTGCTGATCTGCGGCTTGCGGCGAGAGAGTGGTTTTTAAAATACGGCGCTGCGCCTATGCTTTTCACGGGCAGTGAGATATACTTCACGCTGCCAAAGCCTGTGCCAAAACGTGATGCTCTGAGTGCCGCAAAAGAGCTTGCAGCAGTGTGCCCCGATCTTTTGAAAGAAAGCACGTTGGGCGCTCTGGCAGATACGCTTTCAAAGTCAACGGTGTGGCGGCTGACGTGGAATAACTAAAAAAAGAGAGGACGCATAAACGTCCTCTTTTGTTATTTTAAAAGCCTTTGCAGCATAACACCGCGGCAGTCATGTTCCAGTTTGTCACTCAGAGGTGAAAGATCGCCGTGCACGCAGTAACTTATCATATAATCGGCAATTTCAGGGTTTTTTGAAAGCATAGGTCCATGCATATATGTCGCTATGACGTTCTTTTCAAAATAGCCCTCGCTCTCGCCCTTTGATACGTTGCCGTTGCCGTAAAGCACCTTGCCCAGCGGCGTTTTTATGCCGTGAGTCTGTCCGCCGTGGTTTTCAAAACCGACTATCTTAATTTCTTCCCCCGTGATGTTCGTGCTTACCACAATGTTGCCTATGCAGCGTTTTCTGCGGCTGTCGGGCGCGACTGTGTAGTAATCAAAAAGCCCAAGCCCTGGAATATCATTGCCGTCGGCATCTCTGTAATACTTGCCCATAAGCTGATAGCCGCCGCATATAAGAAACAGAAAAGTGCCGTTTTTGTAGGCTTTTTCAATGCCCTCTCTGCATGAGAGCAGATCGTTCGCAATGTGCTGCTGCTCTAAGTCCGCGCCGCCGCCGATGTATATCATATCATACCGCGAAAAATCGGGCGTGGGCATATCTATCGAATATTTGTCAATTTTGCACCCAATGCCTCGCATACGGCAGCGGTAGGAGAGTATCTCCATGTTGCCGCTGTCGCCGTAAAGGTCAAGCATATCGGCGTACATATGAAGTATTTTTATCTCGCTCATTTTAACAGCTCCTTTATGTCGGTAAGGTCGGTAAGTGTCGCATCTTGCCCGAAGTTCGCACCGCTCTTTATGCGGTCTATAAGCACCGCCTTGCAGCCGAATCTCTTTGCGGTGATGATGTCTTTTTCCTCGTCGCCTATGAATACCAGATCGCTTTTTTGCGCGGCGTATTTTTCAGCAATATCTTCAAGACCTTTCGGGTTTGGCTTTCTGTAGCCGCACGACTGCGACGATACATACATATCAAAATAAGGCAGAAGTTCTTTGAAATAGCTCTTGTGAAGCTCGTCTGGCATACCCGTGGCAACATCGGTCAGCGTGGCGATAACACAGCCGTGTTCTTTCAGTTCTTTCAAAGCCGCGATGCTTTCGGGGTATGTGTAAGCGGTAAGGTGCATAGATTCAAAAAACGCGCTGATAACATCGCCAAGCTCAAACTCGCACTGCCAGTGTGCCACCACATCGCCAAATATCTTCTCAGGTAAGTAGTCGACCTCGCGGTAGTTCACTTTCGGGTTGTATGAGCGCATTATCTCCAGCGAACGCTTGATCTCGCCGTCCGTCAGCGGAAGTTTGCGGCGTATGTGCTCAAACGCCTTCGGGTAAAAGTCCAGCCACACGTTTGGCATACCAACATACTCCATCAGCGTGCCGCCTATATCAAAAACTGTTATTTTCATGGTGTACCTCGTTTTATATCGCTGTAATGAATCTGTTCTATGTCATAGTCTGAATTTTCGTGCAGGGTGATGACCTCCGCTCCGCGCTGCGCAGTGTCTTTATCTATTCCCGGCATTGCAAGATAGTCAATGCTCAGCCCGTATGTAAGCCGTATGCCCCGATACTCTACCGAAAGATTGTTATAATGGTCATGACCGCAGAACATCGCCTTGGTGCTGCCAAGTTCTTTCGCGGTCTCAAACAGCTTGCTGGGGTGGTCGGAGCAGCATACTTTATCTATCATCTTTTCGCCGTTTTCTCCGAAATAGTATGTCACTTCATCACTGCCGCTTTCGTACAGTTCATAAGCCGTTTTGTATTCCTGCAGCGGTATGTGAAAAAACAGCATTGAAGAAACAGTTCTGCCATCTTGCTCATTCAGTCTTTTTACATTTCTCGCATACCAGTCGACCTGATCGTCATGAATATAGTCGTAATCGTTGATTCCGTCCCCGGTATAAGCGTTTGAATCTATAAGAAAAAGCGCTTGACTGAGACTTTTGTCTGCGTTTCGTATCTCTATTATCTGATTGTTTCTGCCAAAGCACCCCGGCTGAGTATATGGGTACAGCAAATTACCCGATGTTTTGAAAGACTGTTCTTTGAACAACTCGTCAATTTCAGCCGCCGTGCCTGTAGCCATATTTTCGGTATCGTGATTGCCGTATGTAAAAGCCCACGGTATGCCGATATTTCGCATAAATTCGCAAAACTGCCGCACGGGCGTGTAGTTGTTCAGCGACAGCGACATTATCCCCATAGGGAATGTCAGGTCGCCCGTTATAATGATAAGGTCGGGCTTCGAGTATTCAATAAGGTCATATACGGTCTTAAGTGCCTTTATGTCCTTATCGGCAGAAAAGCTGCTTCCGCCAAGATGTATATCGGTAAGGTGAAGTATCTTAAAATCTCCGCCGCCGGATGTTATAGTGTAAACCCCTGTGTCCTCGTTGTATTCAATATTGCTGTCTTTGTGTTCAACGGCTGCAACGCCCGATATATACGGCTGGATTATATACGAATCTGCCTGCAATGCGTTATAAGCCGCAACCGTTACAGCCGCCGCGGTAAATACTGCTATACGCCGTTTGTTTATAATAATGTTGCGAAAAACTATCCTCTTTCTCAGTGTAAGATCATACACCAGCAGAGCTGTAAAATATACGACAGCCGCAGAGCCTAACAACAAAACTTGTCCTATAAAAATAAGGGAAAGCAAAACGACCAATACCCAGTATCCTGCCGAAATGTATACAAAGATAGCAAAAGACTTTTTATAGCCCGTCGGTACTGTGTTCCCAAGCGCTCCTCTGAACAGGCGCCTGCATAAATAGTTCTTTGCAACTATGAACATACAGATGTCTAAAACAATAATACTGCCAAACAGGCTTGAAAGTGCCTCCATGAATTTCATGTTCATGCCAAACAGCATATATGCGAGCAGTGAAAACATTACAAACGCAAGTCCGACGGAATTTATCAGCCGCTTTGAATACCTGTCATATTGCTCTGTAAGATATTTGCGGACGTCTTTTCCGTATGATATATCGTCAAACAAAAATTGTTTGCCAAGTCTTTTATACCTGAAGAAAAACACCGCGGAAAGAGCTGCGCATATTGCGCACAGCAGCAAATAGAACAAACTGCGCATTACTACAGCACCAATAGGGTAAGCTATGGCAGCAGTTAAAAATAACGAACACAGATAGACCGCATGGCGCGATCTTTTGAGATATTTTTTTGCATCGCAAAGATCTATGCAGCCGCCATCATCATACCAGCGTTCAACGTCTTTGTCGTTATATCCTGCAAGAGCGGCGGCGTTTTGCAAATTGCCGTATTCGCACATTATACTGCCCAGAGCCTCTATCTGCGTGCAGTCTTTAAGCCGATTTTCGTATTCGCCGCACAGTGCCTGTGATATTCTTGCTTTTGCCGTTTCTGCCGCGGCAGAGCAGGGGAGAGGTTCAAACAGTTTGTCGGTCAGGGTTTGTATTTCGGTGTACATTCTATTTTCCCCCGTGCTTGCTTATATACCTTTTGAGAGCGGCTCTGGTGGGCTGAACGGCAGTGTAATTTGCTATGACAAACTTTCTGCCTGCGTTTCTGGCAAGCTCTTCAACTGCGCCGTCAAGGTCGGGGATAACGGTTATAAGGCTCTCGTCATAGCCCGAGCATTTTATCCTCACCGCTATATCGTAAGCCCTCGTTCCCGAAGTCACAACGCGCGTAACGTTTTTGAAAACGCTGAAATTTATATCCCATATCCACGAAACGTCAAGACCGTCTGCAACGTTGTCGTTCAGCACGAAAAGCAGCTCTTTTTCGCCTTTCATCTCGTTCATAACACGCAGCGTCATGTTCGCGCCGACGGGGTTTTTCGCAAGGTTCAAAGTGGTCTGTCGGTCGCCGAGCATAAACGTCTCCATACGACCGTTCTGCACGGTGTATTCGTTTATAACGCCGTTTGTAATACTTTGCTCAATACCGTAAAGCTTTGCCACCGCCGCAACAGCAGTCATGTTGTACACGTTGTAAATGCTGCCCTGCTTAGGCGAATAGGTAACTCCGCCTGCGGTGAACACAGGCTTTTCAAGGTCGATGTCGCTTGCCGTGATATACGGCTCATAGTCGCCGAAGCCGCAGCCCTCGCAGATAAATTTGCCGATATGCGAGTATTGATAGTATTCGTATTTTAGAGCCTTACCGCAAAACGGGCAGAACCGCCCCTCCGAAGCTTCAAATATGCTGTCGGTCGCGTATGCGTATTTTTCAGCGTGAAAGTATTTTACGTTTTTGTTACTTGGATTTTGCCTGCCTATGCGCGCGGTGTTCGGGTCGTCTCCATTAAGGATAAGATTACCCTCAAACGTTTTGGCAAAGCCCTCTATCTTGCGTATCAGGGTTTCCATTTCGCCGTTGCGGTCAAGCTGGTCGCGGAAGAAATCGAGCACGACAAGCGTTTCAAGTTTTAGCTGCGAGTACACAACGGGAACGTGCGATTCGTCCGTTTCTAAAATAAGCATATCAGCCTTTACGCGCCCTGACATATCGCAGTGGCGCAAGAGCAGCGAGCATATTCCCGTATCGAGGTTGTTGCCCTCGCTGTTGGTGATGATATTCTTGCCGCTGCGCTCAAAAAGCTGTGCTATGCAGTTGGTGACAGACGTCTTTCCGTTAGTGCCGGTTATCGCAATAATAGGGCATTCTACCTTGAACATAGAACAGCATTTTTGCCGCGATAGATGCCACAGTATTATGCCGGGCAGGTTGCCTGCGTTGCGTTTGCAAAGCCGAAGAAATTTAACTATTATTTTGCCTATGATTATCAAAAGTCTTTTCACTTATAAAGCCTCCGAATTTCACTTCCTGCGGTATTACTACCATACATATTATACTATATCGCGCTTTTCATGTCAACAAAAAAGTCCGCGCGAAACGGACTTTTATATGCTGCCTGAAAGTTTCAGCTTGTCGATAAATTCATGCGCGGGTATGGGTCTGGAATAGTAAAATCCCTGCGCTGAGTCACAGCCGCAGCTGCTTAAAAACATTGCCTGCTCGCAGGTCTCAACGCCCTCAGCCACAATGCCCAAGCCAATATCACGCGTCATAGAAATAGTGTGCTCTATTATCTTCCTGCCGCGTTCGGAATCCATAAATTCCTCTAAAAAGTGCCTGTCTATCTTCAGCACGTCAAACGGCGTAGATTTGAGCATATTGAGTGAAGAATACCCCGAGCCGAAGTCGTCCATAAGCATAGTAAAACCAGCGTCTTTCATCTTTTTTACTATGTCTTCAACGCCGCGCTGATCTACCGTTTCGGTTATCTCAAGCTCCAGCATCGGCTGCGGTATGTCATACTTTTCTATAAGCTTCTTGATCTCGCCTATAACGTCAAAAGTCTGTATGTACTCGCGCGAGATATTGACCGAGATAGGCACAGGCGTCAGCCCCTGATCTATTATCTCGCGTATCTTTTTGCACGCCTGCTCCCAGATAAAGCAGTCAAGTTTCAGTATAAAACCGTTTTGCTCAAACACGGGTATGAAATCAGCAGGGGAGATCATGCCTTTTTCGGGGTGCTGCCACCTTGCCAGAGCCTCAGCGCCGATTATCTTGCCGCTGCTGATTGAGTATTTCGGCTGCAAATACATCACAAATTCATTATCTAAAAGAGCTTTGTTCATGTCCTCTTCAATATGCTGTTTCTTTTGCAGATCGGACTTCATCGAGCTGTCAAAAAACAGGATATTTTCAATAGCGTTGCCCTTTATAAGCTGCCGCGCCAGAGATGCATTGTCGCCGTGCCTGCGCGTGTGCAAACTTCTGTCGTCAACAATGGCAACTCCAAAATACAGATGATATTCCATGCCGCCAAAACCGCTCAGAAGGCTCTCAATCTTTCTGATAAAAGCCACAAGCTCGTCTTTGGTGTCAAACGGCGTAACTATCATAAAAACGTCGGCGGTAAGCCTGCAAAACGGCTGTTCATCGGTGCATACCAGCGCGAGAGAATCGTTGAAAAACTGCAATAGATCATCACACTTTTCAACGCCGTAAGTGTCGTTCAAGAGCTTAAATCTCTCAACGTCAAACTGTATGAAAGCTATATCCTTGTCAGGGTGCGTATCAATAACATTTCTGCACTGCTGCGTATATATCTTCGGGTTCTTGTCGGAAGAAAAATTGCGCAGCACTTCTCTGTAAAAATACTCTTTCTGCACATATGGGCGCAGGTTGTAATGAATGTCTGTTATCCTGCCGTTTTCGTCGCGCCTGTAAAACGCGTGCAGGTGGCACATTTCATAGCCGCCGTCCGCTGTCAGCTTTACCGCAATCTCGGTGCTGATGTTGTTTTCATCGCTGCCGTTAATAATACCCTCGTCAATTCGCTCACAAAACACATCAAAAACGCTTAAAGACCCGGGCTCTAAAATATCAAGCTCGTGCATCATACGGCAAAAGTCGTCTATGCCTTTTGTATCAAAACCCTTTGTAAGACAGTAAAGCTTGTTTTCTTTTACATTCTGATAAAAGTGCAGAGTGCAGTCGTCGCTCTCAACTATCTTTACCATATTTTCACTGTATTTTTCGGGCAGCATATTCAGCACCTCTTTTCCGCTTTAAAACATACTATACATATATTATAACACAAATATTTCCGTTTAACAAGTAAAAAAACTTTGAGACTTTTGTGCAAGTTGCATAAAACCTTGACAAATACAACAGATCAGTATATAATTCATTTATAGATGTTTTGAGGTGAAAAAATGCTGCTGAAAATACTGGTTTGCTTTCTTGCAGGAATTGGCGCAGGGCTTGGCACGGGGTTTGCAGGCATGAGCGCGGCCGCGGTGATAAGCCCCATGCTGATAACTTTTCTCGATATGCCTGCCTATCAGGCGGTGGGCATTGCCCTTGCCAGCGATGTTCTTGCAAGCGCCGTAAGCGCATATACATACGGCAAAAACAAAAATCTTGATATAAAAAACGGCATTATTATGATGCTCACGGTGCTGGTGTTCACACTGCTGGGAAGCTATGCCGCAAGCAAAGTGCCAAATGCCACAATGGGTAGTTTTTCGGTGTTTATGACTCTGCTGCTCGGCATTAAATTTATAGCAAGACCCGTTATGACTACCAAAGAAGCGATGATGTCTGCCGATGCAAAAAAGCGTGCTGTGCAGTCGGTGGTATGCGGCGCGGTTATAGGCTCGATATGCGGTTTTATAGGCGCAGGCGGCGGAATGATGATGCTGCTGATTCTGACAAGCGTGCTGGGCTATGAGCTGAAAACGGCGGTCGGCACAAGCGTTTTTATAATGACATTCACTGCGTTTACGGGCGCGGCGGGGCACTTTGTCATAGGCGGAATGCCCGATGTTTTCTGCCTTGCGGTGTGTGTGGCTTCAACGCTTTTGTGGGCGAGGGTGGCAGCGCTTTTTGCAAACAAAGCCACACCAGCGGCGCTTAACAGGGCAACCGGCGTGGTGCTTACAGTCCTTGGCGGCGCGATACTTTTGTTCAGACTGCTGCCGAAAATATTGTGATAGTAAAAAACATACCGATGAAAAATAATTCATCGGTATATTTTATTTAAAATTGCGCTTACGCGCAGCCTGCGGAGCTGTTCACCGCCACTCTTTTATTTTGTTATCTTCTCATTTTGAGTGTGCTAATACTTTCACACATTTTACTTGTTATGAATATTACACACTGTACGGCGTTCCATTATGGAACGCGGCAAAATAGCTAGGTCTTATCAAAGGAGAGACTCACCTATTAGAAGCAAGATAACTAGAGGCAAGAGGTTAGATGAGCATTTTGAAAAATCTGCGCAAAGCTATAAAAAGTATTTTCTTGCCTCTTGCCTCTATCTGAACCGCAGAAATGGCAAGCACGCGCAAAAGCCATAAAACCGTTTCTAACCTCTAACTTCTTACTTCTAACCTCTAATAGCGGAGCGCACGCTGTGTTTGTGGGGCTCTGTCGGCGGTCGATTGCGAACGCTACGACCCATGCAAGCCTTTTGAAAAAGGCTTGACCGAAAACTTTTATTTTCTTGACAAAGATTACAGCTTTTGATATTAAGCCGCAGTATAGTGGCTTGGAGGCTAAAGCTGACAAGACACTGAGCTCCGCTGGCTTGCGCGTAAGCGCAAATTCAAATCAATGCAAAGTAAAAACTATTTTATTTATCAAACTTTACCTGCGCGTCCTGCTTTCCTACCGCATTTTCCAAGCCGTCGGCGTTCTCGATATAGCCTATCCTAGTGTACGAATACGGCGTTGAAAAGCTGTCGTAAAAAAGCACTATGCAGTTATCGCCGTAAAGCATTATTTCGCCCTTTTTGATACTGCCCACCTTTTCCGCACTTGTCGGAAATTTAGTGTCCGTATAAATGTACTTTTCATTCCCGTTAAGCTCGCTCATCGTGAAAGACACCGGCAGCATCGACCCGAATTTCTCAGCCGCTTCGGTATCGTAAAAATGCACTGTGTAGCTCTCGCCGTTTACAGTAACAGTCATGGTCTCCTCCTTGTTTTCACTTTGCTGCGTTTGCACCGTACTTGAAGAAATATCGCTTGAAATACCGCCTGTATCAGCACAGCCCGTTGTCAGCGCAGACGAAGCCGCTGCCATTATCAAAAGCGCCATAGCATAAAATTTCATAAACTTCACCGCCTTACACAGCGCTTTCATTACCCAGCCGTATCTGAATTTTCGTTTTGTCCACGTCAACCTTGTCGCGCTCCATAATAAGCTCGTCAATGCCGTCGCAGCGAATTATGCCGCCCGATGGGTTTTTAACGCTGTCGATAGTTCCGCATATGTCGGCATCAACGGTGGAATATTCAAAAGCAAGCGTGGTGTTCAGCAGCCTGCAATTTATCATTTTAAGATTTTCTACAAAGCACAGACCTTGCAGACTCTCGATAGTGCAGTTTATCAGCGTGAGGTTTTTAGCGTTCCAGCCGAGGTATTCACCCGAAATATAGCAGCCCTGCGCGGTAATGTTCTCGCTGTTCCAGAAAGCATCTTTGCTTATCAGCCGTGAGTTTCGTATATTTATATTTTTTGCGCCGTCAAAACAGTAGTTGCCCACCAGCTCCAGTGAGTCTATCTCCATGTTCTCACAGTTCATTGCAAGGTAATCGCCGCTTGCCGAAACCTTTTTCATCTTCACGTTCTTGCAGCCCCAAAGTGTTTCGGCAGCGTTTGTGAACGACACATTTTCGAGTGTTATGCCATCGCAGCGCCTGAAACCTTTCGGTGCGATGTACATGGTATCTTTAACGGTGATGTTGTTTGTATACCATATGCCAGCTCTGCCCATTTCAAAAAACGTGCTGCCGCTTACAAAGATGTCGCGAGAATACCATATAGGGTACTTCCATTTGAATGAGCTTTCATATATTTTTATATTTTTGCTGTGTTTGAGAGGTGACTCGCCGTCGTCAAAAGTGCATTCTCTGAAAATTGCGTTTTCAGCCTGAAACATGGCGCGTTCACCCGTGTATGTACCGCCGATGTATTCTTTCATTTTACTCGCCTCCGATATTATTTTACCACATTTTTTTGAAAATTACAAATACTTATTGTGAATAGCCGGCTATGCTTGACAGCTATCACAGGGAATGTTATACTTAAAATATAGGAGATGATGGTATGTATGATTTTGATAAAGTGACCGACCGAAGAGGCACCTACTCGCTGAAGTGGGATATACAAAAAGGCGAGCTGCCTATGTGGGTGGCTGATATGGATCTTCCGACCGCGCCCGAGATAACCGAGGAGATAGTAAAGCGCGCACAGCACGGCGTTTTCGGTTACACGGTAATTCCCGATGAATGGTATGATGCATATGCTGACTGGTGGCAAACGCGCCACAACTTTAATATAAACAAACAGCGGCTGATATTCAGCACGGGCATTGTGCCTATAATTTCAAGCTGCGTAAGGAAGCTTACCACCGCCGCTGAAAATGTTGTCATACTCACGCCCGTGTACAACATATTTTTCAACTGCATAGTCAACAATGGCAGAAACGTTTTGCAGTGCCCTTTGAGGTACGAAAACGGCAGCTACAGCATTGATCTTGCCGCTTTGGAAAAATGCCTTGCGCAGCCGCAGACCACGCTGATGATCTTCTGCAATCCGCAAAACCCGACAGGTCGCATATGGAGCAGGGAAGAGCTTGCGAAAGTCGGTGACCTTGCCAACAAACACGGCGTTATTGTGATAGCCGATGAGATACACTGCGACATTACCGACCCCGACTGCGAATATGTTCCGTATGCCTCAGCATCGCCGCTTTGTGAGCAAAACTGCGTTGTGTGCCTTTCGCCTACAAAGGCTTTTAATATTGCAGGTCTGCAAACCGCCGCCGCCTATGTGCCCGGTGAGCATCTATACAATAAGGTAAAGCGTGCGCTTAACACCGATGAAGTTGCTGAGCCAAACGCGTTTGCGGTGCAGGCGGCTGTGACGGCATTTAATAAGGGCGGCAGTTGGCTTGATGAGCTGCGCGGATATATCTTTCAAAACAAACAGCTGGTCTCACAGTTTCTTGAAAAGCAGTTGCCGCAAATAAAGCTGGTGCAGTCGCAGGCAACGTATCTTCTATGGCTGGATATATCAAAAATCAGCGATAGATCTGATATTTTTGCAGATGAAGTACGCCGTAAAACAGGACTGTATCTTTCAAACGGCGCGCAGTACGGCAAGGGCGGTGAGAGCTTTTTGCGAATGAACATCGCCTGCCCGAGGGCGTTTGTTCAAGACGGTCTTGAAAGGCTGAAAAGGGCGGTTCAAGGTTAGGTTTTATACAATTTTATAGTGAATTCAATGCACGGATCTTTATTTGTTTTATACAAGAAAATTCGTGCATTATTGTTTATGCTGCCAAAGATTGTGATAGCGCGGTGAAAGTTTGGTGAAATGTATTGAAGCGCTTTGTGAAAACCGTTATACTTTTAAGCAGTAATTTTGTGAGGGATAATATGCTTAAAATAGTGTACAAAAATTTGGTCGGGCAGTTTAAAAAACAGCGGCTTTTGTCGCTGCTTTTGGTGCTGAACATTGTGGTCTCATGCCTTGTTATATGCTTTTCATACGGGCTTTATCAAAACTATAATGTTTTCATATCCAAGGGCGAGGAAGAGCAGATAAATACTCTGGATATTCTTATAAACGACGAAAACACGCACATTCTTAATGGCATAGGTCTTCCCACCGCAAGCGATATTACCCCCGAAAAGATCATAGAGCTTTTGCATTCTATGCCTGCAAGCTGTGAAGAAGATTTGCAGTATATACAGTTAGGCTTTCTTACGCCGTCACCGTTTTTTGCAGGCTTTTCAGAGGACGAAAGCGCAGGCTTTTCAGATGAAACGATAATGTACTCTGACGAAGCAGAGGCATCATATGGCATTGTAGAGTATTCTTGCGGTATCAAAGACGGTCAGATAATTGATGCTCAGGATATGTTTACCGAGCAGGAGATGAGCGGCAAAGAAAAGCTCGTTTGTGTTACCGATGCTTTGTTTGATGCCACTAAATCTTCCAGCATTACATATTTAAAATATGATTACACTATACAGATGAAAACACTGCCGCCCGATGCGGATTCTATAATTTTCGGCGGTGAAAAATATACTATAAAGAAAGTCATCGACACAGGCGGCATGAGCCATATGTTATATATACCGCTGACCGCCGCCCCGAAAGGCTCTGAAGTCCTCTTAGACAGCACAGGCGAGCATGAATACCGTTGTTTTACTTTTAGTTTCAATAACAGCATCACCAAAGAGCAGTATAACGATATAGCCGCTGCTGTCAGGAGCATTTTCGGCGACCTTGTATATTTGCAGCCCATTGAATTTACAGCCGCGACCGAGATATATTTCTACAAAACGATAATGCTCATATCGGTGATAATAGCCGTGCTTGCAGCGATAAATATGGCAATACTGTATCGTTACATACTTGAAAAACGCTCGTCACAGCTTGCTATTTTCAGAATATGCGGCTGCTCAAAAGGCAAGGCGATAGCTTCTTACCTGCTGGAATGTCTTATAATAAATGCGCCGTTATTTGCACTTACGCAGCTTTTATATCACAAACTTATAATGCCGCATCTTTCGGGGCTTTTCCCGAACATGGCAGGCGCTTACAGCTTTAAACTATACGCCGCGGTTTTTGGTATATACATAGCAGCCTCAACGCTTGTTATGCTTATAATGATAATACACACGGTAAATTCACACAGCCTTGTAGATATGAAAAAGTCTGCAAAGTCTGCAAACAGATCCGGCATAATGAGGGTGTTTGAAGTAGTTCAGCTTGCGGCGGTAATAACGATGCTGACTTTGATAGTATCAGCGGTAATTTCAAGATATACGAAGTTTGAGCCTTTTGAAAAATACATCGACAGAAAAGGCTATATGATAATATTCAGTGATATGGCAACATACCCTGAAGAACTTGCTGAAATAACAGGCGGCGCCGAGTGCATAACAAACCAGTTTGTCAATGCTTATGACGGCGACACGGCTCTTGACGGCATATCATATTCAGATGAATTTATAGAGGCTTACTCGCCGCCGATAAAAGAGGGGATATGGCTTGCCGACACCGACGAAACATACGAAAAAGACGGCTATATCCCTGCGGTGGTGACATCGTGCGGCGGAAGATACACAGTCGGTGATGTTTTTGAGAGCGATATGGTAATGAGTTTTGATGAAAGCGGTGCGCCCGACAAGGTGGTTACTGCCAGATACAAAATAATCGGTGTTACCGAGGATAACGTTTCAATAGCTTCTTACATTGTGAATAACTATGCTCCGCACTCTTACAACGATATATATGCCGTGTTTAACGATGAGTACGAAACGAAAGACTTTTTGCTTACGAGAAATTCAGACACATATGCATGCTATGGACATGACGGTGCGCTTCACGGTGCGCAGTTTGTGTTCTGCGATAACCTGACCGATGAAGAATATGCAGAACTTGGTGAAAAACTCAGCCGCGCAAAGGGCAGCTATGCCCCTCTTTCAGAGGTTTACAGCAACAGTATGCAGTACATTTACGAGCAGATGTACACGCTTTTCCCGATAGCTGTCTGCATATTCATACTTACGATAATTTCAACCGTATCTATCAGCGCAATATACACAAAACGGCAGCTTAGAAATTATGCTATTTTCTACATCTGCGGCGCAAGGTGGAGAACGTGTGCGCTGCGAAGTCTGAAAAACTCTGCAATTACCTGCGGTATAGCAAGCGTACTGGCGGCGGTGGTGCTGGTTGTAGGCAAGCTAACACTGCTGAAAGAAACAGTAATATCTTTCGGTATATGGCATTTCGCCGTATGCGCTGTGGTGATAATTCTCTACCTCGCGCTTTCAATGATAATGCCGCTGGCTGTGATAGGATCAAACTCGCCAAAAGAGGTACTTAAAGAAGAATAAAAAAATTGCCGCCTCGCACAAAACGGGGCGGCAGTTTTTATTCGCTGAAAAGTTCTTTTAAAAGCTTCATCATCTTTGCAATATCAATAGGCTTTGCTAAGTGTCCGTTCATACCCATTTCAAGGGCTTTTTTCCTGTCCTCTTCAAAGGCGTTGGCGGTCATTGCGATTATTGGAATGTTTGCAACAGCAGGGTCTTCAGCGCCGCGTATAACTTTCGTGGCCTGATAGCCGTCCATTATCGGCATCTGAATGTCCATAAGAACAAGGTCGTAATGTCCTGCGCCGTTTTTAAGTACCATATCGCACGCTATCTGACCGTTTTCGGCGGTCTCGACTATAAATCCTGCATCACCTAAAAGCTCAACTGCTATCTCGCGGTTCAAATCGTTATCCTCTGCAAGAAGTATGCATTTGCCCGAGAATCGGTCATCGCGCTTGACTGTGTTGCTAGTTTCTTTGTTCTTGTCTGTATGACCAAGGCAGTCCTCCAGTTTGCGGTGCAGATCGGAGGCGAACAGCGGCTTGCTTATAAAGCCAGTAACGCCTGCCTCGCGCGCTTCTGTCTCAATGTCAGACCAGTCATACGCCGACATGAGTATTATAGGCATCGAATCACCGACCGTTCTGCGAATGTTGCGCACCGTTTCAACGCCGTTCATCTCAGGCATCGACCAGTCAACTATGTATACTGCAAACGGGTCTGCAAGTTCCACGGCTTCCGATGCGCGCACAATGGCCTCACGTCCCGAAAGCGTCCATTCAGCCCTCATTCCTATCTGCCTAAGCATTTTTGAAACGCTCTGGCAGCTTACCATATCGTCGTCAACAACTAAGCTGCGCACGCCGCTGAGCTCGATTATCGGCGCTATATCTTTATGCTGTGCCGTGAATCTCAGCTGCAAAGAAACCGTAAACTGTGAGCCCTTGTCGGGAACGCTGCTCACGCTAATCGTGCCGCCCATCATGTCAACAATATTTTTAGTTATCGCCATACCAAGACCGGTGCCCTGTATGCCGCTTACGGTAGAATTACGCTCCCTCGTGAACGGGTCAAATACCGTTTCAATAAATTCGGGGCTCATGCCTATGCCGGTGTCGCTTACGCAAAATTCATATATGCCGCTGCCTGGGGTGTCGCACGGCTTTTGCGTTATGCGTATGGCAACACTGCCGCCCGTCGGCGTGAATTTTATAGCGTTAGATGTCAGATTGAGCAGTACCTGATTGAGCCTCAGCCTGTCGCAGAAAACTTCTTCGTCGGTAACGTCCACCGTGTCAATGAACATCTCCAGCCCCTTTGCGTGAATATCAGACTGAATAATGTTGCGCAGACCCTGCAAAATATCAGCAAGATTTTCGGGGCGTTCTTCAATGGTAACTTTGCCCGATTCTATGCGGCTCATGTCAAGAACATCATTTATAAGGCTCAGCAGGTGGTTTGAAGCCTGCGCTATTTTTGCAAGATAGTCACGCGCGCGTTCTTCATTGTCAAGGTGCGCAGTGGTGAGCGCCGTGTAACCTATTATAGCGTTCATAGGCGTGCGTATATCGTGCGACATATTGTTAAGGAACGTGGTCTTAGCGCGGTTTGCGGCATCTGCGGCTTTCAAAGCGTTTGAAAGCTCCTGCGCGTTTTCTTCAAGCTGCAAGGTCTTTGCCTCCAGCTCACCTGTTGCCTGCGCGATCCTCTTTTTAAGGCGTTTCTGGTTGTACGAACGCACCACGAGCATTGCAATCGTAAATATCAGCAGCAGAATAAGTATCGTGCCGACAATGCCGTAGATGGGATTGTTATAGAGGAAAGATGTAAGCCCTATCTTGGTGTCGATGCTGTTGTCTATCTCTCGCGATTGAATAGATTCAAGCTGCGCCTCAGAGAAGCAGTCAGCGCCCTTGTCCAGCAGAGAAAGCAGGTATCTGCCGCCCTCAACTTCGTTGCCTACAGCGAAGGAGAGGGAAGTATCGCCGAAAACTACCGAAAGCAAACGTTTTTTGGTATCTTCACGAACATAATGGTTCGCGGTGTAAGAATAAAGTATAGTCGCATCGGCTCGTTTGTCAAGCACCGCCTGAACGCACTCTTCGGTGGTGGCGCAGCGTATTATCTGCTCTTCTGTGTACTGCTCTTTTACAAGATCGTTGAGCGCATCGGCTCTTTCCAGAAGTGCCACGCGCTGCGGTTCACCCTTGAAATCTTGCAGAGTAAGCCTTGCAAAATTTGTGTGGAAGTAAGGCACCGTTATCTTGTAGCCTTCCTGCTCTGCAAGATAGTAATCGCCTGCAAAATCAAGCACTATGTCGGCGGATTCTTCGGCTCTGAGCTTGTAATATTCGTTTCTGTCCAGAACGGGTATGTACTCATATTTCAGGTCAAGCCGCTTGGCAACATCACTGAATATCTCTGGCAGAATGCCTTTCGCTTCGCCCTTGTCAAAATAGCAGTAGGGCACGCGGTCGGGATTTATCAGCACCTTCAAAACCTTTCCCGAAGCGTGAAGATCTTCAAGAAACTTGCGCTCGCCTGCGTTCATGATTATAGAACCCGAATGGTCGGTCGAGTAGTATGTCTCGTGAAGCGTATCGCGCCAGTTGGGGTCGTGCAGATCCATTTCATCAATAGCCGCGTTTATCCTGTCCATAAGGTCGGTGCGGTCTTTGCGAGTGCATATGTAAAACGGACTGGCATCTATTGATTCCAGTATCCACTCGTTGTCTAAAAGCCGCAGACTTCCCGAAACGGCTGCATCTATCTTTTCATCTTGCAGCGCAGCCGAAAGCTCTTCCTGCGTATCAAAATACACAGGCTCAAAATCAAAGCCCTTTTCCTTGGCAAAGTTTACAAATGTTTCGTTTTTGGAGTTGTCTTTCAGCATACCTATTTCTATGCCGTCGTATGTGGAATAGTCGCCCTCAACAACGTTTGTATTGCCAATTTTCACCGTAAGTATGGTAGAGTTTACGCCAATATTTTGCTTTGAGAACAAAAATTCTTCCTCGCGCTCGGGCGTTTTAGAAACTGAAGTAACTATATCTACCTCGCCGCTGCGGAGCATATCAAGCGAATCTGCATAAGAACCCTCGTAACCTATGTATTCATACGACCAGCCGGCGTGAATAGAAAGCCTTTGCAGAAATTCATAGCCGTAGCCGCTGCGGTGACCGTCCTCATCAATAACGTGGTAGCCCGAAAAGGCGAAAAATCCCACTTTCAGTACTTCGTGATCGCTGTCTTCAGCAAAGGCGGCAGGGCACAAAGCCCCCATCATTATAAATAGTATAGTCAAGCATATAAGAAACTTTTTCTTCATGTTCAGCTCTCCGTAATATATATTTGCCGCAAGGCGCAATTTGCTATAATACTATTATAACCTATTTACTTTCATTTTTCAATCATTACGACAAAAAAATTTATAATAATAAAAATTGCCCCAAGGGGTTGCAAAATTCAATTGTTTGTGATATAATGAAATCACTAATGATTTCATTATATTTTATGTCCTCGTCGATACGCAGACCAATGGGTCTGCTCCCGACGTATCGGACAATTATATCATAACGCTTACGCTTTTATGATATAATACCTATGTATATATAAAAATAAATTTTCAGCGGTCGGTAAAGCAGCCAGAGCCGACAGCATAGTATATATGAGGTGATGTGTTATGAAAAAGAGAAGGTTTAATAAATCGCGCATTTTAGCCGCGCTGATGAGCCTTTGTATGATAATATCGCTTTTTAACGGCATAGACCTGCCCCACTTTTTTCAGAATGAGACCATAGCCCAAGCCGAAGATGGGGGGTAACGCCTGACCCTGATGAGTATAAAGAAGAAACACTGGATTATATTTGGTCAAAAGGTACTGATACGCCGGATACTACATACTGGGGCGCAGCAAGACCATATTACACTTGTGCGGCTGATAGTGAAGCTAAAGCGAAAGAAGGTACATTTGCTCAATTTGGCGGCGTTTACAAAAGAACTATTTTCCATGTATTTGCGTTTGCCGGCGATACTATCTGCATAGGTTCAAGTGTCAAAAATTCGGGTATAGATAGTAATAATAAGCTGAAAAATCTTGAAGCAGGTAAAACTGAATATCCCGATGAAGATTCAGTCGATGTTATTATGACTGACCCTTATGGCAATACCATACCTATAGATATAACAGATGGTGCAGGTTTTATTGAAAAACCGGGAAATGAATTTGCAGCCATAAAAATGCAAAGTCGAGATGACGGCACATTCAAGGGAAACTGTACTATCAATAGTGTAGAATATGAATACACACCATATACTTACCCCGTGCAGGAGACTGGCGTTTATACTTTTGAATTTCATTCATATAATATGGTAGGCTGCCCACAAAAAAACACAAGAAGTACCGATTGGTCTACATATACGGACATTGGAGGACTGATAGCTGCCATAAATCTAACTGTATTTGATGAAAAGGGAGATAAACAGACAGGCCGCACTTACGCTGACTTCCTTTCTTTGCAAATGGGAGATGTAAACGACGGTGTTAAAGATGCCTATTATGTTCTTACCAAAGACAGTTTTATATACAAAATGAAGTTTAACGGCGCAAGCCCTTATACATACAACTTTTTTGCAAACAACAAGGGAATTTATGACTCGTCAACAGGTGAGATAATTTATACTTCCGTTAAGGATATAAATAACGATAATACCTATGATGAAATGGGCGCGGCTTATAAGTATCCGGGAACAAAAGATACCGATATGCTTAAAAGCTACTATATCTTTCTGGAGTACCCCGACGACCAGTTGGAAGGCTATTTGTATGAAAAAGCTGTGCAGCCCGACCCTGCCACAAATCTGCGCTTTGTAAGCACGGTAAATGTTGGAGAGGGCAAAGTGCCCGGTGCATATGTGGGAGCAGGCGGCTATTTTGCTTTTGACGTTGAAGAAGCTACAACTGCCACGCTAAGACTTGAATTTTCGGGTGCAAGTTTCAAGGGAGAGTATGCCCCTGTTGAGATATCCGGAGCGGTAACGCCGCATTCTACTAACTATTTTTACTGGAACGGCAAGGACGGCAACGGAAAAGTGATACCTGTGGGAGAGTATGATATAAAGGATCTTGCTTTTACCGTTACCACCAAGGCAGGGGAGATACATTTTCCTATAATTGATATGGAGTTTGCAAAAGACGGTATAACCTTTACAAGGCTGAGCCACATCTACAGCAAGGACGGCAAACAGCTGGATAGCGATGATAATATATACGGCAAAACAAAAAATGTAATATATTATGATGATACGGCTATTTATTATGGCGAGCCTGCTGCATCTACCGGCTTTTCAGAAAAAGATGTAGTCGTTGCAAATCCATTTTTTAGTGACACTGCAAATAATGGTAAATATTTTTCATATAACAATGTAATTTCCGGCGGCACAGAATTTGAAGCACGAACTAAATGCGCCTATATAGGAGAGAAAAACGGCGAAATCGGCTCAAAAACTGCTGTGCGTGTAGGAGACCACAGCCACACGACGAATGTTATAAATTATTTTGATAAAAGTGGTGATCTGGTGTCCGGTGATGATCAGCAAAGTATGATAGATTACCTTGACAGCAGTAAATTTCCTGTGGGAATGGCAGCCGGAACCGGTATAAAAGATAAGGGAAATGAAAGGAATAGTGAATATGGAAGTGTAGAAAGCAACGATTCTACCACCGACTATGCTATTGCAAACTTCTGGACATTTATACCCTCGCAGCCGGCAGTTGCTTCAACAGAGATAGAGAGTATAGAGATAATAGAAAAGCCTGATGATTCATTTGACCTTACGGGCAGAGTGTTCTTTGATGTACAAGGCGACGGCAAATTCAATGATATGACGACCGACGGTGACTATCCGCTCAAAGATGTTACGCTGAATCTCTATAAAAAGATAGGTGCAACGGAAACATACAACATCGATAACGAATATGTTGAATACAAAGACGGTAAAATAACAAAATTAACGGCTGATACTTTTACTTCGTCAAATAAAAATAATGTTTATAAACTTATTGATAGCGGACTTACCACCGGAGAGGGTATGTATAGGTTCACCGGCTTGGCGTATGACCCGACAAACGGAACAGATTATCTTTATGAGGTGATCAAGCCCGGCAGCAGTTATTCTTTGACTAGTGGAAGAACTAAGGCTAATGCTGTATCTAGAGATAAAATGTATTATGGCTACTATGCCGATAAGAGTTATAATGCAGATTACTATGGCACAGAAGTGCAGCATATTAAGGTAGGCGGCACAGGCGGCGTTGATCCTAAAGTATATGGTTATAATACAAGTTTAGCTAAGCCTGACGACAACGTGACCGTTTGCGCGGTAGACGTGGGTTATAACTATACCCTTATGGCTAAATCGCTTACTGCAAAGAAGAAGTGGGCAAGCTCTGTTGCGACTGATAGCCCGACTTCGGTTGTGTATGAAGTAAGATACGATACCGGCACAGCTAAAAAGCAGCTTTATAACTTCTGGACGGTATCGCCTATAACGGCATGGCAGAATGAAGATGAGTATTTGCCTGCAAAACAACAAGGCGGTGACGTGAACGATTATTATGTATCTGCCGAATATTATATAAAAGACGGATATATTTACAAACATGAGTTTGCGCGTAAGGCAAGCGGCGACGATTACGAGAGCTTTGTTGGCACTACAAGCCGTGTTAAATGTGAAGATTTGTATACAGGTGACTACGCAGACGAAAAACCTACTGGAACAGAAGGCTACACATTTTTGAATCTGCCCGACCTTAACGGCGACGGCAGCAGAAATGCATGGGATCTTGAGAAAATAACTACTTGGGAAACTGTTGACGAAAAAACAGCCCCTTATCGTGCTGTGCTTGATAAAAACGAAACTGCTTCGGGCACTGAAATAACCGTTACAAACTCTCAAAATCACGGCACAATTGAGATATTTAAGTATCATGACTCAAATGAAGAAGCCAACGCATTGCAGGGCGCGACTTTCCGTGTGTATGAGGGCGATATAGCTACTGTTAAGGCTGCAATAGAAGGCGGTGGCTCACCACCAACACCCGTAGGCGAGGGAACTACCCGAAGCAACGGTCGTGTGGCTTTCCCCGACCTTGTTCCAACACAAACTTACACCGTTTACGAAAGGTTTGCCCCCGATGGCTACCGCATTCTGGAGAGGTATCATCAGGTAGTGCCAAATGGTGGATCGAGCGGGATAACCGATGATGATGTCAAAGCGCTGACAGTAGAGTTTGATGGCGAAAATTGTGCGAAACTTTACATAGGCAATGCCATTGCAGATACCGAATTTAAGATAAGAAAGCAGATAACCGGCAGAGCATGGCAATCTGACGACAGTTTTACTTTCACCATTACGCCGATGTTTGATAATTATTCTACAGACAATACAGGCTTTGTGCTTGATGACGGTGAAAGGGCTATATTTGAAGGTTCGGGAGGTACCGGAATTGATGACGGAGCGATAAATAACTTTGCAAATAATATTACTCGTTCGTCAGAAAGTAAAGTAGTAATAAATAACGCTAGCCCATATTATAGTTATACCTCAAAAAGACCCGGAGGTTCAGGAGAGTATACAATAACAAGCAGTACCGAAAAGGTGAGCAACGGTCTTTTGATAGACGGCAAAGATGGAACGGCACAAGCTGCATTTTGCGGCGCTGCTTTCCCGTATGCAGGTGTATATACTTTTGAGATCAGCGAAGTTAAACCAGCAACGGCTGCGAACGATACTTTAACTTACACCAGCCGCGTATATACCGTTCAGATAAAGGTCGTTCGTGAACTTAATGCAACTGAAGCAGGTGGAGCTATTAAAACTGAGGATAATACCCACTTGGTTGCATCGGTAGACAGCGTTACTTATAAAGACGACACGACCGGCAGTGAGCAGGTATTTGCAGGCAGCAGCCCCGTGTTTGTAAATGAATATCACCCTGCGCCGGCAGTGCAAAGCACATCATATACCATAAATAAAGAGTTACGCGGCAGAGACTGGGTAAGTAATGATGATATACAAGACAACTTTACTATAAATGTTAAAGCTGTCGATTCTGCCACAGCCGATGCTATAAAAGCTAACCAGTTGATAATTTATGGATTTGAGCATTCAACAACCGGCGCGGTAGAAGAAAACACTGAGGACAATGGTTGGGTGTGCACGTTTACTGAGGCTTCTCACGACGATATACCGTTTACAGCGTTTGTATTTAATGATATTGAGTTCCCGGTAAAATTTGTGAACGATACCACCAATGAAGTTGAAGAACCAAACCCGGAATGGGAACCGGATTCTACTGAAATGAAAAGCTTCTTGGATACACATACTGCACAGACCGAACCCGTTGAATACTGGCTTGATATTTTTGAAGATATTCCGACCGAGGCTGTTGGTGGCAAGCTTAATGGTATTACCTATGATGCGCAGCATTATTATCTGCACATAACGCTGCGAAATGCCGAGAAGACAGTCAGCGGCGGTCATACATCAGCAGGCGAGGAAGAAGACGGCATTATAGACGAGATAGACATGGCTCTTTATCATGCTGATAAAGAGAAAACTGTTTCTGAATTGCTAAAAACAGACCCTGTTGCTACTTGCCTTACAAAAGCGGAAGTGCTTGATGCAGTTGAATGGGTGAAACGTGATGCCTATACATATGATCATAGTTTATATGATTGGTTCTATGTAAACAAAGACGGTGGACTTCAAATTGTCTATGATGATTTTATCACTTATCCTAGTGATGCCAAAATGTTGGTAAGAAGATATGAAAAGCATACAGGCAGCCACACCATGACCATAACAAACAACTACAGCGCTGAGACCACATGGACGCCAAAGGTGCAAAAGGTTCTTGAGGGCAGAGATTGGGCTGAAAATGATTCGTTTACATTTGAAATCAAGTGTACGAAGCATAGTGTAAGCGGCACAGTTACCGATGTAGACGGCTATACAATGCCTGCTGAAACATCGGTTACTATCACAAATACTACCGATGCTCACACTGCGCCGTTTGGAAGCATAACTTTCAACCAGCCGGGAGAGTATACCTTTGAGATAACAGAAACCGAACATACCGGCGATAGTAGTATAACTAATGATGGACCTGTTTATATAAAGGTAACTGTTGAAGACAATTATGACGGAACTTTGAAAAAGACGTTTGAGGTGGTTGATTCAGAGGGTGCAGCTATTGCAGATAAAACCTATAATGAATTAGATGCTATCACACTCACCAACACTTATAAAGATGAGCCGAAAACGTTTGCCCTTGATATCAAAAAGACTATCATCGGCAGGAACTGGAAGACTGACGATAGCTTTATTTTCACAATAACGCTTGATGAGGCTGCTAAAGATGCAATTACCGATGATCTTTTGATAATGCCCACAACGCTTAAATTTTCATCGACAGGCGCTTATACTGCTGAAATAGCATATGCAGACGGTGGTAGTTCTGTAAAAGAAGTTATAACAAAGGAGCTTGGCAATATAACAATTAAAGGTTTGCCGGCTGATAAAGATAGTGCTGAGTACAAATTCACCATTACAGAAGTTACCGCAGACTTTGAGGGCAGAATGCTTTGCAGGCATAATACAGTTACGCTTACAGTGGAAGTTGCTCGTGAAAAAGATGCAAATGACATTCCAACAGGTCTGCTGAATGTAAGCGCATATTACACAATTGACGGTGAAGAAACAACTTGCTTTGGATCAGGCGACACTGACCCGACAGCCACCATACCTTTTGAAAACATCAGCCTTGGCACGCTTACGGTAGAAAAAGAAGTAGTCAGCAGTAATGAAGATACGACTGAGTTTGATTTTACTGTAGAGTTTAAGTTTGATAATAGCGGCACTAATAAATTTACAAAAGATGAGGTCAAAAATATCACTGCTAAATTTGGCGGCGAAAGTGTTACGCCGACTGTATCTTCTGACGGATATACTTACACTTACACTTTCAAACTAAAGCACGGTGAAAAAATCACATTCTCAAACATCTTGCCTTATACAACTTACACCATTACCGAGGATAAAGAGCCTACAGATTATATGTTCCTGAGGATAATGGATAAGGACGGCGAAAATGTATATAAAGAGGACAACGGACAAAAAGTAAGTGGCACGATAGATATTAAAAATTCGCCTTATGAATACACATTCATCAGCGGCAAAATACACAATTTGCCGTCGGCAGGCGGAACGGGTTCGCAGCTTATTCTGCTTGGCGGTCTGGCGCTGATAATTGCGGCAGCTTTGTTCTACACCTTATTTCACAAAAATGATAAACGCCGCGAGGCAAGATAACGAATATTGATTTGAAACACTAGAACAGGACAGCATTCCGAAAAGATCGCTGCCCTGTTTGTTTATTACAAATTATTACAATTTGGAACAACTATGCAAATTTCTTGACATTGTATGGTGAAATATGATACTATTAAAGCAACAAAAATGACAGCAGGAGGCAATAATATGTATGAGATAAATCTGAAAATACACGACGAGGAGGAGCTTTACAGCCCATACGACGAGAGCCGCCGCACTTTGAGCAGCGATGTTTCCGACTACCTTGCAGGGCAGTATGGCAAGAAAGACACCGACGACGAGATAATCCTGAAAATAAAATGCGACGGCGCTGTTGACCGTGAGCGTGTCTGCGGTGCGTTTCAAGAGCTTATCCGCGAGCAAAAAGTACACAACGACAACCAGAAGCGCATAAACCGCATAAAGCAGCTGTGGCTTTTCTGCATAGGGGTGGTGTTTGTGGCGGCTGCAATATTGCTGGATGGCGTTATAGGCTCGGTGTTTGTGGAGCTTATATCTATAGTTGGTTCGTTTGCGGTGTGGGAGGCGGCGAACATATGGATAGTTGAAAATCCGCGCACACGCCTTGCAAAACGCACTTTGAGAAAGCTCAACGCCACTAAAATAGTTATAGAGCAAACGCAGGCTTAACTTTTAACAACGATTCGTTTACAGCCCGTTTACCAAAATTTTGGCAGATATGTTATAGTCTGTACTTTGTATCTATAAAGCAAGATGGCAAAAACCGGTCAAAGCTGCATTTCGCGCTTGAAAACCATACCTTTCGCACAGAGTATATTGAAAAAGACTTCAGCGATATGTTACAATGAAGTAAGATGTTTGAGCACCGACAGGAGGTACGAATGGAAAATTCCAAAAAGAAAAAGCGCATACTTGTTTGGGGCATAGCCTTTATAATACTGATCGCGGCAGCGGCTTTGATAATTCGCATAATATATATGCTGAATGATGATGGCAGGGATAGTTTTTACTATCCTGTGGACGATTATGAGTATCTGGGGACAAAAAGAGACTCGAAGATAGAGCATGACGCCGAGCTTGAAGGGCTTATGAGCGAGGTAATAACGCTGGCAAATCAAGGCGGCGAAGATTATTATTCCGCGCTGCCAAAAGAGATAAATATCTCGCAAAAGTACAGTGATTTTTTGAACTTCGGGCCGCCCTGGAATGATGTTGACCCGAAGGACTTCAATCTGGCGTATATCAAGGCAAAGTCTTACAAGGACAAGGCGATAGTGGATTTTTATGTTACGTTCTCACCGGGGAAACTCAGCGAGGACGAGCTGTCGCAATACTATTTAAGAAAGATTTATCTGTTCAAAGATGAAAACGGCAAATGGACGGTCGACAAAGTTTTTAAAGGCGCTTGATATGAATTATCAGAATAAAAAAGGGATCGTTATTTATGAGTAAAATACTCCGAACGGCGGCTGTTATCATAATTCCCGTGTTAATATTTATACTTATATGGTATAAAGAAGATATTGCCGATATGTTTTATGTCGATGCGCAGATGCATATAAACAACTATTTCAGCTTTGAGAACAAAAACAAAGTCACCGAGTTTCACGGGGAATACTATTTTGCAGCGCCTGCGGGAGTGTATCTCAAAGACGGCGGTCAGATGATATCTGCAAACAACGAGCCGCTGATATACTCTGATGAAGAAAGCATATATCTGTATTTTCCCGAGAGCGGAGAGGTATCTGTATATAATAGTGACCTTATACTTAAAGACACCTACAGCATTGTAAAAAATTGCAGGGGCTTCTGTGTTGCTGACGGATATGCTTTGCTGATCGACGAGGGAAGCCTGTCGATATATGATACTGCTGACTTTTCAAGCGTTAACATGACCGAGCTTGGCGTTGAAACAATAGTGAACGAATTTTTCAGTGAAAAGTTTACTTACAAATACATTGAATTGTCCGACTCAAGCTACATAGTTTTTAACGATGGTATCTCGGCTTTTTCGTTATACGATAAACGAGCCGACGCAACGGTTTACACATTTCACTCAGACGATAGCTTTTTGCCTCTGAAATATGACAGCGGATATGTATCCATAGGAAATACGACAAACAGCAGGCTGGAGGTACTATGGCGTGAAAAGGATAGAGGCGGTCAGTTTGCCGGCAGAGAGTGTGTGACACAGGGCTGCGGTTACTCAAACGGAATATATTACAGTATCGGTCAGAGCACAAAAGACCACGAAAGATTTGAGGATAAACATGAGCCTACGGATAATACGCTGCTCAATTACCAAAGCGCAATACTGGTCGGCGATACTGCTTCAGGAAAAATGTTAGCTGACGAATGGTTAGATGAAACTCACGGGCGAATAATATATGCTGACAGCGAAAAGCTGATAGTGTATAGCGTTAGCTGGGGTGGACAGTATATTACATACTCTATAAGTGAACACAAAGTGACCGACAAGCAAAAGGCAAGTGAAATAAAAGACGGCGGTTCATACACATTTGAGACGTGCGGAGAATACATTTTTGTATTTGACGACAACACGGGTGAACTGGTGAATACTATCAGCGTTGCATAAAAGCATTTGTGAAAATATACACTGCAGCGCTGTATTATAAAGAATATGAACCGTATGTCAGCTATAAAAAAGAAAAAATGATAACAGTGATGTTTCACAATAAGGAGGTATCTGTATGGAGAATAAACATACTGCGAAAAGTCTGATAAAAATAATAGCGCTTTCTATAGTTATCGCAATTGCGATAATTGCTTTGCTGCTGTTTATTTTTGTACAGATCGCGATCAAAAAGTACAATGAAGCCGCTGAAGCTCGTCGCAAGCCTATAAGCGACCCTGAAAGCTATGCCGAATTTGTCTATGTAAAGCCTACATATGAAAAATACAAAGAGTACATAGGCTTTCACGAGATAGCTGTCGAGGGAGGCGGCATAATATCATACAGAGTAACGATAAATGACAGCGCAGATAAGGCGTTGTGGCTCGATATTGTTTCGGGCTTTGCAGATGATATAGAAAACTCGGGACAGCTTATTGAAATGATCTTTTACGACAGCGACTATACAAAAGGTCCTTATTGTTTTAAGATATCGAACTGCACTTATATAAATGATTCCGGGCAGGTAAGGTATTTTGATGGTGACAAGGTCTGCTATCTATCTTTCGATGACGATTACGGAGAGTACAATGTTCTGGACATTATAGAGAGCCTGAATGTGGAGAATATACAAATAAATTCCGCCGCGATATCTGACAAACAGGCATTTGCAGATACTCTTAAAAAGACGGATATAAAAAGGCTGAGCGTGAGTTGCTATAATTATGTTGACGATGCCGAAGAATGGTTCGCTGAGTTTCAGCAGGAGATGAACGAGCTTTTGCCGGATAATATTCAGGTGTGGTTTTCGTTATATTCATAAGAGAGACCACGGCTATGAAAAAAGAATAGTTCTTCCTGACAGGAGTGTGAATATATGTACGAAAACCATTGGCCGGAAGAAGAGGGCGGCAAAAAATATGACAAAGAAGAAGCAGAGCGCGAGGAAAAAAGAAAGTTTGTAAAATCGGTCTATTTCTGGTTTTTTGCTGCGCTGGCTGTGGTGTCGGCTGTTGTCTGGATATTGATCTTAAAAGAAGACCCCGAGAACGCCGGCGAGGTAAATGCGCGCTCGATGTTGCTCTGGGTGCTCATAGCGCTTCTTATATTGAATTTCAGGGGCAAAGAGGTCGAAGAAAAGCGCTCGGAGATCACTATATATCTGAGAGTATGGATAGCCAACGCTTTTACAGGCTTTTTCTATACATATTTTCTCGATAACGCAGCAATATACATTGTGTCAGTGCTTTTACTGGCATGCAATACACATTCGATCATAAAAGAAAGATCGGTCGACCGCCGACTTTTGTGGATAGTCTACGGGTGTCTGGTAGTCCCGTTTGTGATAAACTTTCTTGTGAAAGGAATATGAGAAAACTTATGCAAAATAAAAACGGCTCATAGCGATATGAACCGTTTTTGTATGTCAGAAATATCTGAAAAAAATTATGCAATGCTGTCAGCCGTAAGTTTGTCGTAATACTCGTTGTATTCTATTTTAACATTTGCAAGATAATCGTTGCAGGCTTTGTTGATGTAAGCATCGCTGTATTCTGCCGCCATGTCATCTGCGTTTTCGTTTATATAGTCCATGTCAAGCGGCAGACGCTTTATTATATGGTAGCCGTAGCTTGTTTCAACAAGGTCGCTGGTCTCGCCCTCTTTAAGAGCGAACGCGCCGTCTATATATTCCTGCACAAAGCTGTAATCTTTTGTTATATAGTAGCCTGTAATGCTTGTTATATCGTCGCTGTCTGTAAGAGCCATGCCGGGGTCGAGGTTGTATTCATCTATAAGCTTGTAGAAATCCTCGCCTGCCTTTACCTTTTCAAGAACTTCATCGGCAAGCTTCTTTGCCTTTTCCTGAGCGGCTTTTTGTTCGTCGGCTGAAAGCTTCTGGTAAGCGGCATCATACTTGCTGCTCTTTTCCGAGACCGTCAGCTCGTCCCATGCCTCTTTGTCTTCATCTGAAAGCTCAGCGCCGCAGGAGTAGGGGATAAGCAAATTCAGCGTGCGTGAAAATTCGCCGTCTTCTACAGCTTTAAGAAAATCATCTTTTGTTTTGGCAAAGGGGCTGTCTTCAGAAAGAAGCATATTGCCTGCCAGATTGTAGCACATTGAATTGTAATAGTAATCTCTGACCATTTGGTCGGTCATGTGCTGAGCTTCAAGCGCCTCTTTGTAAGACTGGGCGGAATCAAAGTTGCTTATCAGGTCTTCGTAGCTGTCCTGGGCCGCCGTTTTCTGATCGTCACCGTAAGTTACGCCGTTTTCAAGACCCATAGAAATAACTCCGTAGGTATCCAGCAGCTGCTGTTCTACCGCATTTTTTACAGCTTGCAGTGTGTCAGCATCTGTAAGATCCATACCTGCCTGGGAGTAGGATTCGCAGCAAGTCATCCAGTAAAACCTGAATTCATCGAAAGGCACTTCCATACCGTTTACAGTGCACATTACAAGGTCTGTGGTGTCTATCTTTTCGCCGTCAATGGTAAGGCTTGTTTCTACCTGAACTTTTGCAGCTTCTTCGGGGGTAAGAGATGCAGCGGAAGAAGCACTGTCACTGCCCGAAGCGCCTGAAGAACTGCTGCCGTTTCCGCAGGCAGAAAGCATACTTGCCGCCAGTAAAATGGCTGTGAAGCTGCACAATATCTTTTTAAACATAGTTATATTTTCCTTTCATAAGTCATGATATACTGTCTATATCCAGATCATCATATATATCAGAATATGTTATCTCAATATCCTTGCAATACTCGCTGAACAGCCCTGTCGCATGGGCAGCGTTGTATTCATCTGTCAGGTCGGAGATGTTGCTTTCTATATACTTGCTGTCTTTTGGCAGGCGCATTATTATATGATAGCCGTCATCTTCGTTTGCTATAACATCGCTTACTTCGTTGTCTTTCAGCGCAAATGCAGCTTTCCTGAAATCTTCGGTATATGAAGTGTACTCATCTGTGAGGTAATAACCTGCAACATCGCTGTAGGCCTGTCCTTCTTTGGGGAACAGTGCGCTTTCATAGTTGTACTGCTCCATCAGCTTATAAAAATCTTCGCCTTTTTTAGCCCTTTCGCATACCTGCTGCGCAAGCTCTGAAGCCTTCTTTTTGGTCTCTTCTTTAGCGGCGCTGTCGAGCTTTCCATAGGCGGTGTCATACACGATAAGTTTTCCGCTCATCGTCTTTTCGTCCCAGCCTTCTTTTTCTTCATCGCTGAGCTCTGTTGCAGCACTGAACGGTATGAATATCTCTACACATCTTATAGCATCATCTGAATTGAGAAGCTCTTTTACAGCATCGGGCGCAACGTAGAATTTGCCGCCGTCCTCGCCAAACAAAGACTTATACGCAACATCAGATGCCAGATAAGAATTCAGTGTACTTTGCATAGAATCATCAGTCAGATTTCTGTCTTTCAAAAACTGTATATACTGCTCTTCTGTCTGATAATTCATCAGTTGCTGCATATATTCAGTTTCAAGGTCGGTTTGCGAAACGGTATAAGCTACATCATTATCACGCGCATAAGCCATAATACCATAGGTAGAAACAAGGTCGTTTATCACCTGATATTTAAGAAGAGCAACAGACTCAGCTGTGTTTGCCTCAACATCATAACCTATAGTCTTCAGCCTGTCTTTATATGTCAGCCAGTAATATCTGAATTCATCAAACGAAATATCAAAGCCGCCGATAGTGCACATAACAAGCGAGTCTGTATCAGTAACTTCTTCGCCGTTTATAACGAGCTTTGTCGGGACTTCTACATTCTGTGTGCCTGCTTCGGAGTCTGTCACCTGACTGTCCGATGCAGAAGAAACAGCTGATGATGACGATGTATCACCGCTGCATGACGTAAAAGCAGTTGCTGCCAGCACAAGACAGGCAGCTAATGCAAGATATTTTTTTATCATAACACATTCCTTTCTTTTTCACAACATATTACAAGTGTATCACATTTATATGATGATAACACAGCAATGTGAAAGCCGTGTGATAATTTCATATTATACTTCTTTATATATAGCGTAGTTCGATTTACCGCTCTTTTTAACGGTGTACATTGCCTGGTCAGCCCTTTCAATGATGACCGACGGGTCGGAATCTTCGGGCGAGATGTACGAAATACCGATACTACAGAACATTATGATATGCTTTCCGCAGTTTTCTGATTCAAAGCCGTCGCCCAGACCTGCAATTATTCTCTGCGCCAGTGCGGAGGCGTCCATGTTGTCCGTCTCACGGTAGCAGATAACAAACTCGTCACCGCCGAACCTGCCGACAAAACCGTTCTTGCCGACAAGCTTCTTTGAAAGCTCAACAGTGTATACAAGCACTTCATCGCCTACAGCATGGTTGTACTCATCGTTAAAATGCTTGAAGTTGTCAAGGTCTATAAACAGTACGGCATCTTTGCCTTTGCGCATCTGCGAGAGGTCTATCTCGTTATTCAGTGAAAGCTCAAACGACTCACGGTTGAACGCCTGAGTAAGTGGGTCGAGCGATGCCTTGTCCATAAGCTTCTGCTCACGAGATTTGGTCTTGTCAATATCTATCATAACGCCGACTATCTTGATAATGCTGTTGTAGCTGTCTCTTATCGCGGCACATCTCATTATATACCATACATAGTCGTTGTAAATGGTCTTGAATCTGAATTCGTCCTGAATGTTCTGACCCTCGGTAGCGGCTTCTACAAAATTCTTGTAGGCGCTCTGGTCCTCGGGGTAAACTGTTGCGTTTACAAAGAAGCTGTCTTCATATTTCAGAGAATTTGCTCTGTAGCTGAACTTCTTGTTGTAGTTGTCGCTGAAAATGACCTCGTTCTTCTTAACGCTGTACTCAAAGATTATGTTATCGGTCATGTCAACTATATAGCGGTAACGCTGCTCACTTTCAGAGAGGGTATCGAGCAGATAGTTTATCTGCCTGTTCATCTGGTCAAGCTCAGAGTTGCCGTTTACAAGTATTCTCTGTGAAGACACGTTAATATCGTTCACCATAAGTATGCGCATGGTGCTTGAAATAGGCTTGAGGAACACTATGACGAACATTATTATAAGCGCGATATCTATTATGCTTATCGCGAAAATAGTGCTCTGTATGCTGCTGGAAATATCCTTGTATCTGCTTACGCTGCCGCCGACTGCGGTGCTGCAAATTATGCTCCAGAACTTTCCGCCCGAGCTTTTTGTATCGGTAAGGTTTGAATACTGAAGTACTTTGTCCTGATCGCCCGACTCGTATTCAAAAGTTCTTTCAAGACCGCCCGAGCAAAGTTTTAATACCTCATCTTTTATATCTTTAAGATCTTGGACGTCAGACAGCGTTTTTACACCCGTCTTTTCGGATACAAAGATGTTGCCGTTCCAGTCGGAGATATACATGGTGCTCAGTCCGTCGTCTACCGCCACAATAGATGATGACAGCAGTTTTGTGGTATCATACACAAAAGTGATAACGCCGTCAATTTCGCCTTCACCGTTGCGTATATAGCGGGAGCAGCAGAGAACTGCCACAGCGCCGTCATGCGCCGAAAACTCAGTTAAATCAGAAAAACCGCTGTTGTTTTTAATATCGTTCTCAAGCATATCCATGTCCATAGCTTCAAAACCAAGGGCAGCCGCATCAATGCTGGTCTCTGAAATTTTTCCGTTAAGGTCGCAGACAACTACCGAAAGAATACTGTTGTCTGATTCGCAGATGCCGTTAAGGTACATCTGGGCGTTGTAATTCAAGGCGTGAACACCATTCTTTACATCTTCGTTTCCTGCGGCATAGTCTACCTTTGACTTTATATTTTTAAATCTTTCGGAAAGATGTTCGGACGATATGCTGCATATTCCTGTAATATTGCTCAAAGACGAGTCTTTTTCGTAGTTTTTCATTATCACAGACGAAGCAATGCCGAGAAGTATCAGCGGCAGCAGCGACACAACAAGAAAGAACGAAAGCAGTTTCAGCTTTGTTTTGTAAGCTGTATTGTCTATCATCAAAACATCTCCTTTCATTAAAAATATCGTATTAGTATATTATATCATAATTTTTCGTAAAAATCAATGCCTGCATCACTTAAAATATATTTTACAACGCAGTCGCTTCCGCTCAGTATCTCATCAGCCATGATTTTGATACTCTCGCAGCCGTTTTCTACCGAAAGTTTTACATCGGCAGCCTGAAAAAGCGGAATATCATTTTCACTGTCGCCGAAAGAAACCAGCCTATCAAAACCGTACTGCTCTTTAAGCCGCATAGCGCCGTTATACTTTGTAGCCTTATCGCTGAAAACTTCAAGATACCACATATCCGAGTAAATGTCATTGTAAAACGAGCAGCTTATGCCGTCTATCTCTGAAACAGCCTCGCAGACGGGTTCTAAAGTGCTTTTGTCATACAGCATCGTAAAATACACTATGCCGCTCTCCACCGCGTTTTCAAGGCTTTTTGTAAACTCAAACTGCTTGCCGTAGTCTACAAGCCGCTGACGGTAAAATTCATACATATACGGCGTGTCGATATTTTCATGCCTTACTATCAGTTTTTTTCCGCTTATAAGATACATAAACGCTGTAATGCCAAAGCCCTTTACAGTCTTTATGACCTTTGCTGCTGTATCGCTGCTTATTTCATTATATGAGATTATCTCATCTTTCGCGTTGTCATAAAACATAACGCCGTTCATAAGTATCATAGGCAGGGGAATATTCACGCCGCTGAATATTTTTCTTACAGAGTACGGCGACCTTGCCGTTGCGACAGTGATATTCACACCGTGTTTCGTGAGCGTGTTCAGCGCGTTTTTGGTATACTGCGTAAGCTGTGCGCTGCTGTCAAGCAAAGTGCCGTCAAGGTCGGATATGTAGCTGGTCTTCATTACTTCTTGAAAAAGTCTGAAAAATCAAACGTTGCGAAGTAATCCTCAGGCGTTTCCGCGCGTCTTATAAGCTGCGTGCTGCCGTCTTCTTTCAAAAGCACCTCGGCGCTGCGCAGTTTGCCGTTGTAGTTATAGCCCATAGCAAAGCCGTGCGCGCCCGTATCGTGTATCACAAGAATGTCGCCGATGTCTATCTTCGGCAGCTTTCGGTCAATGGCAAACTTGTCGTTGTTCTCGCAAAGTCCGCCGGTAACATCATAAACGTGGTCGCAGGGTTCGTTTTCCTTGCCAAGCACCGTTATATGGTGGTATGCGCCGTACATTGCGGGTCTCATAAGATTTGCAGCGCAGGCATCAACGCCCACGTACTCTTTATATATATGCTTGAAATGCAAGACCTTTGTCACAAGGTGTCCGTAAGGCGCAAGCATGAATCTGCCCATTTCGGTAAATATCGCAACATCACCCATGCCGTTTGGCACGAGTATTTCTTCATAAGCCTTGCGCACGCCATCGCCGATGTTCATAATATCGTTGCCGCGCTGGTCGGGTCTGTAAGCCACGCCAACACCGCCGGAAAGATTCACAAACTTAAACTTGCAGCCTGTTTCTTTCTGAATCTCAACAGCAAGCTCAAAGAGTATTCTTGCAAGCTCGGGGTAGTAGTCGTCGGTGACGGTATTTGAAGCTAAAAAGCTGTGCAGACCAAATTCCTTCGCACCTTTTTGTTTAAGTATCTTAAAACCCTCGATTATCTGTGCTTTTGTAAAGCCGTATTTCGCATCGCCGGGGTTATCCATTATCTGATTGTGCATTTCAAACTTTCCGCCGGGGTTGTAGCGGCAGCAGATAAGCTTTGGTATGCCGCACAGCTTGTCAAGGTGCTCAATGTGCGTAAAATCGTCTATGTTTATTATCGCGCCGAGCTCTCTCGCCAAAAGGTAGTCTTTGTCGGGCGTTACGTTTGAGGAGAACATTATATCCTCGCCCTCAAAGCCGCAAGCCTTGCTCATCAGCAGTTCGGTGTAGCTGGAGCAGTCAACGCCGCAGCCCTCCTCCTGCAATATTTTCAGAATGAACGGGTTTGGTGTAGCCTTTACGGCAAAATATTCTTTAAAGCCCTTGTTCCACGCAAACGCCTGCTTTACTTTCCGTGCGTTTTCGCGTATGCCTTTTTCGTCGTATATGTGAAAAGGCGTGGGGTATTTTTTGATAATTTCTTCTGCTTGTTCTTTGGTGATAAACGGTGTTTTCATGATCCTAAGATTTGCTCCTCTCGCAAAGTATACATACACATATTATAATATCACTTTTTTATAGGTTTTGTCAAGGAAATAGCAAAAAATAAGCAAATTTGACAAAAGAGCCGCCGCCGATGTGAATATTTTTTTGCTAAATGTAATTTTATTGCTATTGATTTTTTCTTCGCGATGTGTTATAATATCTAAGTCACGTAAACTTTGAATATATGGAGCAGTATCGAAGTGGTCATAACGGGCTCGACTCGAAATCGAGTAATCCCTTAATCGGGACCGAGAGTTCGAATCTCTCCTGCTCCGCCATATGAAAATAAACCCTCGAATAATCGGGGGTTTATTATTTTGCTTACACGATTTTTACACGTTTTTTATATTTTATTTAGTATTTTTAATGCCCGCTCTTCTTCGCGAGGATACAAATGCGAGTAGGTGTCCCACGTCATGCTTATCTTAGCGTGCCCGAGCCGACGTGCGATCTCCTGTATGTTTATGCCCTCGTTGGCAAGCAGGGAAGCGTGGCTGTGCCGAAAGTCGTGCACCCTTATCGCTTTAACGCCTGCCGCCTCGGCACACCTCTGCAAGGTTTTTTGCACACTGGTATCTCTGATGCAGCGCACACCGCCGCAGATATACCAGCTCTCTGAAAAGCCGTCAATGGCACTGCACCGCTCCTTGTGCTGCTCCAGCACCGCCATGAGCGGCAACGGTATCTGTATCGTGCGTATACTGCTCTTGTTCTTGGGCGGCGTGATGCGGTCAGGCCCTTTAAGCTTCTGCGCAACGCTCTTGGTAATGCTTATCCTGCCGTCCTTGATGTCCGTCCATTGCAGGGCGTTGATTTCGCCTTTGCGCATACCCGTGTAAAAGGCTATATTAAAAAATACATAAAAATTCCATTTGTACAGCTCGCCCTTGGCTTCTGCCGCTTCAGCCTCGCTTTTGGCGGCGGCAATAAACCGCTTGAACTCGTCTGCGGTGTAATACTGCATCTCTTTTGTAGCTGTGGTATCGAGCGGCGCCTTGAAGTTACCAGCCTGTTCCAGCACGTTTCTCGTCATGTATTCCATTTTCACGGCGTAGTTTATCATCGCGTGGAACACCCCGTAGACGTTTCGCTTGGTCGTGATGCCAACGTTCAGCCCCTCCATGTACATCTTCCACTTTTGGACGACGGCAACGTTAAACTTCGACAGCTTGGTACTGCCGCATTCTGGAATGATGTACCGCGCGATTATGCGCACGCTCTTGTCAAGAGTGGTCTCGCGCACCTCATATCGCTTTGCGTTGATATATTCTTCATAGAGATCGCTGATCGTCATACCGGCAGCAGGCGTTTCTTTCTTGCGCTTGATGTCGTTGGTAAGCTGATATTCAAGCATTTTTGCCTCTTCAAGACCGTAAACAGTGCGGTCGGTCTGATGCGCCTTGCCGTAGTTGTCTGTGTAGTTGATACGCACACGGTAACGCTGCTTGCCGTTTTTCTTGCCCGTCATCTTATAAATAGGCATAGTTATACCTCCTATTGACATCTACAAAAAATTATGTTACAATAAAAGGGCAGAATTTGCCCTTTGTTGACATGGGGACATTCTCGTTGCCGTTTCGGTGTTGGCGCACCGGAGCGGCTTTTTTATTTACACTAAAACTTCAAAAAAGTTATTTTCTTCCACAATATTTATCGGGCTGCCTGCTTCTCGCAGTTCCATAGCTTTCTTTATCTTTGCGCCATAATTACCTTGCTGCCATTCGGCGTTGCCGAGTGATCCGACTATCAGATAGTCAAGCTTGCCCGAAACGCCTGTCTTTATGACTGCACCTTTCTGCCGCAGCTGTACTTCCACATCGCTTCTTGCCGCTCTGGCAAAGTTGCCTGTGAGACATACATTCTTGCCTTCCACGTTTATTTTTTCGGGGACGTCACCAAAAGTCGGCTCTAAAACGTCTTTAAATATAGCCAACATCTCGTCAAGTTCACGCTGCTCAATAACGCCGTCTTCCAGAGCCGCTTCAACAGCCTGCTTTACCTTGTCAAAAGGATAGTTACCGCACAGATCCTCGTTAATGGCGAGCCACTGGTTAAGGCGGTACACCTCGTCATCGGTCAGAACGTTGTCCTCGGTGATCCGGCATAACAAGCTCTGCAAGTCACGCAGAGCCTTTGTGCTTTCCGAAAGCTTAGGCTTGGAAGCGCTTTCTGTCTTTCTTTTCTGTGATTGTATTCTCGGCTCTCTGACGTCAAGCAATATATCATACAGCTTTTGTGTCGCCAGCGCATCGGACAGCGCACGGTGCTCCTCGCTGTTGTCTATATCAAGCTCATCACAGAGGCATTCAAGCGTGTGATGCCGAAACTGTGGGTAGCATCTTCGCGCCCACGACAGCGTATCAATATATTTGTTGTTAAACGGCATATTCTGTTTTTCGCACGCAGCGGAAAGGAAAGAAAGGTCAAAACTTGCATTGTGCGCGACTATGATGTTGTCGCCGAGAAAGTCCAAAAACCTCGGCAGTACCTCGTCTAAACTCGGCGCATCTTTGACCATATCGTTGGTTATATGCGTTAAGTTGGTTATAGCCCTGCTTATCGGATAAGTGGGCTTTACAAGGCTCTGGAACTTCTCTTGCTTGTTGCCGATGACTTTCACCGCGCCTATCTCTATTATCTCACATTCAGACGGCTTCAGACCTGTTGTTTCAAGGTCAATTACAACATAGTCGGCTTTGTCGTCGGTGGTCGGCTGCTCCTGCTTTGGCGGCGTAGATTTGGCAATCGATTGCTGCGCCGCTTTCTGCATTGATATTTCTTTCAAAAGCTCTTCCTTGCGTACCAGAGCCGCTCTGTATTCTTCTTCGCAGGCAGCCTTTTCGGCTCGCAGCCTGCTTATATCACTTTGCAGACCGGCAAGCTCGTTTTCTTCGGCGGTGGTATCTTTACTGTTTTTATCTATTACAAGATTTCTGATGTACAGTATGATGCCGAGCACCCCCGGAATGATCAGAAACCACAGCGCGAACAGTACACACAAGACTATTACAGGGCATTTCTTGTTTTTCATGGTGTTGCCCCCCTTATAATGCACTCATAAAATACACAGCTTTGCCGAGTATTCTTACGGTATCAAGTTCCTCATTGATATAGATCAGCGGCTCGTATGCAGGGTTTTCGGGGTTGAGCACCAGTTTATTTTTGTCGGGGTAGTAATACACCCGTTTAAGCGTAGCCTCATTATCTATAATTACCGCCGCGATCTCGCCGTTCTGCACGAGCGGCATTTGTTTGATAAATACAATGTCACCGTTATTTATACGCGCGTTCACCATGCTGTCTCCCTTGGCGGTAAGACAAAAGTCGGCATCTATATCCATATCAGCCATGACATAATGCTCTTTGTTCTCGTCTGCCCATATAGGTTCACCGCAGGCTATCTCGCCTAGCAGCGGTATCTTTTTCAGCTGTATAGGGTGGATATTATCATATTTATTAAAAAGACTGCCCTCGCTGTCTTCCCAGCCCATTAAATAAGCAGGCGTGGTATCAAGAATTTCTGAAAGCTGCACTATCATCGAGCGCGGTATATCTCTGCCGTTCTCAATGTGCGCAACAGATGATTTTGACCTATAGCCCAGCTTTTCAGCAAGTTCTTCCTGTGTTAAACCTTTTTTAAGGCGCAGTGCCTTAACTCTATCTCCAATTGTCATAATTACACCTCCACTATTATTATACTGCCAAATTACAAAACTGTCAACAAAAAATTACACTTGAAAACAAAAGTTGACGTTTTAGACAACCAAGCAATAAAAATTTTGTGTAATTTGCTATCGAAAATAAGGTTGACAAATCCGTCATCTTGAATTATAATGGATATAGTGACAAGTTCGTCAACCACGATAAGGGGGTGAGAAAATGAATCTGGAATATCTTAACGACCGTATCAAGCTCAGCAGAATACCTATATCGGCAATTGCTGAGGGAATAGGGCTCTCCAGACAGTCGCTGTATCAGAAAATGAACGGCAAACGTGAGTTTAAGTCCTCAGAGGTCAACAAGATCTGCGAGATGCTCAGGCTTACGAACGAAGAAAAAATGCTCGTTTTTTTTGCAGATACGGTTGACAAATCAGTCAACTAGCGAAAAAGAGAATACCATGTTAACAAAATTTTCGGAAAGAGGGTAAACACAGATGTATACAGTAATTGACTACTATGAGAGCGACTTCGGCGAAACCATCTATGTTTCCGAGAGCCGTGAAGATGCACAGAAATTCTGTAAAGAATATGCGGAGCAGACAGACGGCGAGTGCGATCTTATAATAAAAGAGATAAAAGAGAATGAATGATAAATATAGGAGGTGATCTTATGCGAAATGTGCCTGATGTAGAAAGGGCGCTGATCATTTACTATGCCAAACCGGAGATTGGCACTGCCGAGATCAGAGCGCTGTTCGGCGTGGCTGCTGCAACTGCCTGCAAAATGAAAAACGAGGTCAGAAAGGCTATGGCTGATAGGGATATCAAATCATTCACGCCATATACGGTCAACACCCGTATCGCCTACGAGATATGGGGCATAGACATCGGCGACTATGAGAGGCGGCTGAAAAAGCTGCGTGAATTTCAAGGAAAGGAGTTAAAGACGGGTTGAAAGGGTTTATCAACTTTATTGCCATTATCACGGCGTTGGGCAGTGCGGCGTTTGCGGCGGCTGAGATACACACCGCAGGCACGGTGACGGGGAGAACGATCGGCATAGCTATGGCGGCGCTGCTGCTGTGGCTTTTATACGAGCTTATCCCCGAGAAAAAAGAAAAAGCCGCTCCGAAAGTGCAGCAGATCTGCATAGAAATCAAAGGCAAAGGGTGGGAAAAATAATGACATTGAAAGAACGGCTTATAGTATCGGCATACACGGGCGTGCTTATGTGCGATTTTGATATCTTGCACCGATACATTATGGAAGTGCTTGGACGTCCTATATGGACACATGAGCTGGCTAATCCTGATATTTTGGAAGAACTCAAAGAAAAAGTTAAGCCCGAGTTTTTGAAACTGTGTGGGAATGAGTAAAGAATACATACTCAGCCTATCTTACGGCAAAGACAGCCTTGCTTGCCTCGGAGCAATTGAAAAATTAGGTTTGCCTCTTGACCGTATTGTTCACGCTGAAGTGTGGGCGACAGATACTATATCGGCAGATCTGCCGCCTATGCAAGAGTTTAAGACTAAGGCGGACAAGATCATAAAGGACCGTTGGGGTATCACGGTTGAGCATATAGTCGCGACAGAATGTGACGGCTATACAAGCAGTAAGATGACTTATGAAAAAGCATTTTATAATAAACGTGTTAAAGGCAAGTTTATAGGAAGTATACACGGCTTTCCGTTGATACGTGGGAATTGGTGCAATAAGTTGAAATTAAGTGCTATAAACAGCATTAAATGCACAGACGGTAAAGAGCGTATTGATTATATCGGAATAGCCACCGATGAGCCTAATCGCTTTCATAGTTTGAGCGATTGTAAAATTAGTCCTTTAGTTCTTTCAGGCTGGACGGAAGCCGACTGCCGAAAGTGGTGCGAGGATAATGACTTACTCTCACCGATATACACCACAGCAACAAGGGGCGGTTGCTGGTTTTGCCACAATCAGGGGATTCAGCAATTACGGTTATTGCGCAAGAACTACCCCGACTTATGGCAATTGTTGATGAAATGGGATAGCGACAGCCCTGTACATTTCAAAGCTGACGGACACTCTGTACACGACTTTGACAAGCGTTTTGCGCTCGAAGATCTTGGTGTTATAGACACAAGCGAACATTTTTGCTGGGATATTATCAAACAAAAAGAACACTGGGCACAGATAAGTTTATTTGACAATGAGGGGGAGTAAAAAATAAAAGAACTAATAGTTGATAACTTTGCAGGCGGCGGCGGTGCAAGCTTGGGCATATCTATGGCGACGGGCAGAAGCGTTGATATAGCTATCAATCATGACCCCGATGCGATTGCTATGCACAAGGCTAATCACCCGACCACAAAGCATTACTGTGAGAACGTCTGGGACGTTGACCCGAAAGAGGCGTGCGGTGATAAGCCGGTAGCGCTGGCGTGGTTTTCTCCCGACTGTACGCATTTTTCTCGCGCTAAAGGCGGCAAGCCCGTTGATAAGAACATAAGAGGTCTTGCATGGGTAACGCTGCGTTGGGCGTATATGGTACGACCGAGAGTGATAATGCTGGAAAACGTACCTGAAATACGCACATGGGGTCCGCTGGGCGTGAACAACAGACCGATCAAAGAGCGAATGGGAGAAACATTCGAGGGCTTTATACAAGCTCTTACAAGTGGTCTGCCGAAAACTCACCCTGCGTTCGGAGAGATGTGTTCTACGCTCGGTATTGATAGTAATTCCGAAATGGCACAGGCACTTGAAAAGGGTCTCGGCTATGATGTCGAGTATCGAATACTTAGATCATGTGACTACGGTGCGCCGACCACGCGAACACGCTTCTACCTTGTCGCTCGCTGTGACGGCAGAAAGATAGTGTGGGCAGAGCCAACACGCGCACCGAAAGACAGCGAAGAGGTAAGGATAGGTGAGAAGCTGCCGTACAGAACCGCAGCCGAGTGTATTGATTGGTCTATACCTGCTAAGAGCATATTTGAGCGAGAAAAGCCGCTTGCTGAAAATACCCTGCGGCGGATTGCAAAAGGCATACAGAAATTTGTTGTCGAAAATCCCGAACCGTTTATTATTTCGGACGATAACGACGGCGATATGGTCGCACCTACGCTGATACAGTATCACAGTGAGCAGAACGACAGCGAGGTGCGCGGTCAGAAGCTGTCCGAGCCTATAATGACGGTGGACACCAACCCTCGGTATGCTCTATCCTGCGCCTACATAATGAAAAACTACGCTGGCGGATATACAGGGTCAGGCAGTGCAGCCGACAAGCCGCTGTCTACGATATCGTGCAGCGGAGCGCATCACGCAGAGGTGCAGGCATTTTTGGTCAAGTATTTTTCTACAGGCATAGCAAAGTCGGTAAACGAGCCACTTGACACCATAACGACCAAAGACCGCTTTGCGGTGGTAACGATACACGGCGAGGACTACATAATTACCGATATAAAAATGCGTATGCTGCAACCGAGAGAGCTGTTCAATGCGCAAGGCTTTCCAAAGGACTATATCATTGACAAAGACGACCGAGGCAAGCCTTACCCGAAGTCAAAGCAGGTTGCACGCTGCGGAAACGCTGTAACGCCGCCTGTCCCTGCTGCACTTGTGAGAGCTAACCTGCCTGAGATGTGCGAAAGAAAGGATTGTTAAAATATGGAACTAATCAAACTAATCATACTTGCGCTATTAGTCGCTTGCATTGTATTTTCGTACTATCTTGTGGCGTATTTTCTAATATCTGAATTGATTTTCAATTTTTTAGAGGTGGCGAAATGAGGTTGAGTGAAAGAGAAAAGGAGTTTTACAAAAAAACTTATAACTTCGGAGAATTTTCCAGCAAAAATTTATATTTGCGAAATTTTACGCTGCCTTGTAAAAGCTTATTTGGATTTTGTTGAAATGAAGGTGATGTTATAAATGAGTAATTGGATAAGTGTTAAAGATAAATTACCGCCAACTGATGGCGAATATTTAACGTACAGTACGAAACTGATGGCATATAACGTATTGACATATTCACAAAAGTATAAAGCGTTTAATACTTTGTCACAATTCAGCGCAGAAGATGCAATAATGTATGCAATTTATGATGTATCACATTGGCAGCCGTTACCCGAAACTCCGAAAATTAACGAGCAAGAAAAATTCAACCCTGCTGAGGTGTATCCTTTGATATGGCAGTCGGCAAGATTTTATAATTCCAAGTAAGACATGTACTACAGCAGAGAGGGGGACGGACCGAATCCAATGACTCGTTTTGAAAAACTCAAAACCGCCACAATTGAAGAAGTGGCTGCTGAGATCACTGATAATCTGATACCGCCTTTCTCTTGTGATTATTGCTATCTGAGAAACACTTGCAAAAATCAGCAAAGCGAGGATTGCACAAAAGCGGTTATAAAATATCTCGAAGAGGAGGTTGAAAAATGAATGTAATGAAATGTGATCGATGTGGTAAAATCTATATGGAAAATAATAATCGCTATGATGGTCGCACGATTAAAGGAATTTCCACGGCTGTATCCGGCGGTAGTTATGTCGCTGATAAGGATCTTTGCGATGAATGCTATGATCAATATGAATTATGGATAACAGGGCATGCAGATTTTGTGGAAAGAAAATCACAAATACATTTTTGTAAAGGAGAATGTAAAAATGTCAACAAAGATAACCACGCTTGAAATCGAGAACGTCAAGCGCATCAAGGCGGTGCAGCTCACGCCGGCAAAGAACGGGCTGACAGTGATAGGCGGCAAAAACTCACAGGGCAAGTCGTCGGTGCTTGATGCCATAAGCTGGGCTCTGGGCGGCGATAACTTCAAGCCTTCCAACCCAAAGCGTGACGGCGCTTACGCAGAGCCGTATATGCGGCTGACACTCGATAACGGCATAGTCGTTGAGCGGTCGGGCAAGAACAGCAGCTTAAAGGTCATAGACCCCAGCGGCAACAAGGGCGGTCAGAACCTGCTCAACAGCTTTGTAGAAAAGCTCGCGCTGAACCTGCCGAAGTTTCTCGGGCAGACAAACAAGGAAAAAGCCGAAACGCTGCTGAAAATAATAGGCGTTGGAGATAAGCTGTATCAGCTTGAAGTCGAGGAAAAGAGCTTGTACGACCAGCGAACGGTGGTTGGCAGGATAGCTGATCAGAAGAAAAAGTACGCCAAAGAAATGCCGGTGTACGCAGGTATGCCGCTAGAGCCTATATCGGCATCAGAACTTATACTTAAACAGCAGCAGATACTTGCCAAGAACGGCGAGAACCAGCGGCTTAGGGAGCATAAGCAGGAGATAGAACAGCGGTTGAAGCAGGCGCAAACAGAGCTGCTGAAGCTGAATCAGGAGATCTCTCGCCTTGAAAACGAGTACATAACCGCCAACAAGACAGTGGCAACTCTTAAAGACGAGAGCACTGCCGAGATAGAGAAGAGCCTTGCCGAAATCGAAGAAACCAACAAGAAGATATACGCTAATCTCGAAAGAGAGAAAGCAGAAATCGATGCCGAAAAATACAGCAAACAGTATGATGAACTTACTGCCGACATTGAGGGCACAAGGGTGGCAAAGCGCAGACTGCTCGACAATGCGGTCATGCCTTTAGAGGGGCTGACCGTTGAAGAGGGCGAACTTGTATATAAGGGGCAGAAGTGGGACTGCATGAGCGGATCAGAGCAGCTTATTGTGGCGACATCTATCGTGCGTAAACTTAATCCCGAGTGCGGTTTTGTACTGCTGGACAAGCTTGAGCAGCTGGACACCGATACGTTGCAAAGCTTCGGCGAGTGGCTTGCAGGCGAGGGCTTGCAGGCAATAGCTACAAGGGTATCGACCGGCGACGAGTGCAGTATCATTATTGAGGACGGCACATCATACGTCAATGGCGCTAATACAGAAACTCAAAAAACATGGAAGGAAGGTACTTTTTAATGATCACCAACACAGCAGGGCTTGTAAGAGGCAAGCAGAAAAAGGCAAAGAAAGTCGTCATATACGGCGTAGAGGGCATAGGCAAGTCAACATTTGCGGCACAATTTCCCGACCCGATATTTATAGACGTTGAGGGCGGCACGGCGGCTCTTGACGTGGACAGACTGCCGACACCCACCAGTTGGACTTTGCTTTGCGAAAACATCGAGCAGGAAAGGCGGTTGAAGCGCTGCAAAACTCTTGTTATAGATACAATTGACTGGGCGGAGAGAATGTGCATCGCCGAGCTGTGCGCTAAATACAAGAAAACAGGCATTGAAGAATTCGGCTACGGAAACGGCTGGCAGTATGAGAAAGAGAAATTTGACAAGTTTCTTGACCTGCTCCAAGATGTCGTTGACAGCGGCATAAATGTGGTTCTTATCGCTCATGCGAAAGTCAAGAAATTTGATCAGCCCGAAGAAATGGGCGCAGGTTATGACCGCTGGGAACTCAAACTCGGTGACAAGACCACCAACAAGATAGCTCCTATAGTCAAAGAATGGGCGGATATAGTTCTGTTTTTGAATTTCAAGACCGAAATAATTGCTTTGGACAAGGACGGCAAAAAGTTAAAGGCAAATAACAATGAGTGCAAAAGAGTTATGTATACAACACGGCGTGCCTGCTGGGATGCCAAAAACCGCTTCGGGCTGCCTGACGAGCTGCCGCTTGAATACAAGTACATAGCACATCTTTTTGAAGATACACCGACCGAGACGAAAGCGCCCGAGCGTGTTATTGAGAGTGCTGTAGAGCAGCCTGCACCGGTACAGACTGATGTGAATGTAGTCGGTGATCTGTCGGACTTTGAAGACGTTACACCGCTGAATATTCCCGAAGAACTGCCGAAGGCTCTGAAAGACCTTATGCAGGAATACAGGGTAAGCGAAGAGGACATCAGGCTTGCAGTCAGTCTTAAAGGGTATTATCCGCAAGATATGCCCGTAAGCAGATATGACGAGCGCTTTATAAGCGGCGTGCTCATAGCCTGTTGGAACGATGTCTACAAAATGATAAAAGAAAATCAAGAAAATCCATTTTGAAAGGAGTAAAAACAATGAACGAAGATGTAATTGTTTATGGCTGGGAAGATCAGATAAAAAATGAGGGTGGCGAGTTTGTACTGCTGCCCGACGGTGACTACGAATACACAGTCAAAAAGGTTTTAAGAACACGTTACAACGGTTCGGAAAAAGTACCGCCTTGTAACAGGGCTATGGTCACTTTTGAGGTAGCAGGCAGCGATGGCGCTGTAAGCATAGAAGAGGGCTTTTTCCTGCTTTCAAACTTTGAATGGAAGCTGTCACAGCTATTTCTCTCGCTCGGAATGAAAAAGCACGGCGAGCCGCTGAAAATGAACTGGAACATTATCGGCAAGAAAGGCAAGTGCAAGGTGGTCGTAGAAACGTATATCAAGAAAGACGGCACAGAGGGGAAGGCCAATCGCATAAAGCGTTTTTACGACTATGACGAAGCAAACGCGCCTGCGGCATCAGGCTGGACGACAGGGAAGTGGTAAGAATGCAACTGCGTACATATCAGAGCGAGGCGAAAGAAGCTATCATGCGCGAGTGGGAAAGCGGACACAAGAGAACGCTGCTTGTGCTGCCGACCGGCTGCGGCAAGACGATAGTTTTTGCCAAACTTTCCGAAGACCTAGTCAGAAACGGTGAGCGAGTGCTTATACTTGCTCACCGAGGTGAGCTGCTTACACAGGCTGCCGACAAGATAATGCAGGCTACGGGGCTGGGCTGCGCGGTAGAAAAGGCTGAAGAAAGCTGCCTCGACAGCTGGTACAGAATTGTAGTCGGCTCGGTGCAGTCGCTGATGCGCGACAAAAGGCTTGCACAATTTTCAAAAAACTACTTTGATACAATTATTATAGACGAGGCACATCATGCTATTTCAGACAGCTACCAAAAAGTTACAGAGCATTTTTCTAACGCTAAGATACTGGGCGTTACAGCAACTCCCGACAGGGGCGATATGCGAAACCTCGGTCAGATATTTGACAGCCTTGCCTATGAATATACCTTGCCGAAAGCAATTAAAGAAGGCTATTTGTCGCCGATAAAAGCGCAGACTATTCCGCTAAAACTTGACCTTTCGGGCGTAAGTGTGCAGGCAGGCGACTTCCGCGCAAGCGATATAGACAATGCGCTGGATCCGTATCTGTATCAGATCGCGGACGAGATGCAGAATTACTGTAAAGACCGTAAAACTGTTGTATTCCTGCCGCTTATAAAGACATCTCAAAAATTTAAAGATATACTCAATTCTAAAGGTTTCAGCGCGGCAGAAGTAAACGGCAACAGCGACGACAGGGCGCAGGTGCTCTCTGATTTTGAAAGTGGCAAATATAACGTGCTGTGTAACTCTATGCTGCTGACAGAGGGCTGGGACTGCCCCTCGGTAGACTGCATTATAGTTCTGCGGCCGACCAAAGTCAGAAGCCTGTACTGCCAGATGGTAGGGCGCGGCACAAGGCTCTGCGAGGGCAAAGACCACTTGCTATTGCTGGACTTTTTATGGCACACAGAGCGCCACGAACTTTGCCGCCCTGCATCACTTATTTGTGAGAGCGCAGAGGTTGCCGCACAAATGACCGAAAACCTTTCCGAAACTTCCGAACCTGTTGACATTACAGAAGCGGAAGAAAAAGCCAGCGAAGACGTTGTGGCTAAGCGCGAAGAAGCCCTTGCCAATACGCTCGCTGAAATGCGTATGCGAAAGAGAAAACTGGTAGACCCTCTGCAATACGAGATGAGCATACAAGCGGAAGATCTGTCGTCATATCAGCCTGCGTTCGGCTGGGAAATGTCGCCTGCATCTGATAAACAGAAAGCCGCTCTTGAAAAGTACGGCATATACCCTGACGAGATAGAGACGGCAGGCAAGGCACAGCTTATACTGGACAGGCTTGCCAACCGCAGATCTATGGGTATGACTACACCCAAGCAGATACGCTTTTTAGAGTCGCGCGGCTTTAAGCACGTCGGTAACTGGCAGTTTGACACCGCCAAAAAGCTGATAGACCGCATAGCCTCAAACGGCTGGCGCATACCGTATGACATTGATCCTGCGACATATATAGGAGCGTGAGCATATGGACGTTAAACTTACTGATATATTAGACCACATAGACCCTTCCGACTGCGAATATCAAGAGTGGATCAACGTCGGTATGGCGCTCAAACATGAGGGCTATTCCTGCACCGACTGGGAAAACTGGTCGAGGCGTGATGCACGGCGATTCCATGCCGGAGAATGTCAGAGCAAGTGGAACACCTTCGGCGGATCTGCCTCGCCTGTTACTGCCGGCACTATCGTACAAATGGCAAAGGACAGAGGCTTTGAGTTCAAACGCCCTGCACCGCTTGCCTATGACTGGAACGACGTTATTACAGCCGAAGAAGAAACGCTCTCAGTACCGCTGACAGGCGAGGGCATACCCGTGAAAGAACCGACGGTGTGGAATCCTGCCGAGCAGATAATTACATATCTCGAAACGCTGTTTGATAAAGACGACCATGTAGGCTATGTAACAGAAACATGGGAAAAACAGAGCGACGACGGCACTGTAAAGCACTTGCCGAACAGAGGCAGCTATGACCGCACGGCAGGAGAGCTTATTAAAGAACTGCGTAAGTGCGGTGGCGATATAGGCGCGGTTCTTGGCGACTACAAAAAAGAGGCAGGCGCATGGATCCGTTTCAATCCTCTCGACGGCAGGGGCGTTAAAGACGAGAATGTTACCGACTACAGATACGCGCTTGTTGAGAGCGACAGCATGGCTCTGGAAGAGCAGAACGCGCTTATAAGAGACTTAGAGCTGCCTGTCGCTATGCTTGTATATACGGGCGGCAAGAGCCTGCACGCTATAGTGCATATAGATGCGCCTGATCTTAACGAGTATCACAAGCGAGTGGACTATCTTTTTGGCGTATGCCGCAAGAACGGGCTGTATGTAGACAAAAGCTGCCGCAACCCGTCAAGGCTCTCACGTTTGCCGGGAATAGAGCGCGGCGAGCGTAAGCAGTTTATTGTTGACAGCCACATAGGCAAGCAAGGCTGGCAGGAGTGGTACGACTACATAGCGGCTATCAATGACGATCTGCCCGACACGGTATGCCTTGCCGACGTATGGCAGCATATGCCCAAGCTTGCACCGCCGCTTATTGACGGCGTATTAAGGCAAGGGCACAAGCTGCTTGTCGCAGGGCCTTCTAAAGCCGGCAAGTCTTTCGCGCTTATATCGCTCTGCATAGCTATTGCAGAGGGTGAGAAATGGCTGGGCTTTAACTGCGCACAAGGCAAGGTGTTGTATGTAAATCTGGAGCTTGACGGCGCATCATGTATGCATAGATTTAAAGATGTTTACGATGCTCTCGGCTACAAGGTCGATAACTTTGATAAGATAGATATACTAAACTTGCGCGGTCACAGTGCGCCCATGGACAAGCTCGCGCCAAAGCTTATACACCGTGCGAAAAAGCGCGGCTACATTGCTATCATCTTTGACCCGATATATAAGATACTGACAGGAGACGAAAACAGCGCCGAGCATATGTCAAAATTCTGCAATTACTTTGACAGTGTGTGCAATGAGCTTGGGTGTGCTGTAATATACTGCCACCATCATTCTAAGGGATTGCAGGGCGCGAAAAGGTCTATGGACAGAGCCTCGGGTTCGGGAGTATTTGCGCGAGATCCTGATGCACTTCTCGATTTTGCCGAGCTCGAGATCACCGACAGCTTGAAGAAGCAGGAAGAAAACAAGCTGACCTGCCGTATCTGCCGCGAATGGATATGCCGATTTGACGGCGATTCGGATCTATCGCAGGACGATATGCAGTCTGCCTCTGTAATGACGGAAAAGGCGCGAGAGATATTATCGCTTAAGTCATACAAATTGATGATTGAAGAGATAGACAGAGCCAAGCACGGCATGAGCGGTCGCACTGCGTGGCGTGTAGAGGGCACGCTGCGAGAGTTTCCGAAGTTTGAGCCTATAAACTTGTGGTTTGATTACCCGATACACCGCATAGACGACACAGGTTCTCTTAAAGACCTAGGTTTTGAGGGTGCGCAGCCGAAAACGACTGCGAAAGGCTCACCTTGGGGAAAGAACTTTGACAAACGCAAGAGTAACGAGCAGCGGCAAGAGGACAGAAAGAAATCTGTTGAGACAGCCTTCTACGCCGTAGCCGAGAACGGTCAATGTACCACAAGTGACTTAGCCGAGTACATGGGCGTAAGCGAGAAAACAGTCCTCAATCGTATCTCAGAACATGGCGGCTTTTGGAAAGAAGGTAAGAATGTGGGGATTAAAGCTTGTTGAATACAGAAACATCTTGGAAAGAAAATATCGATTAAGACCGATTTTTTCTTCCAGGGAATAATGTTGAAAATAGAAACGTTTTGGAAGAAAATTTCGATTAACTTCGATTTCTTCTTCCGAGAAGAAAAGAAAATTTAATCGATATTTTCTTTCCCGTAGAAGAAGAAATCGATAAAATAATTTTTTTCTTCCGAGCAATTTTGGAAGAAAATATCGATAACTTAATCGATATTTTCTCCCGGAAAAAACCTAAATAATATTTCATATTATTTTATGGGGTATTAAACAACCCCATAAAATATGAATAGAAATATTCGCAGACACCCCCAAACACAAAGAAAAGGAGTTGTAAAAATATGCCAAACAAAAATGATGATGTTAGATTTTTCCTGCCGATGATTCCGCCGCGGATCACTAAGCAGCAAAGCAGAGTTGCTCAAAGTAAAAGCGGCAAGATGATTTTCTACGAAACGCCTGAATTAAAATCTGCGCATGATAAGTTCTTGGCACATCTCGGTCATAAGTTTAACGCATATGAAAAACAATGCGGAATAGTAAAGCCTATGTTTGCCAATGTGCCTGTTCGGCTTATGGTCAAGTGGCTGTTTCCGCTTGATCGCACCAACAAGCATAATGACGGCGATTACAAGATAACTCGACCCGATACCGATAATCTTCAAAAGCTTTTTAAAGACTGCCTGACCGAGGTCGGCTTTTTCAGCGATGATGCTATTGTCGCTTCTGAGATCGTCGAGAAGTTTTGGTCTGACACGCCGGGAATATTTGTAGCTATACAGAGGTTAGACGTATGACGGAAAAAGAAATAAAGCACTACCTGAACAAGCGTGTGGTGTTCAGAAACGACAGACTGCACATAAACGGCGTGTACATACTGACGGGAGCGACGATAAGAAGAAACGACAGCGGCTTTTATTATCAAGCAGAAGTTACCGAGATGCGCGATGACGGCAAGACCGCTTATATATGCTCACTTGACGACATATCGCCGTACACCAAGAAAGGAGAATGAACGTGACACTGAAAGAGTTATCTCAGCTTTACTACCTGCGAAAAGAGATAGAAATGGACAAGCAGCGGCTTGAAGCATTACGGGCAAAAGCGCAAAGTCCTGCATCGGCAAGCTCTGACGGTACACCACGCACGCAGAACACAGTCAGCAGGGTGGAACGGTACACTGCCGCCATTGTGGAGCTGGAAGCTGTTATAGCCGCCAAGCGAGAACAGTGCATATACGAGCGTGCACGTTTAGAGCGATATATAGCTGAGATACCCGACAGCTATATACGGCAGATATTTACATATCGCTTTATAAACGGTCTGTCATGGGTCACGGTCTCTATAAGGCTCGGCGGCAAGAACACGGCTGACGGCGTGAAGAAAGTGTGCTACAGATATTTGAGCGCGGAGAAAAAGCAACTCCCTCACTCTTCAAAGTGAGGGAGCAGACTGCTTTATTTTTGGTCGGTAATTTTTAACTCTCTTTTCAGAGCAGCTTGCAAAGCCTGTGAAAAGTTGATATTCGCTTTTTCTGCCTCGTAGCAAAGCCAGCTGGGCAGAGTACAGTTTTTCTTCACAACTTTCATTTCGTTTTTGCGGCGATATTCCACAAAGTCAACGTCAACAAGCGAAACAATTTGCTCTGTATTGTGTATTATATCATTAACGTTAGTTGCCACAGGTATCGTTTTTCCGTCATCTTCCATATCAACACCCATTATGCCTATAGCATCTCTTGCCATTTCGATAGCCTCGGTCAAATCGTCGCCTTGTGTGCCGATGTCGAAGTCCGGAATATAAACGGAATAACCTACGTCCTCTTTTGTTAAGATTATCGGATATGAATTTTTCATAATAAAGCCTCCTGATTAAGTTTTAATATTTTATGCAAGGGCAGGCAGCAGGGCTTATTTCAGCCCTCGCCTTTTTATTATTGCCTTTGCAAGATTTTCTTTTATTTCCTTGTGCCTTGGTATCGTTTCGCTTTCGATACCGTTTGTATAAATATCATGTCCACCACCGTTTCTTTTTAAGTACCAACCGTTCTTTTCAAGCAGTCTTATTAAGTCTGTTCTTTTCGTTGTCCTCACCTCTTCCTTACATATATATTATACGCCTTTAATGCGCATTTGTCAAGAGTTTTTTGAAAATTTTTAAGAATTTTTTATTTTGTCCCGTTTGTCCCGAAATGCTATGATATAATGTTATCATAGGATATTTGATATAATTCAAGCCCGACAGTTATATTCTGACGGGCTTATTTACGGAGATGATACAATGCCCCGAAAGCCTAAGCGACCGTGCGCTTACCCCGGCTGCCCTAACCTTTGTGACGGGCAGTACTGCGAGGAACATGAGAAGCCTATGCGTGAGCAGTACGACAAGTACGAGCGTGCACCAGATGTCAACAAGAAGTACGGAAGAGTATGGAAGCGCATACGCGACCGCCATGTGAGAGCACACCCATACTGTGAGTTGTGCCTCAAAGAGGGACGGATCACGCCGGTAGAAGAGGTACATCACATCAAGCCTGTATCACAGGGCGGCACACATGACCGCAACAACCTGATGAGCTTATGCAAGTCTTGTCATACTAAGATACATCGCAACGAGCTTCACGACAGGTAAAAAACGGGGTAGAGGGGTCAAAATCTCTAAAAATGTTAATTTTTGGACAACGGCGCCCAGTATCACGCGAAAAAATCCCGAAATCAAACGGGGTATATACCCCCTTGAAAAAATGAGGTGAGAAAATGGCTAAGGACGGCACTGCAAGAGGCGGTGCGAGGGTCGGCAGCGGCAGAAAGCCGAAGACGGCAGCAAAAGAAGCGCCCGTCAAGCCAAAGACGACTACAAGAAAGAAGAAAAGCGGCATAGAAATGCCCGAGTATATGACCGAAAAACAGGAGAAAGAAGCCGAACTTACCGCTGCTTCTGTGTATCAAGACACGCTAGCTTGGATAAAAGAGCGCGGCTGTGAACAGCTCGTGCCTGCTCAGTTGGTGCGTAACTATGCCATGAGCGTGGCACGATGGATACAGTGCGAGCATGATATTTCGCAGAACGGCTTTATTGCAGAGCACCCGACGACAGGTGCGCCGATAGCCTCGCCTGTTGTTACTATGAGCCAGAACTACATGAAGCAAATCAATAACCTTTGGTATCAAATTTACCAGATCGTCAGTGAAAACAGCTCCGCAGATATGACAGTTCCCACCGATGATCCTATGGAACAACTGCTGCGCTCGCGGAGATGATGTTTTGAAAAAGCTGAAAAAATATACGCCTACCCGGTTTATGGCAACAGACAGCTACTACGACAAAGACGCTGCGGATTTTGCCGTAGCGTTTATCGAGAGCCTGTGCCACACGAAAGGCACATGGGCGGGAAAGCCGTTTGAACTGATAGACTGGCAGGAACAGATAATCCGCGATCTGTTCGGTATTCTGAAACCGAACGGCTATCGGCAGTTCAACACGGCATACGTTGAGATACCAAAGAAAATGGGAAAGAGCGAACTCGCTGCGGCGGTCGCTCTTTTGCTTTGCTGCGGCGATGGAGAGGAACGCGCCGAAGTGTACGGCTGCGCCGCCGACCGCCAACAGGCAAGCATCGTGTTTGAGGTGGCTGCGGACATGGTGAGAATGTGCCCTGCGCTGTCAAGGCGTATAAAGATAAGACAGTCGCAGAAGCGTATGATCTACACGCCGACAAACAGTTTTTATCAAGTGCTTTCGGCAGAGGCATATACAAAGCACGGTCTGAATGTTTCAGGCGTTATATTTGACGAGCTGCACACGCAGCCTAATCGCAACTTGTTTGATGTAATGACACAAGGCTCGGGCGATGCGCGTATGCAGCCTTTGTATTTTTTGATAACGACTGCCGGAACTGATACGCACAGTATTTGTTACGAGCAGCACCAGAAAGCAAAAGACATTATCGAGGGCAGAAAGATAGACCCGACATTCTACCCCGTGATATATGGCGCGGACGACGGCGACGACTGGACAAGTCCGAAAGTGTGGAAGAAAGCTAACCCGTCACTTGGCGTTACTGTCAGCATTGATAAAGTTAAAACAGCTTGTGAATCGGCTAAGCAAAACCCCGGCGAAGAAAACTCTTTCCGCCAGCTGCGGCTTAATCAATGGGTAAAGCAGGCAGTAAGGTGGATGCCCATGGAAAAATGGGACAAGTGCGCCTTTGCCGTGAATGAGAAAGAACTTGAAGGGTGTGTTTGCTACGGCGGACTTGACCTTTCAAGCACTACCGACATCACAGCATTTGTCTTGGTATTTCCGCCGATCGACGAAAGCGATAAATTTGTTTTGCTGCCGTACTTCTGGATACCGGAAGACAACATTGACCTGCGTGTGCGGCGCGACCACGTTCCTTATGACGTGTGGGAGCGGCAAGGGCATCTGATGACCACCGAGGGAAATGTAGTACATTACGGCTTTATAGAACATTTTATAGAAAAACTCGGCGAGCGGTTTAATATACGCGAAATAGCCTTTGACCGCTGGGGCGCTGTACAAATGGTGCAGAACCTTGAGGGCATGGGTTTTACGGTCGTTCCGTTCGGACAGGGTTTCAAGGATATGTCGCCGCCGACAAAAGAACTGATGAAGCTTGTGCTTGAAGAAAAGATAGCGCACGGCGGACACCCTGTTCTGCGCTGGAACATGGACAACATTTTTATCAAGAAAGACCCTGCCGGCAACATTAAAGCCGACAAGGCGAAGTCTACCGAAAAGATAGACGGAGCGATAGCAGCTATAATGGCTCTTGACAGAGCAATACGCTGCGGCAACCAGAACACCGAAAGCGTGTACGACAGCAGAGGCATTCTGTTTATTTGAAAATGAGGTGATACAATGAGTATATTCAGCGGCTTGTTCCGATCGAGGGATAAGCCTAAGAACGCTACGGCAGGCAGCGCATATCGCTTTTTTCTCGGCAACAGTACATCGGGCAAGCGCGTGACCGAAAGATCTGCCATGCAGATGACTGCGGTCTACAGCTGCGTGAGAATACTGTCAGAATCAATAGCAAGTCTGCCGCTGCATCTGTATCGGCAGAAAGATGACCGCCGAGAAAAGGCTACTGACCACCCACTGTATTTTCTGCTGCATGATGAGCCGAACGGAGAAATGACATCGTATATCTTCCGTGAAACGCTTATGACACACCTGCTTTTGTGGGGAAATGCTTATGCGCAGATAGTCAGAAACGGTAAAGGTGAAATTATAGGGCTTTATCCGCTGATGCCCGACCGTATGACCGTAGACCGCGATGAAAACAAACAGCTGTACTACGAATATACGGTAAGCGCTGACGATGCGCCTATCAGCAAGAAAAGCACGGTGCGCCTCTCTCCGTCAGATGTGCTGCATATCCCAGGTCTTGGCTTTGACGGTCTTGTAGGCTACAGCCCCATAGCTATGGCAAAGAATGCTATAGGTATGGCGATCGCTTGCGAAGAATACGGCGCGAAGTTTTTTGCGAACGGTGCAGCACCGAGCGGTGTGCTTGAACACCCCGGTGTGATCAAAGATCCTGACCGTGTTCGTGAAAGCTGGGAATCACGTTTCGGCGGCAGCGGCAACGCGCATAAAATAGCAATACTCGAAGAGGGCATGAAGTATACGCCTATAGGCATCGCGCCCGAACAGGCACAGTTTCTTGAAACGCGAAAATTCCAGATAGATGAGATAGCTCGAATATTCCGAATACCGCCGCACATGGTCGGTGACTTGGAAAAATCGAGCTTTTCTAATATCGAGCAGCAGAGCCTTGAGTTTGTAAAGTACACGCTAACGCCGTGGATAGCAAGGTGGGAACAGTCTATAGTACGTTCTTTACTTAGCGACGAGGAAAAGAAAGAGTACTTTGTCAAGTTTAATCTAGACGGACTGCTTCGGGGCGACTATCTCAGCCGCATGAACGGTTTTGCAATAGCACGGCAGAACGGCTGGTATTCCGCGAACGATATCCGAGAGCTGGAAGACCGCGATCCTATCCCTGCCGAGCAGGGCGGCGATCTGTATCTTGTGAACGGCAATATGCTGCCACTTGCACAGGCAGGGGCGGCGTATACTAAAAACAGCGGAGAGGAGGTAAATTCCGATGAAAAAGTTCTGGAACTGGAAGAACCAGACGGAGACGGCGGAAAGAACACTGTACCTGAACGGAACGATAGCCGAGGAAAGCTGGTTTGACGATGATATCACACCACAGCTCTTTAAGGAAGAGCTGATGAGCGGCAGCGGTGACATTACCGTATGGATAAACTCGCCGGGCGGTGACTGCATAGCGGCTGCGCAGATCTACAATATGCTTTTGGAATATCCGCATAATGTGACTGTGAAGATAGACGGCATAGCAGCTTCGGCGGCATCTGTCATAGCTATGGCAGGCACTAAGGTGATGATGTCACCTGTCTCGATGATGATGATCCATAATCCTGCCACTATAGCTTTTGGTGACCATAACGAAATGCAAAAGGCTATAGATATGCTTGCCAAGGTCAAGGAGAGCATTATCAATGCTTATGAGTATAAAACTAAACGCTCACGGGCAAAGATAGCGGCGCTTATGGAAGCCGAAACGTGGATGGATGCCCATAAGGCTGTAGAGCTGGGCTTTGCTGACGGCATATTACAGCGCGAAGAAGCGGCTGAGAACACCGAAGCGGTATCTGTATCAATGCTGTATTCAAAAGCGGCGGTAGTCAACTCTTTAATGGACAAGCTCGCCGCAAAATGTAAGACAAAAACACCCGAAAAACTTGGTCGTTCCGTAGATGAACTTATGGAGCGGCTTAATTTATTAAAAAACTAGGAGGTAATAACAATGCCAAAAATGACAATTTTAGACCTGCGCCAGCAGCGCGCAAAAGTGTGGGAAGACACGAAAAAGTTTCTCGATACCCACAGAGGAGAGAACGGCATACTCTCAGCTGAAGATGATGCCACATACGAAAGAATGGAAAAGGAAATCTTCGACCTTGGAAAAGAGATAGACAGACTGGAGCGGCAGGAAGCTATCGAAAAAGAGATGTCAAAGCAGGTCGGCGACGTTCTTACAACCACCCCTTCGACAACCAAGATGGACAAGAAGACCGGCAGAGCATCTGACGAGTACCACACCAACTTCTGGAACATGATGCGTTCAAAATCGCCTGTGATATTTAACGATTTGCAGGAAGACGTAGACACCGAGGGCGGCTATCTTGTGCCCGATGAATTTGAGAGAACGCTGATCGAAAAACTTGAGGAAGAAAATGTTGTGCGTAAGATCGCTACGATCATAAGATCCAGCGGCGACAAAAAAATACCTGTTGTTGACAGCGCACCAAAAGCGGAGTGGATCGAGGAAGAGGGAGCTTATCCCGAAAGCGATGAGAAATTCAAGCAGGTAGTGCTGGGCGCACACAAGCTGGGCACTATCGTCAAGGTATCGGAAGAGCTGCTCAACGACAGCGCATTTGATCTTCAGAGCCATATAGCAAGCGTTACTGCCCGTGCTATGGGCAGCACCGAGGAAGAAGCAATGCTCACGGGTGACGGCAGCCATAAACCTCTCGGTATTCTTGCCGCAGAGGGCGGCGCTGAGGTAGGTGTTACTGCCGCAAGCGCGACCGATATCAAGACCGACGAAATGATGGATCTGTTCTATTCGCTCAGATCACCTTACCGCCGCAATGGGGTTTGGCTGCTCAATGATGCGACAATAAAGCTTATTCGTAAGATCAAGGACGGCAACGGTCAGTACATCTGGCAGCCGTCTATCCAGATAGGTGCGCCTGATACGCTGCTCGGCAGACCTGTATACACATCACCAAGTATGCCGTTAGCCGAAGCAGGTGCAGCGAGTGTTCTGTTTGGCGACTTCTCGTACTACTGGATAGTTGACAGACAGACACGCTCATTCAAGCCTCTCTGGGAACTCTATGCAGCTAAAGGTCAGGTAGGCTACAAGACCTTTGAGAGAGTTGACGGCAAACTTGTACTGCCCGAGGCGATAAAAGTCCTCAAACAGAAGACCGCATAAGGGGGTCTGACCTATGAGTTATAACGTAAAAAACTACACCGAACAGGGCGGCGAAGTTACTCATATCGGCGGCAAGCTGATCATTGAGGAAGGCGCACAGGTCGAGGGGTTTGACGGCGGCGGATCTTATACGCTGCCTACTGCCTCGGCAGATACGCTCGGTGGCGTTAAGGCAAAAGTGAAAGATGCCGAGACTGTAGAAGTCGCGGTTGACGAAAGCGGCAAGCTCTATGTTCCTGCCGTGCCGAAGATAGCACATCAGGCTGCGAGCGAGGCAAGCGAGGTAGCTGACCTTGTATCGCAGTTCAATGCGCTTCTGACCGCGCTTCAGGCGGCAGGACTTATGGAAGCTGAATAGAAAAGAAAGGAGCTGGGTGTATGGTAACGGTCGAAGAGATGAAGAACTATCTCCGCGTGGACTACTACGACGACGACAAGCTGATAGAACATCTGATAAGCAGTGCGCAGAAACTCTGTATGGATATTCTGCGCACCGACGACTTATCAGACCTTGACAAAGCCGAAAACATTAAAACGGCTGTGCTTTATTCGGTCGCATATATGTATGAACACCGCGAAGAGGCTGACTACCATACACTCACACTTACGCTCCGTGCCATGCTCTTCGGCAGCCGAAAGGAGTGCTTTTAGTGGACATAGCGCTTTTGAACCGCCGAATAACTTTGCAGAAGTCTGAAACAGTCATGGACGGGATAGGGAATCACAAGAATGAGTGGAGCGACTATTATACCTGCTCTGCGACTGTAAGCGGTGAGAGCGGCAAAGAGACCGCCGTTGCAGGTACGACCGTTGAAAATACCGATGTATCTTTTACGGTCAGGTACTGCGCGGCGGTGGCAGATGTCACCGAGGACAGATACAGAGTTGTGTTTGGCGGCGATATATACGACATAGTCGGCATAGATCATCTGAGCTACAAGCATAAGTGTATCAAGCTGCGGTGTAAGAAAGCAAGGCGGTAAGCATGGGCAAGAACATCAGTATTGACGACCTTGCAAACGAGGTAATGAAAGGTCTGCGAGAGTATGCCGACGTTGCAACAAGCGACTTGAAAAAAGCTGTGCGCAAGGCAGGCAAGACAGTGCGGCAAGAGATCCGCGACAATGCGCCGCAGAGGACAGGCGAATATGCCGAGAGCTGGAGCACAGAAAAGATCAAGGAAGATGCCAACTCGTTGCAGCTGGTGGTGCGCTCAAAAAAGCGCTACTACCTTGCACACTTGCTGGAACACGGTCATGCCAAGAGGGGCGGCGGCAGAGTTGCAGGCAAGGCACATATAGCGCCTGCCGAGAAAAAGGGCGAAGAAGTTTTGGATAAGGCGCTTAAAAAAGCGTTGAAAGGATAGCTGCTTATGGAAGAATTATTGCAGATAATGCAAGAGATTGATATACCGTCTGCTTATGACCACTTTGCAGAGGGCGAAAGCCCTGATCCGCCGTTTATATGCTATCTCTGCCCCGGCAGTGATAACTTCGGCGCTGACGGCAAGGTGTACTACAAGATAGACGAGGTAAGCATTGAGCTTTACACAGACGAGAAAAGCCCTGCAACGGAGCTGAAAGTTGAGACCGTGCTTGATAAACACGGTATTTTTTATGACAAATCAGAAACTTGGATCGACAGCGAAAAGCTGTACGAAGTCATATACGAATTTGAAATAGGGGGTTAAAAATATGCCTAAGTCAAAGAAAAACAAAGTCAAATATAACCTTTGCAACGTGCATTATGCTCTGCAAAAGGTAGATGAAGAGAGCGGCGAGATCACTTTTGAAAAGCCCGTACACGTTCCGGGCGCGGTATCTTTGTCACTCGAAGCCAATGGTGAAGTCAGCGTGTTCTACGCCGACGGTATCGCTTATTACACGATAAACAACAACAAAGGCTACGAGGGCGACCTTGAAATGGCTCTGATACCCGACAGCTTCCGAACCGACGTTTTGAAAGAAACGCTCGATCAGAACAATGTACTTGTTGAAAATGCGAATGTTGAAACGGTGAGCTTTGCGCTGCTGTTTGAATTTGACGGTGATGCGAATAAGATCCGCCATGTACTCTATAACTGCGCTGCGAGCAGACCGAGCCTTGAATCTGCGACTACGGAAGAAGAAATCGAAGTGCAGACCGAGACACTCAGCATTACTGCCACACCTCTTGCTGACGGAACTGTTAAAGCAAAGACGGGTGACAGCACGACCGATGATGTATACACCAAGTGGTATGAATCAGTCTATATGCCCGTGGCTGTCGAGGCTGTTGCTTTGAACAGCAAAAGCCCTGTAGCAGCTGTGCCGACCTCGACAAAGGAGAGTAAGTCATGACAAAGAAAAAGATCTTGATAGATGACAAAGAAGTTGAGTTTGCGGCTTCGGCAGCAGTGCCGAGGCTTTACCGTATCAAGTTCCGCAAAGACCTTTTTCACGACATGATGCAGCTGGAGAAAAAAGTCAGCGCGAACAATGAAGAAGAAAGCACCCTCGATATTGAAAGCCTTGAAGTGTTTGAAAACATAGCTTACATAATGGCTAAGCACGCCAACAGGTCAGTTCCCGATGCAGTCGAAGACTGGCTGGATCAGTTTCAAACGCTCTCTATATATCAGGTGCTGCCGCAGCTCATTGAACTGTGGAATATAAACATTCAGTCTGATGTACAGTCAAAAAAAATCTCGCCCAATTGACCGCGAGATGACGACACCGCTGTTTCTGCTGCGCTGCCTACAGGTGGGTCTATCGCTGCGCGACTTAGATCTGCTTACCATAGGCATGGTGTATGACATATATACCGAGAGCAGAAACGACGATTACAAAGGCTACAAAGAGTTAGCAACACAAGAAGATTTTGACAAATTCTAAAAAAACGGACTATGCCGAAAGGCATAGTCCGTCAGCGGTTAATGTTTGTCGCCAAACAGTTCAAAAACTGCTATGAACCACTATAGTGTTTCCACTATGAGTGTTGACAAACACGGAGATTCTATAATGGTAATAGCCCCACTGATCAGCTGGAGTATAAGTATAAGTATTTTATACTCTTCCATTTTTTCACCTCCTGCTCGCTTTTGCGAGTATAGCTATTTTAACATATTTATTTTCTAAAGATGTTACGATTTTATTAAATTTTGAATGAAAGGGGTAAGCCGCTGATGTCAAGCAGGATAAAGGGTATCACAGTTGAGATCGGCGGTGATACCACCAAGCTGGAAAAAGCGTTAAAGGGCGTTAATACTGAGATAAAAAACACACAGTCTGAGCTTAAAGACGTCAATAAGCTTTTGAAGATCGACCCAGGCAACACCGAGCTTTTGTCACAGAAACAAAAACTGCTCACACAGGCAGTTGACGAGACAAAGAAAAAGCTCGATACCTTGAAAACTGCTGCCGAACAGGCAAACTCTGCACTTGCAAGTGGTGACATCACACAGGAACAGTATGATGCCTTGCAGCGTGAGATCGCAGAGACGGAGCAGAACCTTAAAGCCCTTGAAAAAGCCGCGAAAAACTCTGATACAGCTTTACAGAAAATGGCGGCAAACGGTGAGAAATTAAAGTCGCTGGGGGATAAGGTATCGGGCGTAGGTCAGAAGCTGCTGCCAGCTACCGCCACCGTGACTGCTCTCGGAGCGGCATCTGTAAAGACTGCTGCCGATTTTGACAGCGCGATGAGCAAGGTGGCGGCAGTTTCTGGTGCAGCCGGAGACGACCTTGAAAAACTTAGAGATAAAGCCCGTGAAATGGGCTCAAAAACAAAGTTCAGCGCCTCGGAAGCTGCCGAAGCCATGAACTATATGGCTATGGCAGGCTGGAAGACGGAAGACATGCTCGACGGCATCGAGGGCATTATGAACCTCGCGGCGGCAAGCGGTGAAGATCTGTCTACTACCTCTGACATAGTTACCGATGCGCTCACAGCTTTCGGGCTGTCAGCAAAGGATTCAGGGCATTTTGCTGACATACTGGCGGCGGCATCGTCAAATGCCAACACCAACGTCAGCATGATGGGCGAGACGTTTAAGTACTGCGCTCCTATAGCAGGCTCGCTCGGCTTTTCTGCCGAGGACACCGCCGAAGCTATAGGTCTTATGGCTAACTCGGGCATCAAGTCATCACAGGCAGGCACTGCGCTGCGTACCGTGATGACAAAACTTACAGGCGATATCAAGCTTTCGGGCGATGCTCTGGGCGAGGTCACAATAGCTACTACAAATGCAGACGGCTCTATGCGTGGTCTGTCTGATATTCTCGGCGACTGCCGCGAGGCTTTTGGCAAGATGACAGAGAGCGAACAGGCAAACGCAGTTCAGTCGCTTGTCGGCAAAAATGCGATGAGCGGTTTCCTTGCGCTGATGAACGCCGCCCCTGCTGATATTGAAAAGCTGTCTACAGCTATAGACGATTGCAACGGCAAGTCGGAAGAAATGGCAAACACCATGCAGGGCAACCTTGCAGGTCAGCTGACTATTTTAAAATCGCAGCTGCAAGAGCTTGCTATATCTGTCGGCGAGCTGCTTATGCCTGCTATACGGCAGATAGTATCGTGGGTGCAGAAGTTTGTCGGCAAGCTCAACAGCATGGACGAGACCACGAAAAAAGTTATAGTCACTATAGCGTTGATAGCGGCGGCGGTCTCGCCTGTGCTTATCATCATAGGCAAGGTTATCACTGCCGTTGGTACTATAATGACTATAATACCAAAGCTGGCAGGTGTTATAAATGTTGTAAAGACCGCATTTTCGGCGCTCAATGCCGTAATGCTTGCAAACCCGATATTCTTGGTCATTGCCGCGATAACTGCGCTGGTCGGTATATTTATTTACCTGTGGAACACAAGCGACAGCTTCAGGCAGTTTTGGATCGACCTTTGGGAAAATATCAAAGCGGCGGCATCTGCGGCTTGGGAAGCTATAAAAGCATTTTTTACTGCTGCTTGGGAAGCAATAAAATCTACTGCCGAGACTATCGGAAACGCGCTGAAAACAGGCGTGCTTGCGATATGGAACGGCATAAAAACCGGCATAACTACCGCCGTAAACGCGATAAAGAACACTGTCACGGCGGTATGGAACGCCATAAAGACGTACATTTCCACCGTACTGAATTTTATAAAAAACACTGTATCAAGTGTTTGGAACGGTATCAAAAACACGGTATCAACAGTAGTAAATGCCATTAAAACTGCCGTAACCAATGTATGGAACAGTCTATCTAACGGCATTAAAAATACCATGAGCAAGATATTTACAACTATAAAATCGGGCTTTGATAAAGCTGTATCGTTTATCACGGGCTTGCCGTCAAAGGCTCTGCAATGGGGCAAAGATATCATCATGGGTATTGTAGACGGCATTAAAAGCTGTATCTCCAAGATAGGAGATGCAGCCGAAAGCGTTGCGGGCAAGATTAAATCATTCCTGCATTTTTCCGTGCCCGATGAAGGACCGCTGACCGATTATCAAAAGTGGATGCCCGACTTTATGGCAGGTCTTGCGAGAGGAATAGAGCAGAGCAGGGGACTGATACAAAAGGCTATAGGCAAGGTTTCGGGAGATATGCTTATAAGCCCGAATGTGGCGGCATCGCAGCTGGCGGTAGAGAGTGCGCCGTCAATAGATACCTCGGGCATTGTAAGCGCGGTGCGTGATGCAGCGGCAGGAGCGGCAAGCAGCGGTGATATAGTAATACCGATATATCTCGGCGGCACTATGCTTGACGAGATCATTGTGGGCGCACAGCAGCGTGCAAACCTCAGATCGGGGGGCAGATAAATGGCATACATACAGTATCTGATCATTAACGGCGATAAGCTTCCTCTGCCTGACAGCTACAGTGTATCGTCCTCGGCGGTAGAAGCAGACACAAGCGGCGAGACCGAGGCAGGCACTAAGCAGCGCGATGTGATAAGACAAGGCGTTGTAGAGATAAATGTGGCGTTCTCGGTATCGCCTGCTTGGCTCATAAAGCTGACAGAATACTCAGAACAGGACAAGCTGACGGTGCAGTATTTTAACACCAAAAGACTTGACCTCGAAGAGGCTGAAATGTTTATAACCGATTTTAAATCAGACTTAGCGCATGACACGAGCTTCAAGGGCTTGTGGACGGTAAGTTTTAAACTTAACTCGTTCTGACGGGGGGAATGTTTGTGTATCCGGTTTCGGAAGAATTTATAATTGCGATAAACGCAAACAGCCGCCGCTATACTTGGACGGGCACTATTACGACTAAGAGCAACAGGACATACGACTTTACCGCGAAAGACATAGTCAGGGGGAGCGGATATATCAAGCGGCAGTGCTGCGGCAACTCTGAAATAGAGCTTGGCACGGTGTACGCCGCCGAAATGGGCATCACGCTGCTGTCTGATATAGACCGATATACCCTTGACGGCGCTGAAGTAAAGCTGTTTTTCCATTTGTCGCTGCCGAGCGGTAAAGAAGAGCAAGTGCCTATGGGTGTGTACGACATCACCGAGGCAAACAGAAATATAAAAACGCTGGAGATAAAGGCATATGACCATATGCTGCGTTTTGATAAGACATTAAGGCTGGAAGCTTCCAGCGGCACACCGTATCAGTTTTTGAAAACTGCCTGCGATGCCTGTAACGTTGAAATGGCGCAGAAAGCTGCCGATATAGCCGCCCTGCCGAACGGTAAAATGACAGTCGGCATATATGAGGATAACGATATTGAGACATATAGAGACCTGATATACTATGTATCGCAGGTTCTTGGCTGTTTTTGTCAGATAGACAGAGAGGGCAGGCTTGTGGTTCAGCAGTACGGCAGTGAGCCGTACTGGACAGTAGCACAAGAGCACCGTTATCAGAGCAGTTATTCCGATTTTGTGACAAGGTATACAGCAATATCGTCTACAAACCTTGTAAGCAACATATCGGAGTACATCGCCGAAGAGACAGACGATGCACTCACCATGAACCTCGGCGTGAACCCACTTTTGCAGCTAGGCTTGAAAAGCACTCGTGAAAAGGCGCTGCGTGCGATACTCGATGCTTTGCAGGCAGTAAACTATGTGCCGTTTGATTCCACGACCATCGGCAACCCTGCTATGGATCCGGGCGACATCATAAGACTTACGGGCGGTCATGCTGACGATAAACAAATATCTTGCATTACAAGTATAGAGTATAAGATCAACGGCAAGACAACTATACAGGGTATTGGCAAGAATCCTCGGTTGTCATCGGCAAAAAGCAAGAATGACAAGAACATCGCAGGCTTGCTTAATAGCGTTGAACGTGGCAAGCAAGTCGTTTACAATTTTATGAACGTATCGCCGTTTGAGATAGGGCAGTCGCTCACCAAGGTTATGGACATAGACTTTACGGCGACCGAAGAAACATCTGCTGCCTTTCATTGTGAAATGCTGCTTGAAGTTTTGCCGCCAGAGGAAGGCACACCAAAAGTGCTGCCCGAAATGACAATAGTCTATAAGATCAACAATGATGATGTTGACAACTTTATGCCGACGAAAACTTGCATAATAGGCAAGCACATTGTCACGCTGTTTTTTCCGCTGTCAAAGGTCGTTGAAAACAGCGCAAACACCTTTTCCATGTGGCTGATGATCTCCGGCGGTAAAATAACTATAGGCGAAGCGCAGATCAGAGCCACTATAAGCGGTCAGGGACTTGCAGCAGGACTCGGCGAATGGAACGGTCGCATAGACGTTGAAGAATATATAGGCGATATACCTGTTGGCGAGAGCAGCTACAGCATTGATGCGTTCAAGGGCTCGGTCACGATAGCATTTCCGCCGCTTGAAAAGCCCGGCTTGGTACAGGCTATCGGTGATATAGCTATAGGCAGTCAGAGTATAAGCATTGACGGCTTTACCGACCGCATTATATTTACCGAGATCATCAAGTCATATATACTCAGCACGCTAAGCGGCAGACCGTCATACAGCAAGTTTGTTGGCATCAGAGCAGAAAACGGCGTTGAGAAGTTTGTGCTGCAAACAGACTACAAGCTGTCATCGACGGCGATATCTATAAATTCGGGCTATGCAGAGGAGCTGACGGTAGATACGTCATTCCTGCAAACTACAGACAGCGTAGACATACACACAGGCAATGTTATAGGCAGAAAGACATATGTCTTGAATACATCTGCCACGGTGACATACGACCGAGAAAACGTTGAAACGAGCAAAGAGCGCTTTGAGCTGGCTGTAACTTACAGCGAGGAACAGCACTCGGTATCTGCCGAGATAGACGAGGGCTTGCTGGAAGATATGACCGTAGATCTCAGCGAGATAAAATGGCTGAAAGGAGTGGAGTACAGCTTTGAATTATAACGACTTGCAAGAAATATTTGATGCAGGCATAAGCAACATGACCTGCCTGTTTAAAGACAGCAACAGCTATGACAGCGGCGCTTATACTGTAGAGGGCGCTGAGTATGCGACCTACAGGGGAGATGTTATATCAAGCATATATGCAGGCGGTGACAGCTTTCTGGGCATAAATTCAAACGCCGAGCATCTTAAAGTAAACAGGTGTAATGCCAGAATGAGGTCGCTTTACCGCGAAGAGGGCACTTTGTATAACCGCTATAAATTTTTAAAAATACGCTGGGAAGGCTGGTCTGCATACAACCAGAGCGGCGAAAACTATCAGCTGAAGTATGATGTTATATTCTGGGAGAGCGGCGACATCTCACTGCACATGGTAAGCGTGCCGACAAGCAACTATGACGGCAAGTTTGATCTCGCCGCAGACAAGACATACACTTACACCAAGCCGACATCTGAGCAGCCTGATGCGACGTTTAAATACATCAAAGAGAGCGGCAGTTTTGAGATAACATATGAGCCGATAGATATGCTGCCGCAATACTGGGTGCTGATAAAAGATGCAGGTGGTACGCTGTATACGCTTGCCACACAGACGGTAAACGAGCTTACAAGCGACAGTGAGGAAGTCTTACAGCCGCTTGAAGAAAAAGAACTGACAGCAGAGCTTTTTAAGACAAAGGGCTTTGCGAAAATGCCCGACTGGCAGCTGCTCAAAGACCTTGACACGCCGTCGGTGCTTAGTTGGTGCGATGTTATGCCATGCCCTGTTACGGCGACTATTAAGGGCACACCGCCGCCGCAGTATATAGAGAGCACGGCAGACCTTTCAAGCGAGACGGTGCTTGGCATAGCGGCATTAAACGCCGACTACAGCGGCGATGTTAAGGTGCAGTACAGCTATGGCGGAGAGCAGTACAGCGAGCAAGAGCCTATGACAGACTTTCTGGCGACTGACCCTGACACGCTGTATGCAGGACTTGCGGAAAGCAAGACGATAACATTCCGCTTCTGGCTGACGGGCGATGCAACACTTACGAGCTTTACAATGACTTATAAAAACGGGGGAGAAGAAAATGGGTAAACTTATCGGAACGACAAGGATAGAGCTTACAGATGTGCATACCGGTGAAAAAGAGGTGCACGAGGATCATAACATGGTCACTAATGCGCTGAGGGATATATTCCAGCCTATAGGGCTTTGCTGCAATGAAAAAACTTACTATAAAGACTTAGTACCTTACTACTCTACTCTGCTGGGTGGTCTGCTCTGCTTTGACACAGCTCTTGAGGAAGACCCTGATAAGTATTTCCCTCCTACATCTGCCTCTCTGGTAGGGTGCGCAGTTTACAATAAAATCAATGAGACTACTAACCCATATCGCGGAAGTTACAACATGTCTGAAAGTGAAGTGAATCTCGAAGAGCGGTATGTCAAGTTTGTTTATGATTTTACTACAAATCAAGCAAACGGCACTATCTCGAGCGTATGTCTGACACATCAAAGTGGCGGCTATACATCATATGGCGGTCGGGACGTGAAATTAACTATCCCATACAGTCAGAACAGTTTAATAAAAAAAGTAAATGGCGATAATACCCTGGTTTTTTCGGGCAGCGCATATGTAGGCACGAATTCAACAAATAGAGCCACTAACACAAACCCTGTGACTATGGATATGGAGTATCTATTCTTGCTGAATCGTGAGGTTGACTGCGCCTTTTATTTTAAAATAACAGACAGCAAACATATACATATCACCCGACGCAGAACATATCTTAGATCTGTTTCCATATTTGATACACCGGCAACTGTTAAGTCGCTTGTTGAGGACAAAGAACTGCCGGAGCTTGAAAATGAGCTGAAAACAAATCAATATATGTCCTACAACTATGACCATGCGACGAAAAAACTGTACATCTGTACGTCTCTCAATAACTTGTCGCCGTCGGGGCATATCACAGTCACTGAAATAGCATACGGCACGTGGGAAGTCAAGCAGTATGACCTCATTAACACTACAGAGGTAAACATCGATAACTCTTACCTCTGTTCATACGCAGTTACAAACGGATATCTTTACTGCGTAGGATATACATCGCCCAACGATATTTATAAGATAGAGCTAAGCAGTCCGTCAAATATAACGAAAATTGAGAATAAAAGTAAAAGTAGAGTCAGACCATTATATATCCTGAACGGGCGAATATACTATCAGTTGTTCAATGAAACTTGTTTTGTTTTAAACACTGAAACAAATGAGATCAGAGATATGGAGATCGAAATGCTGCCTCTTGCGAGCAGAGGAGTAACCGCAAGATCCGATGATGCAATACCTGTATATGATACGCAGCTTATCTGCTATGTTGATACTTATAAAACGTTAGGCTGGCAATTTTTGTGTAATTATCTTGCCACTATAAACAATCTTGGTTCTCCTGTCACAAAAACAGCTGAAAAAACTATGAAAATAACATATATCTTGCAGGAAGAATAGGGGGCAAAGCGTATGAAAGAAATATGGAACACAATACAGCTGATTTTCTCTGCCATAGGCGGTTGGCTGGGGTGGTTTCTCGGCGGCTGCGACGGGCTGCTGTACGCGCTGATAGCGTTTGTGGTGATAGACTACATAACGGGCGTGTTCTGCGCGGCAGCTGATCACAAGCTTTCCAGCGAGGTAGGCTTTAAAGGCATCTGCAAAAAAGTGCTGATATTTATATTAGTTGCCGTCGGTAATATAATCGACGTGCAGATAATAGGCAGCGGCAGTGTGGTGCGCACAGCGGTCATATTTTTCTATCTCTCAAACGAGGGGATATCTCTGCTAGAAAACTCGGCACACCTCGGGTTGCCGATACCGCAGAAGTTAAAAGACATACTGGAGCAGCTGCATGACCGTGCGGAAGATAAGGGGGATAAAAATGATACTTAAAGGCATAGACGTCTCTGGGTTTCAGGGCAGTATAGACTTTCAAAAAGCCAAAAAGCAGATAGATTTCGTCATAGTGCGCGCAGGCTACGGCAGGTACGCAGCGCAGAAAGATAAATTTTTCGAGGAAAACTACAAAAAAGCCAAAGCGGCAGGGCTGAAAGTAGGCGCTTACTGGTTTTCATACGCCGACTCGGTTGAAGATGCAAAGCGTGAGGCAAAAGCCTGTCTCGAAGTAATTAAGGGCAAGAAGTTTGATTACCCCGTGTATTTTGACATCGAGCGCAAAGAGCAGTTTGACAAGGGAAGGCAGTTTTGCTCAGACCTTGTGACTGCCTTCTGCACCGAGCTTGAAAAGGAAGGGTACTTCACTGGCTTTTATATCTCGCGCTCACCTCTGCAAAGCTTTATCACGCCCGAGGTGGCTAAGAGATATGCGCTGTGGGTGGCAGAGTACGGCGAGAAGCTGAATTACAACGGTCAGTACGGTATGTGGCAGTACACCAGCAGCGGCGAGATAGACGGCATCAGCGGCAGGGTGGACTTAGACTATTGCTATGTTGACTACCCCGAGCGCATCACAGGCATGGCAGACAAAGAGCCGAGCAAACCCACCGAAACGGTGTACACAGTAAAGGCAGGTGACACGCTGTCTGCAATTGCGGCAAAGTACAAAATGACCTATCAAAAGCTTGCAGAGTACAACGGTATTAAAGATCCGAACGTTATCTATTCGGGGCAGAAGATACGCATACCAAACGGCAATAGCTCGCTGAAGCCGATAGATGAGATAGCCAAAGAGGTAATTCGCGGCGACTGGGGCAACGGCGATGAGCGCAGGCAGAGGCTGACGAAGGCTGGGTATGACTATTATGCCGTCCAAAAACGAGTGGACGAGCTGTTATAAGGCAACATAAAGGCGACGGGAGTCATTCCTCGTCGCCTTTTTTATGAGCCATAACTTTTACACGTTTTTTACACGTCAAACGTAAAAATCGGCAAATTTCAGTGCAGCAGACTGTAATGCCATTTGCTTAAAAATCGCGTATAATCAATATAAATTAAGCGTGATATAAAAACAAACAACAGGCTGTAAACCGGTGATTTTGTTCTCTCCTGCTCCGCCAGCCGAATAAATTCGGCTTAAAGAAATTTTCTTCGCCGACAAAAGGTCGGCGATTTTCTTTGAAAACCGAAAATTTCTTTCCGCGTTTTCATCTTTTTCGTTAAATAGCCGTAGCCGAATAAATTCGGCTTAAAGAAATTTTCAGCTTTTTCGTTAAGCACCCCCAAAAAGCCTTTGCCGCCATAAACGGTCGGCGGCGCATACCTTGCGGTATGACAGGCATTTTTCCCATTCTGTTTTCATTTTGAGAGTGCACAAGAGTTATTTCGCCGACTTTATTGGGTCGGCGATTTTGCTTTCTGAAAGTCAAAAGCCTTTCAGAAAAAAAACCATAATTCTTGTCGCTTTTACAACAAGGCGCGGTTTTCGCTTGCCCCCACGTTTTTTTTCTTGCTTCTTGCCTCTGATAGCGCATACCTTGCGGTATGACAGGCTTTTTTCTATGCTATCCTAACTTTGAGAATGTACAAATTACTTCGCCGGCTTTATTGGGTCGGCGATTTTGCTGCTTTTACCAAATAGGCGTGTTTTTTCTGTACTATTCACTACACATTGACCTCCTGCAAGCAGTCGGTCAAGTGCCGAAGAACCCTCTGTGAGGCTTTCTCCCGTTCTCTAAAACTTTGCGCTTATCTGAATTGTAACTTTTCAGCGAGTACGTTCAACGCTCATATTTACATATTCTAACAATTATATACCAATAAAACCCCTACCACTAGCCGCCCAACAGAAAAAACAGCTGTCAGAATATTCTTCCAGCGATGTGAGAGTGAAATGTGCTTTTGTGTGGGGAATGGGCGTGGAAAAGTGCGGCGGTTAGCTGTGGTTGTTAGGCGAATTTCTTGCCTTTTGCTTCTATCTGAGCCACAGGCATGAAAAGTTGCCGCAAAGGTCTTAAAATCTGTTTCTTACTTCTAACTTCTTATCTCTAACCTCTAATAGCTCACCTCTGACCTCTGATAGCGCCTACCTTTCAGTATGACAGGCTTTTTTCTATACTATATCACTATTGCCGCCCCCACGTGTCTTTTTTATTGCGCTCCTGCGCCGCGCGTAAGCGCAAACATTAAACTCTCAAACGCTCATTTACAACTTTTTACACTTAACTGTACAAATTCTTAACATTTTCTTAAATATATTGACTGCCATATATAAATATAGTATAATTATATATAGAAATATTATCGCGATATTTGCAAAGGGGGCGTTTAAAAATGCTGAGAGAGATCGCTAAAAACCTGCGCTGCCTTGTAACAGACAACAAGCTTATATTTGCTCTTATCTCCGTAAGCCTTATCATTTCGGTGATGACGCTTTTGTATGTTACTGTAGAGGTGCAGTATAACTCGGCAGGCGAAATTTCTGCCGAAAGCAACTTTTCGTTTGTCGGCATATTACCGCAGGACGACGATATAGACACGTTGAGTAAGCAGTTAGATGATTTCTGCAAAGATCACGATGCAGTAAAATATCATTATGTTTCCTATAACTGCGACGGCGAAAAGTTAGCTTTTTCTCTGGCTGCATTTTTTAAAGATGAAGATCTGCAAAAATACATAGACAGTCAGCGGTATATTACCAAAAAGGTCACTGCTGATGAACTTATATCGGGCAATGCGGTCTTGATGAAAGACAATGCCGTAGACCTTAGCGGTGAACTTTCTTTTAACTCTGTGCCGCTGAATATAGCCGCCACGTACAGTGATTCATCGTTGCCTTTAGCAGACGGAGTCATACCCTTGCAGACAGCTTTGCAAACGGGCGCAGAGCCGGTAGCATATATCGTCAGCCTTGAGAGCGATACAAGCGGTGAGATACTGAGAAAATACCGCGACGACCTTGTCGATATCTTCGGCAGTGAAAGAGTTCTTACAGAAGCCGACAGCGCCGTGCTGGCAGATTCCGCCGAAGGATTTAACGGCGAAAATATTACGCTTATTGTTATGGCTATCGCGGCTTTTGTAAACATAGTTTTTCTGTTTATGTATACCATAAAGAAAAGGATACGAAACATACTTGTTTACAAACTCTGCGGCGCGACAAGCAGTCAGATATCATACATTATCTATCTTGAAATGCTTGCTGTTATTGCGGCGCATATTATCGTTGCTTTTCTTGTATTTCGTCTGGGACTTTTCAACATCATAAAAAGATACGACACGGCTTTTGCATACGGGCTGTCGCCTGAGCATTACCTTTTTACAGCTTTGGCTGCAATACTTATTGAAACTATCTTTGTGTACCCCACTATACTAAAATATGCAAAGACAGATGCCATAAAGCTGAAAAGAATGTAAAGGGGTGGCAGGGAAATGTATCGAAAATATGTATTTTATCAGCTAGGCAAAAGACCGTTTATAACCCTGCTGGCAATATTGCAGTTTGCGCTATCTATATTTCTGATAGGCAACATTGTGAACAGGCTTTCGGGATATTTTGTAACGATAAGGCTGTTTGAAGGCGTGAACTCTGAGAATTCTTATTTCCTCAGCAATGTGATAGGCTATGAATATGACGGTATAAACAAAATAGGCAGCGAAAGAGATGCTTTCGAGGAAGAACTTGATCGGCAGCTTGACAGCGGAGAAATAACGCAGGAAGAATTTTATGCAGAGCTCATAAATTCTTTGGTTTCGTCAATAGAACAAAAACAAGCATTCTACAGGTCTTTGCCGAACATAGGCGACAACCCCTGCGTAGAGACCGACATTTCAATGTTTTATTCAAACCTTTATTCGTATGATGAATGTATAGAAAGCGGTACTCTTTTAGGGAATGTTTTGTTTCTGACAGAGGACTGCACCGATGCGCTGAACTATCAGATGAGCGGCGGCAAGTGGCTTGGCAAAGGAGACGGAGAGTATATAGAGCTTGTTGCTCCGGATGATAAGGGCTATCATATAGGAGATACATTGCAGCTTGCCTATAATGTTTTCACAGCCGAAGAAGGCGATGTTATGAAACCCGGCTGTTACGGAAAAATAGTCGGTCTTATAAAGCCCGATCAGTTTTTATATATGGGTTTCAGTTCAAGTGACGGATATGAAAATGGCGAAAGGCTGTACCTTAATGATTTTCTGACAGGTCAATACCCTGATTCATTTTTGGCGGTATATAATGAAAACAACAGAAAGCTGCTGGATAGTGAACTTTTAATGAATAATTACTTTTTGGATCCTCATATAGTTACGCTGAAAAGCGGTCTTACGCAGCAGGAGAAAACCGAATTTTTTGACAGCGCCTCCGACATGGGCTATTATGCGGTCAGCATGACAAATGCTTATAACAACACATACAAAAGCGAGATGAAAGACCTGCAAAACGATATAATTTTCATTTCAGCCGCCTGCCTTATCGCTCTGATAGGACTTTTGGGCGTGGGAGCGTTGTTTGCCTCGGGCGATATGAAAACATTCGGCATATACTACATAAACGGGCTTACATGGAAACAATGTCTGTCTGTAAATGCGGTGTCTATGGCGGTAATGATGTCATGTTCCGCCGTGCTATCGGTAGTTATAAAACTGGCGACGGCGTATAAAGGCTATAACGATATGTTTAATTTTTATCAGTCACAGTATCAGGGCATAGGCGGCGAATTAAAACAGCAGCTGATGTCACGGGTTAAATTTTCCGACTTCTTTTACTACACACCTACAGAGGTCATAACCATAATAGTCATGCTGATACTGGCTTTTGCGGTATCTATGATAATTCCGTATGTGACGTTTAAACTCCGTTCGCCGGTAGATGTTATGAGAAGTGAAAACTGAATAACAAAGGCAGGACAGCTAATTGCCGTTCTGCCTTTGGTTTTTATGCAAAAGTTTTAAACCTGTCAAGAAATTAAAAGTTTTCGGTCAAGCCTTTTTCAAAAGGCTTGCAGGGTGTGGGGCAGCGCCCCACAAAACACAACGTGCGCTCCGAAAAAGGTGAATTGTGAAATAGTCCAGTGGACTATTTCACAAGAGGAAAAGCCCTGCAAGAGAGAGCCTCCCCTTGTTGTAGCGCATATCTCTTTTGCCGCGTTCCATTCTGGAACGCCGTACAATGCGAAAAATCCGCAACAATAAATGTGCAAACGTATTGACATACTCAAAATGAGGAGATAACCAAATAAAAGTGTAGCGGTGAACCGCTCCGCAGGCTTGCTGCGAAAGCAGCAACATTATTACGCGCAAAATTTGAAGCCGCATTTTCTTGCCTCTTGCTTCTAAATCTCTTGCTTCTAATAGAGAACGGCTTTGCTCAAATGCAGCAAAACCGTTTCTAACCTCTAACTTCTCACTTCTAACATCTAGCAGCGGAGCGCACGTTGTGTTTCGGGGGCTTTGCCCCCATACCCCCACAAGCCTTTTGAAAAAGGCTTGACCGAAAACTTTCCCTTTCTTGACAAGACTTAAAACTTTTGCGTAATGTGGGACGGTGGTGCGCTCCTGCGCGCGCGTAAGCGCAAATAAAACAAGTTGAAGCCGCATTTTCTTGCCTCTTGCTTCTAAATCTAAACCGAAGAAAAAAACGGCTTTGCTCAAATGCAGCAAAACCGTTTCTAACTTCTAACATCTGACTTCTAGCCTCTATCAGAACAGCCAACCCGTTCTGATAAGAAAGTACATAAACGGCGCGACAAACAGCACGCTGTCAAATCTGTCCATTACTCCGCCGTGACCCGGCATCAGGTTGCCGTAATCTTTTATGCCGCACTGGCGCTTTATCAGCGATGCGGTAAGATCTCCTGCAAGCCCTACCACCGATGTTACCACGCCTGCAAGGAATATCATTATGTAGTTGAAGCCCACCGCGCCGTCTTTCATAAGCTTGTCATATACCAGGCAGAATATCAGCGCGATAACGGCATTTGCAGCCGCGCCGCCCACAACGCCCTCGACTGTCTTTTTCGGGCTGATAGTCGGGCAAAGTTTGTGCTGACCCAGAAACGAGCCTGCAAAATATGCTCCGCTGTCGGCAAACCAGGCGCACGCAAGCGTAAGCACCACAAGGAATATGCCGTACTTCATCTCGTTTATCTGCACCAGTGAACCCAGCGCCGCAGGAACGAGCATACTGCTTGCCGTCATGAATGCCACATGGTAAAAATTCATCTTCTCATGCGCCATAAAGAAGCATATTACTATTGCCAGCGCAAAAATGCCTTTCAGCGCATAGTGCATAATAGCAGGGTCTTTTGCAAAGTCGCAGAAAAAGTACAAAAATGCGTAACCAACAGAAATTGCTGTCGGGGCAGGGAACTGCCTGCAATTTGCGGCTCTCAGAAGCTCAAAAACGCCCACGGCGGCTATAATACCCACCGCCAAAGGGAATATAAACGTTTTGTGCAGCGCCAGCACTATTATTGCCAGCACAATTGCCACAGCCGCAGAAATAATTCTCGTCTTCATTATCTCACGTCCTTTTTATAAGCGGTCATTTAACGCCGCCAAATCTTCTTGCTCTGTTTGAAAATTCTATTATAGCCTCGTCAAAATCGGCATCTGTAAAATCAGGCCAAAGAATGTTGGTAAAGTAATATTCCGCATACGCAGCCTGCCATATCATAAAGTTTGAAAGCCGCATCTCACCGCTGGGCCTTATTACATAATCAAGCGGAGGAATATCGGGCGCATCTAGGTTTTGCTCAATAAGCTGCGGCGTTATTTCGTCGGGGCTTGTGCCGCTGTGGCATATCTTTTTAACCGCGCGGCATATCTCGTCCTGTCCGCCGTAATTTATCGCGAGTATCATTGTAGTGCCCGTAAAATGCTCCGAGCTTTTTTCGGTGTTGAGCATTTTTGCTTGCAGCGTTGGTGAAAGCGCGCTTCTGTCGCCTATGAAACGCACCCTTATCTCCTCGTCGATAAAGTCTTTTACCTCGTCAAGGTTCTTTTCAAACAGATCCATAATGGCGTCAACTTCATCTTTGGGACGCTTCCAGTTTTCCGTTGAAAACGCGTAAAAGGTGATGTACTTTATCCCCAGCGCCTTTGCGCGGCGTGTAATGCTGCGAAATACCTTTACGCCCTCTCTGTGTCCCAGCTTTCTGGGCAGACCGCGTTTTTTAGCCCACCTGCCGTTGCCGTCCATAATAACGCCAACATGAACAGGCACCTGCGAAAGCTCCGGTATAGGCTCTGACTTAGCCATAATATCACTCCGTATATTTTATATGGAAAGTATCTCTTTTTCCTTAGCCGCAACTATCTCGTCAATGTTCTTTATGAACTTGTCGTGCAGCTTCTGAACCTGGTCTTCGCCGTCTTTCTCGTCATCTTCGGTTATCTCTGAGTTCTTCTTCATAGCTTTCAGCTTGTCGATAACATCTCTCCTGATAGAGCGAACGGCAACTTTCGATTCCTCGCCCATTTTCTTTATGTCTTTGACTATCTCTTTACGTCTTTCCTCGGTAAGCTGAGGGAACGTAAGGCGAAGCACCGTGCCGTCATTCGCAGGGTTAATGCCTATGTCGGAAGCCTGTATAGCCTTTTCTATGGGCTTCAGCTGTGACTTATCCCACGGCTGAATGGTCAGCACTCTTGCCTCCGCTACCGAAACGGTCGCCATCTGACCTATGGGTGTGGGCGTGCCGTAGTAGTCAACGGTCACTTTGTCAAGCACGTTGGGGTTGGCTCTGCCTGCTCTTATAGCGGCAAAATCTCTCTCCAGCACGCTTATGGTCTTCTGCATTTTTTCTTTAGCCTTGTTGATAGCTTCTTTCATGATGATTTTCTCCTTTATATAGATATTGAACTTTAATTTCCGCTGTAAACTATAGTGCCCACCGGTCTGCCCATGCAGGCATCATAAATGTTGTCGGGTCTTGCCAGATCAAACACAAGAATGGGTATGTTATTATCCTTGCACATGGCAGCCGCTGTTGAATCCATTACCTGCAAGCCTTTTGCAAGAACTTCGGTAAATGTAAGTGAATCATACTTTTTGGCATCATCGAACTTGTGCGGGTCTTTGTCGTAAACGCCGTCTACCATTGTGGCTTTTAAGATTATATCTGCCTCTATTTCAGCCGCCCTTAAAGATGCTGCCGTATCGGTAGAGAAAAACGGATTTCCCGTGCCGCAGCCGAATATAACAACTCTGCCTTTTTCAAAGTGCCTAAGCGCCTTGCCCCTGATGTACGGCTCTGCCACCTGCCGCATGGTTATAGCTGTCTGAACTCTTGCCTCAACGCCCACATTTTCAAGTACATCTGCAACTGCAAGAGCGTTCATAGCCGTTGCGAGCATACCAATGTGGTCGGCTCTTGTTCTGTCCATAGCGCCGCTTGACCTGCCGCGCCAGAAATTTCCGCCGCCTACGACTATCGCAACTTCAACGCCTGCATCAACGCATTTTTTTATTGCTTGCGCATATGTTGTCATCACATCATAGTCAAGACCTGTTTTTTTATCTCCTGCCAGAGCCTCGCCGCTCAGTTTCAGGAGTACCCTTTTGTATTTTGGCTCCATATATGACCTCTCCTTAACGGTGCGTACCGTTATATATTTATACAAATTTTATTATAGCATATTTTTTCCAATATGTAAAGACGGCAGCGCAAATTTTTTGTTTACTTTATTAAAAAATTTTATTGTACGGGATATGTGGCGGCAAGCGGTTGATTTTATTTTCAAAATGTGTTATCATTATTATGTATCATGTTTTATGGGGTGAATAGTTTGAGAAAGGTAAAGAAAGTAAAAGTTGGAGATCTTTTGCTTGACGGCAGCAAGATATACATACAGTCAATGCTTAATACGCGCAGTGACGATATAAAAGGCAGCGTAGAGCAGGCGGTAAGGCTTGAAGAAGCAGGCTGCGAGATAGTGCGCATAGCCGTACCGGATATGGAGGCAGTGAAACTTATTCCTGCTATAAAAGAGAAGATAAACATACCGCTTGTGGCTGATATACATTTTGATTATCTCTTAGCCCTTGCCAGTGCCGATGCAGGCATTGACAAGATCCGCATAAACCCCGGCAATATAGGCTCGCGCGAGAGGGTCATGCAGGTGGTAAAAAAATGCACCGAGAAGAGTATCCCTATAAGAATAGGCGTGAACGGCGGCTCTCTTGAAAAGGATATTTTAGCAAAATACGGTCACCCTACGCCCGATGCACTTGTTGAAAGCGCGATGAGGCACGTTAAGATACTTGAAGACTGCGATTTTGAAAACATCGTTATTTCTATAAAAACCTCGGATGTGCCGAATATGATAGCCGCTTACAGAAAAATGGCGCAGGTGTGTGATTACCCTCTGCACTTGGGCGTTACCGAGGCAGGAACAGAGAGAATGGGCGTTATAAAATCGGCGGTGGGAATAGGTTCTTTGCTTGCCGACGGCATTGGCGAGACCATTCGCGTTTCGCTGACCGACGACCCTGTAAAAGAAATATATGCCGCGAAAGATATTCTTTCAGCCGTGAACAGGGGAGAGGGCGTTAAAATAGTTGCCTGCCCCACCTGCGGCAGAACGCGCATTGACCTTATAGGTCTTGCAAACAAGGTGGAAGACGCTCTGCGCGGCTGCAAAAAGAACATAACCGTTGCGGTGATGGGCTGCGTTGTCAACGGCATAGGCGAGGCAGGCGAGGCTGATATAGGCATTGCAGGCGGCGACGGCTGCGCTGTTATATTCAGCAAGGGCGAAAAGATTTGCACTGTAAGCGAGGATAAGGCCTTGCAAGTGCTGCTGAGCGAGATAGACAAGCTGTAAAGATAATAAAGAAGAAGTGAGATAAATGTCAACGATAAAAGAATTTTTTGAAGAATATGCCGATATAATCCCGAAGAGCATGGAAAGCGGCAGGGTAATAAAGCTTATTACAGACAAAGAGTTTACATACTTTGCTGTATCAGCCGCTTTTGATGCTCTTGTGCCTTATGCGGATATAGAGAAATTTCAAAAGAAACTGGCGAAGCAGCTGTGTGTAAGAAGCTGCCTGGTGTACCCCGAGTATGCCCCGGAACTTTTTGATGTTTCGTACTTTGGCGATATTACCGAATTTTTAAAACGCAGCTTTTCTGCCGTAAACGGCTTTTTTGATGATGCCGATGCGCAGATGAAAGACGGCAGACTTTGCATTACGCTGAAAAACGGCGGTTACAAGGTGCTTGAAAATGCAGGCATACATACCGCGCTGCCAAAGCTTATATATGAACTGTTTTCGCTGGATATGGAAGTTGATTTTACGGGCGAGCTCAACGGCGACAAAGAATTTCTTGACAGTTACCGCCGCGAGGTGCTGGAAAGCATACCCATGCCTGCGCCTCAGCCTGAGGAAGAAAAGAAAGAAAACGGTTTTTCTTCAGTTTCTGTAAAATTTGCAGATGAGAATATTTTGGGTGAAGATGCTACTGTTTTGCTTGGCAGCGCTATAGCAGGTGATGCAAAATTCACGCCTATGTCAGAGGTAAGACCTACCGATGATGTATATACCGTCTGCGGTGATGTTTTCAGCATTGAAACGCGTGAGACGAAAAAGAAAATGCTGATAGCAAATATCATGTTTACCGACTACACAAACTCACATACGATAAAGGTAATGGCAAGCGAGAAAGTAAACAAGTACAGCAAAACAAAGATAACCAAAGCGGCTCTTGAAGAGGCTCTGGAAAAGCTGAAAAACAAAACTATAGCAGTGCGCGGAAAGCTTGAATACGATGACTTTGATCACAAAGAGTATTTTACGCCTGTAGATATTATGATAGTTAAGCGCCGCAAGAAATGCGACAACGCCGAGCAAAAGAGAGTTGAGCTTCACTGCCACAGCAATATGTCTGTTATGGATGCCGTTACGCCTGCCGATGAACTTGTAAAAAGGGCGTTTGAATGGGGGCACAGGGCTATTGCGATAACTGATCACGGCGTGTGCCAGGGCTACCCTGCCGCTATGAGCGCCTGTGATGCCATACGCAAAAGCGGCGGAAAATTCAAGCTGCTGTTTGGCTGCGAGGCGTATCAGGTAAATGATGATGTAAAAGTTTCTGTGGGAAATGATACCCGAAAACTGACCGATGAATTTATAGCTTTTGATATTGAGACCACGGGGCTTTCGGCTGCAACGAGCCGAATTATAGAAATAGGCGCGGTAAAAATGCGTGGTCTTGAAGTGGCAGAAACTTTTGATACTTTTATAGATCAAGGCATAAATATACCGGGAAATATTTCTGCGCTCACCGGCATTACAAACGATATGGTAAAGGGCGCGCCGAGCGAAAAGCAGGCTCTTGACAGCTTTTTTGAGTTTTGCGGCAAGTCGCCCGTGCTGATAGCTCACAACGCTTCTTTTGATACTTCGTTCATAAATTCGTATATTGCACGCAGCGGCGAAAGCTTTGATTATTCCTATATAGATACCCTTGCCATGTCAAGAATGATGCTTCCCGAGCTTAAAAAACACACGCTTGACAAGGTGGCACAGCATCTGAAACTGGGTGATTTTGAGCACCACCGCGCCAACGATGATGCGCGTGTTTGCGGTGAGATCTTTGCAAGTCTGTCCTCGCGGCTGCTTAAAGAATACGGCGAAAACGCGGTAACGTTTGATAAGCTGAACAGCCTTTGCGGCGTTGTTGACGTTGCAAACATATCCCCGAAAGCTACTTACCACCAGATAATTCTTGTAAAAGATAACGTTGGTCTTAAAAATCTGTACAAACTTGTATCTGATTCCAATCTCAAATATTTCAAGAAAGTGCCTCGAATACCCAAATCGGATCTTGCAGCAAACCGCGAAGGTCTTATAGTAGGCAGCGCGTGCGAGGCAGGAGAGCTTTTCAGGGCGGTAGTTGCAGGCAAGCCTTGGAGTGAGCTTTGTGAGATAGCATCGTTCTATGATTATCTTGAAATACAGCCTATAGGCAACAATGCTTTCATGCTGAGAAACGGCACTGCCGCAAGCGAAGAACAGCTGCGCGACTTCAACAGAACTATAGTTAAACTGGGCGATGAACTTGGTATACCGGTATGCGCCACGGGTGATGTGCATTTTCTTGATGAGAAAGATGCGATATTCCGCACGATGATACAAAGCGTGAAGTACCCCGAAGACTGCGATAATCAGCCGCCTCTGTATTTCAAAACTACCGAAGAGATGCTGGAAGAATTTTCGTATCTCGGCGAGGAAAAGGCTTTTGAGATAGTTGTAAAGAACACAAACATGATAGCCGATATGTGCGACCCCGACCTGAGACCTTTCCCGAACGGCACGTTCCCACCTTATATAGAAGGCTCGGTGCGCGAATTGCAGGTAATATGCTGGAAACGCTGCTGCTCTATATACGGCGATGTTGACCCGGATACTATAGATATACCCGAGGGCGAGGACGCAGATATTTCAGCCTGCTTTGAGGGGCATATACCCGATCTAGTGTTCAAGCGGCTGAAAAGAGAGCTTGACTCGATAATAAAGCACGGTTTTGCGGTGCTGTATATGATATCACAAAAAATAGTTGCAAACTCAAATGAGAACGGTTATCAGGTGGGTTCGAGGGGTTCGGTAGGTTCTTCGTTCGTGGCGTCTATGTCGGGAATATCGGAAGTAAATCCGCTTGTGCCGCATTACTACTGCAAAAAGTGCCACTACAGCGAATTTATCACCGACGGCACTGTGGGTTCGGGCTTTGACCTGCCTGACAAAAACTGCCCCAAATGCGGCGAACCGCTCCAGCGCGACGGCCACGACATACCGTTTGAAACGTTTCTCGGTTTTGACGGCGACAAAGCCCCCGATATAGACCTTAACTTCTCGGGCGATTATCAGGCAAAAGCGCATAGATATACCGAAGAACTTTTCGGCGAAGATCACGTATTCAAGGCAGGTACAATAAGCCTTGTAAAGGAAAAGACCGCTTTTGGCTATATAAAGAAGTATTACGAAAGCAAAAATCCTGCCTCGGGCGGCAGTGATATTTCCGAAGCTGAGATGCAAAGACTGGTCAACGGCTGCACGGGTATAAAGAGAACTACCAGCCAGCACCCGGGCGGCATGGTAGTTATACCTGCGGGATATGATGTTTACGACTTTACTCCCGTTCAGCACCCTGCCGACAAGACGGAGTCTGATATGGTGACCACGCACTTTGACTTCCATTCGCTGCATGATACCATACTCAAACTTGATGAGCTGGGTCACGATGTGCCGACAATGTATAAGTACCTTGAAATGTTCACGGGTAAAGATATAACAACAGTGCCTATGTCAGATCAAAAGGTGTACCAGCTGTTTACATCTACCGATTCGCTGGGCGTTACCGAGGAGGATATCTTCAGCCCCAACGGCACTCTGGGCATACCCGAAATGGGCACGAGATTCGTTATAAAAATGCTGCTTGAAGCCGGACCTAAGAATTTTTCCGACCTTTTGCAGATATCGGGTCTTTCGCACGGAACGGACGTGTGGACGGGCAACGCGCAGGATCTTATAGCAAACGGCACTTGCGATATTTCCTCGGTAATAGGCACGCGTGACAGCATTATGACGTATCTTTTGTATCACGGCTTAGAGCCGAAGCTGGCGTTCAGCATAATGGAGATAACCCGTAAAGGACAGGCTGTCAAAAAGCTGACAGAGGAAATGAAGCAGAATATGCGCGACCACGGTGTGCCAGAGTGGTATATAGATTCATGCCTGAAAATAAAGTATATGTTCCCGAAAGCACACGCCGCCGCTTATATGATAGCATCAATACGCCTTTGCTGGTTCAAGGTGCATGAGCCGCTGGCGTTTTATGCCACGATGTTCACCGTAAAAGGTGAGGCGTTTGACTATGACACGGTAAGCAAAGGAAAGTTTGCGGTAAGAAACAAAATATCCGATATGAGGGGCATGATCGATCTTTCCGCTACCGAAGCAGATACGCTTGACACCCTTATGCTGGTGAACGAAATGCTCAGCCGCGGTTTTGAGTTTCTGCCTATAGATATACACAAGTCACATTCATTTATATATAAGATAGAAGACGGCAAACTGCGCGTGCCTTTCTGCGCGATATCGGGCGTTGGCAGAAATGCAGCAGACTTTGTTTACGATGCCGCCTGCAATATAAAAGATTTTGTTTCTATAGAGGATTTCCAGCTGAGATCAAAAGTGACAAAGAGTGTTATAGATGCTCTTACAAGCTGCGGAGCGTTCGGAGATATACCGGCAGACAGCCAGATGTCGTTTTTCTGATAAAATGCAGGCTTGTAAAGCTGTAAATGTTTGTGCAATATTTCTATTGACAGCGTACACTTGCGTATGTTATCATAGTATCATGATACTATAGTAATACTTTAATACGGTAAAATATCTGAAAGGAAGATCTGATGCGTACATATGAACTGATCACCCCCGAGGGTACAAAAGATGTGCTTTTTGATGAGTGCCTTGCGCGGCGTGATGTTGAGAACAGATACAGAAAAATATTTGGCGGAATGGGCTACAGCGAGGTCATAACGCCGGGTATAGAGTTTTACGATGTGTTCAACGACGGCTCGAGGAAGTATTCGCAGGAGGCGCTGTATAAACTTACCGATGCAAAGGGCAGGCTGATAACTCTTCGCCCCGACTGCACGATACCTATAGCGCGCCTTGCAGCAACAAGACTGCGTGATGTGCCTATGCCGCTGCGGCTGTTTTACGTTCAGACGGTGTATGAGAACAACAAGCTGCTCAAAGGCAGAAGCGATGAGATAGTACAGTCGGGAATAGAGCTTATCGGCTCGGAATACAAAAGAGCAGATTTTGAAGTTATGAGCATAGCCGTAAAGGCTTTGAAAGAATATGAGGGCACTGATTTTCGCCTGGAGATAGGCGACGTTGGCTATTTCAAAGAGCTTGTTTCAATGCTTGGCGTGTCAGAGGGCGTTGCTGAGGATATTCGTTATCTTATAGAGGCGAAGAATTATCCTGCGCTCAATGACCTGCTTGACAGCATAGGCGATACGCCCGTTACCGAGGCACTTAAAAAGCTGCCTGCGCTGTTTGGCGGAGTAGAGGTGTTTGACAAGGCCGCAAAGCTTGCCTCAAACGATAAAACCCGCGAGATACTCGATAACCTGAAAGCTTTCTATACAAGTCTGCAAAAGCTTGATCTGGGCGATCGGCTGTCGGTAGACCTGGGCATAGTCAACCGCACAGACTACTACACGGGAATAGTTTTCAAAGGGTATCTCAGCGGCGTTGGCGAGGCGGTATTGCAGGGCGGCAGATACAACAGGCTGCTCTCGGAATTTGGCATGAACGCCCCTGCGACAGGCTTTGCGGTTAATGTAAACCTTGTTGCGGCGCTTGTGAGAAAACTGGGTCTTTCTCCCGTACAGACCGCTCCCGAAGCTGTTGTATACGGCGAACACGGCTATTGCATCGAGGCTATTTCTTATACTATGCAGCTTGCCGAAAAGGGCACAGCCGCTGAAAATGCTGTGTTTGACAGCTTTGAAGAGACCGCTGCTGCCGCAAAGGCAAGGGGCATAAAAGAAATATATGTTGTATCCGATAGGGTAAAGAAGCTTGAATACAAGGACGGTGAGTATCGTGAATAGACCGCTGAGGATAGCTCTTACAAAGGGCAGGCTTGAAAAAGATACCGTTGCCGTTTTTGAAAGGATAGGCTATGACTGCTCCAGCGTGCATGAAAAGGGAAGAAAGCTGATACTTCCCATAGGCGGCGCGAATATCGAAGTTGTGCTTGCCAAAGCGAACGATGTTATTACATATGTTGAACACGGTGTGTGCGATGCAGGCGTTGTAGGCAAAGACACCATTATGGAAATGCAGGGCAAGTATTTTGAACTGGTAGATCTGGGCTTCGGCAAATGCCGCTTTGCGCTGGCAACCAAAAAAGGCGCTGACTTCTTCGGCGGATATGATATAAAGACCATTGCTTCAAAATATCCCAACGTTGCGAGAAATTATTTTGAGAGCATAGGCATGGACGTTGAGATAGTAAAGATAGAAGGCTCGGTGGAGCTTGCACCGCTTCTCGAACTTGCTGACGGCATAGTCGATATTGTTGAAACGGGCACAACGCTTAAAGAAAACGGTCTTGAAGTTGTTCGCGAGATAGCGCCTATATCGGCAAGGTTTATAGTAAATACCGTAAGCTTAAAACTTCGCCAGCAGGAGATAGAAGACCTTGTAAAACTTATAAAAGCAAATATATAAAGGGGTAGTAAAATGAAAGTCATATATGCAAACGGCAAGGACGAGTACGAGTTTTTCGCAGAGCTTGATAAACGTCATGTTGAGACCGATAAAAAGGTAACGGAAACGGTAAGCGAGATAATCGACACGGTAAGAAAAGGCGGCGACAGCGCAGTTAAAGCCTATACAGAAAAGTTTGACGGCAAACTTCCGCAGTATTATGAAGTGCCGAGAGATGTTATAAACGACGCTCTTACAGAGGCTGACAGCGTGTTCACCGATGCGCTTTTAAACTGTATAGAGAATATCAGGAACTTTCACGAGAGGCAGAAATCGCAGTCATTCGTTAATACAAAAGACAACGGCGTTATCCTCGGTCAGAGGGTGAGAGGTCTTGAAAGGGTGGGTCTGTATGTTCCCGGCGGCACGGCGGCTTATCCATCATCGGTGCTGATGAACGCCGTACCTGCAAAAATAGCAGGCGTCAAAGAGATAATCATGGTGACACCGCCTTTGAAAGACGGCACGCCGAACAAAGATATTCTGGTCGCGGCGGCTCTTTGCGGCGTTGACAGGATATTTCTCTCGGGCGGCGCGCAGGCTATAGCGGCTCTTGCCTTTGGCACTGAAGAAATACCGAAAGTTGACAAGATAGTAGGACCGGGAAATATATACGTTGCGACCGCGAAAAAGCTGCTTTACGGCACGGTGGATATCGATATGATTGCAGGCCCCAGCGAGATACTTGTGCTCTCTGACGGCACTACCGACCCTGCATACATAGCAGCCGATCTTATGTCGCAGGCGGAGCATGATGTGCTGGCTTCTTCCGTTTTGGTAACTACCGACAAAGACAGCGTTGAAAAGATCTTTGCGCAGCTTGAAAAGCAGATGGAGAAACTTTCAAGAAAAGATATTATAAAGAAGTCGCTTGACGATTACGGCGCGGTGATAGTATGCACCGACAAGGAGCAGGCGATTGAAATGGCAAACCGCATAGCGCCCGAGCATATTGAGATACTTTTCAAAGACCCTCTGGAGTACGTCGGCAGGATAAACAACGCAGGTTCTATGTTTTTGGGAAACTACGCCCCCGAGCCTCTCGGCGACTACTATGCAGGACCTAACCACGTTCTGCCTACCAGCGGCACGGCAAGGTTTTTCTCACCGCTCGGTGTAAACAGCTTTGAAAAGCGATCAAGCTTTATATACTACACCGAGCAGGCTCTGCGCGAGGCAAAGGACGATATAGTCTGCGTTGCCGAAAAAGAGGGTCTTACAGCGCACGCAAATTCTATTAAAGTAAGATTTGAAACTTAAGAAAGAGTGAAACATATGGCAAACTGGGAACAAAACGTGCGCAGGGCAGTGCCTTACACGCCGGGCGAACAGCCGCAGGAGAGCGGAGTTATAAAGCTCAACACAAATGAAAATCCCTTTCCGCCCTCGCCGGGTGTAAAGAAGATACTAGATGATTTTGATATTGACAGACTGCGCCTTTACCCACAGCCTGACTGCGCGGCTTTGATAACTGCTATCGCTGAGAGATACGGTGTAAAGCGGTCGCAGGTGTTTGTGGGTGTCGGCTCTGACGATGTGCTCTCTATGGCGTTTATGACGTTTTTTAACAGCGATAAGCCGATACTTTTCCCCGATGTTACGTATTCTTTTTATGATGTGTGGGCGGACGTGTACAAAATACCGTACAAGACCTGCCCTCTGCGCGGTGATTTTACTATAGATCCCGACGATTACAAGCAGCCAAACGGCGGTATAGTTTTCCCGAACCCCAACGCTCCCACAGGCATTTGCGAAAGCGTTGAGATGATAGAAGATGTGGTAAAAGCTAATCCATCTTCGGTGGTAATTATAGATGAAGCGTATATAGACTTCGGCGGCGAAAGCTGTCTTAGGCTTACAGAAAAATATGATAACCTGCTAGTGGTGCAGACGTTTTCAAAATCGCGCTCGATGGCAGGCGTGAGAATAGGCTTTGCGATAGGCAGCGAGATTCTTATAAAATATATGAATGATGTGAAGTTTTCCGTCAACTCGTATACGATGAATACTTTAACGCTTCTTTGCGGCAGGGCTGCTGTGCAGGACGAAGAGTATTTTCAAAAGTGCTGCGGCGAGATAATCGATATCAGAGAATACAGCAAGGAAAAGCTGAAAGAGCTAGGCTTTGAACTTACCGATTCAAAGAGCAACTTCTTGTTTGCAAAGCACAAGACGGCAAAGGCACGGGATATATTTGAAGCTCTTAAAGAGAGAAAAATATATGTGCGATACTGGGATAAACAGCGTATTTCAGATTATCTCAGAATAACTGTAGGCACGCGCGGGCAGATGGACAAGCTGTTCTGCGCGCTGAAAGACATACTGAAAGGATGAACATTATGAGAACAGCTCAGATAAGCCGCAAGACCAAAGAAACGGATATAAACGTTTTTGTTGACCTCGATAGCGGCGGCGTTTGCGAGATAGACACAGGCATAGGCTTTTTTGACCATATGCTTACTGCTCTTTCAATGCACAGCGGTATTTCGCTTAAAGTAAGCTGCAAAGGAGACTTGAACGTTGACTGCCACCACTCGGTGGAAGATACGGGCATTGTTATAGGTCAGGCGCTGGCAAAAGCTCTTGGCGATAAAAGCGGCATTGAAAGATACGGCACGGCGTTTATACCTATGGATGAGGCTCTCGCAATGTGCTCTATGGACATAAGCGGCAGACCGTTCCTTGTGTTTGATGCGGCGTTTACAGAAGAACGCATAGGTGAATATGATACCTGCATGACGGAGGAGTTTTTCCGCGCGCTGGCTTTCAATGCTGGCATAACTCTGCATCTTAAAGAAGTATACGGCAAGAACGCTCACCACATGACCGAGGCGCTGTTCAAATCGTTTGCCCACGCTTTAAAAAATGCCATATGTCTGAGCGGCGGAGAGCTTCTTTCCACAAAGGGCGTACTGTAAACTTTTGAAAGGCTGATGACCTATGATAGCTATAATAGATTACGGGGCAGGCAATATTTTTTCCGTAAAAAATGCGCTGGAGCACCTCGGTATTGATGCAAAACTGACATCTGACAAAAGCGAGATAGCAACCGCAGACGGCATGATACTGCCGGGCGTGGGAGCGTTCGGCTTTGCTATGGAAAAACTGCAAGAGAGCGGTCTCGCGGATATCATAAAAGAGCAGAGCACAAAAAAGCCGCTTCTGGGTATATGCCTTGGTATGCAGCTGTTGTTTGATAAAAGCTATGAGTTCGGCGAGCATGAGGGGCTCGGGCTGATACACGGCTATGTAGACAAGATAGTCGCGCCCGACCTTGTTGTGCCGCACATGGGCTGGAACAAGCTTGAAAAGCAAAATATTTGCCCCATGCTTGAAAATATCGGCGATGAAAGCTATGTGTATTTTGTACATTCATATAAGGCGTTTTGCGATGATGACAGCATTGCCGCATACTGTGAGTACGGCGGAAAAGTGCCGGCACTGGTTTATGACGGCAAATATGTTTACGGTGCGCAGTTCCACCCCGAAAAATCGGGCGATACGGGGCTTGCAATGCTGAAAAGCTTCGCCAAGATATGCAAGGAGGTATAGTATGCTTGCAAAAAGAATAATACCCTGTCTTGACGTTCGTGACGGAAAGGTAGTTAAGGGCGTAAATTTTCAGGGCATACGCGAGGTAGGCGACCCAGTTGAATGTGCCGAAGAATACAACAGTCAGGGCGCTGACGAGATAGTTTTTTATGATATAACCGCATCTCACGAGGGCAGGGGAGTATTTTTAGATGTCGTGCGTGAAACGGCTAAAAGGGTGTTCGTTCCGCTTACTGTCGGCGGCGGCATAAAGACGGTAGATGATATTCGCGAGGCTCTCAGAGCAGGCGCGGACAAGGTCTCTGTAAACTCTCAGGCGGTGCAGAACCCTCAGCTTATCAAAGATGGCGCGGATATTTTCGGCAGCCAGTGTATATGCCTTGGCGTTGACGCTAAAAAAACAAAGTCGGACGGCTGGACTGTATTTATAAACGGCGGCAGGATAGATATGCAGCTTGACCTTATCGACTGGGTGAAAAAAGCCGAGCAGCTTGGCGCAGGGGAGATATGTCTCAATTCTATCGATACCGACGGTGTTCGCGGCGGCTTTGATATACCCATGCTGAAAGAAGTCGTGAACGCTGTAAAAATACCCGTTATAGCAAGCGGCGGCGCAGGAAAGCTTTCCGATTTTGCAGACGCTTTTTTGCAGACCGACTGTTCTGCGGCTCTGGCGGCTTCACTGTTCCATTTTAAAGAGCTTACAGTAAGCGATGTAAAGACCGACTGCCGCTCAAAGGGTATAATAGTTAGGTAATACCGAAAGGAAGCATCATGGTAAAAATAGATATAAGCGATCTTGACAGATACTTTGAAAAGTCGCAGCTGATACCTGCAATAGCCTTTGACGTGAACACCAAAACGGTGCTGATGCTGGCTTATATGAACCGCGAGAGTCTTAAAAAAACTCTTGAAACGGGCTATACTTGGTACTGGAGCAGATCACGTAAGGAGCTTTGGAACAAGGGCGCGACTTCGGGACACCTGCAAAAGGTCATCTCGATATACAGCGACTGTGACAACGACACGCTGCTTCTTAATGTAGAGCAGACGGGAGCGGCTTGCCATACCGGCAGCTACAGCTGCTTTTTCAACGAAATGTATAACAGAGAGGATAAATAATATGACGGTATATGACGAAATATTTGAAGTGATATCTCAGAGAAAAAAGGAGTATGAAAACGGTACTGCCGCGGAAAATTCTTATACTGCGTACCTGTTTGAAAAGGGCGTTGACAAGATATGCAAGAAGGTCGGCGAGGAAGCGACTGAAACAGTAATAGCCGCAAAAAACGGCAATAACGAAGAACTCGCAAATGAGATAAACGACCTTTTGTATCACGTCATGGTGCTGTGCGCTGATCAGGGGCTTGCATGGGCTGACGTTGAAAAGATACTTGCCGAGCGAAATCTGAAGAATGGCAATCTGAAAACATTTCATCAGGTTGATAAAAATACCTGATAAATGAGGAATAAACATGGACAGAATGATCAAACCTATGGAGGAAAAGTACCTGTCCTCATCGCTGGATATGGTAGAGAATGTCTTTGCGTTGTGTGTCAGTCCCGAGGAGGGCAAAACGGTCAGAAGTCTTGTAGAGGAGATACGTTCAAAGAAATACTATATCCCACAGCTTGAGCTTATCATGACAAACGGCAATGACGAGATAATAGGATATGTAATGTTTTCACGCTTTCACATTGAGGGAAGATATGAAAATGAGCTGTTGATACTGACCCCTGCGGCTGTCAGGGCGGATATGCAGCGCAGGCATATCTCAAAAGAGCTTATAGAATACGGCTTTGAAAAAGCGAAAGAAATGGGCTTTAAAGCCGTTCTTGTGGAGGGCGACCCGAAGAACTATGTATCTCGCGGATTTGAGCCGAGCTATAAATTCGGGATTGAAGCAGGTGAGAAGATACATCTGCCGCACCCCGACTGCCTTATGATAAAAGAGCTTGTAAGCAATGGGGCAAAGAAAATGCACGGTTTTGTTGATTACTCGTTTTATAGATCGCTTTCGGAAGAATAATAAACCTTGCCTTGCCCGTAAGTTTTTTAAAGAAACTATTGACAAGGCATTATTTTTGCGTTATAATAAATATACCTACTAAATAGGTATATATTATATATGAAAGGAACTGATAGATATGGACAGGCAAATATACCTTGACAATGCGGCGACAACTAAAATGTCAAGGGCGGCAATTGAAGCTATGATGCCGTATTTTGATATAACGTTCGGCAACCCCTCCAGCCTGCACACGGCAGGGCAGAGAGCAGCTGAGGCGCTGGGCGATGCAAGGAGCAGGGTGGCTGTTCTTCTGGGCTGCGAACCGAGAGAGATTACCTTTACTTCGGGCGGCAGCGAGGCAGACAATCAGGCTATCATCTCAGCAGCGGCAATAGGTGAAAAGCAAGGCAAAAAGCACATTATATCTACTGCTTTTGAACATCACGCCGTTTTGCATACTCTTGAAAAACTAAAGAAACAGGGATTTGAAATAACCCTGCTTGATGTCGGCGAGAAAGGCTTGATAACTCCGCAGCAGGTAATGGATAATATCCGCGATGACACCTGCCTTGTTACGATAATGTACGCAAACAACGAGATCGGAACTATACAGCCTATTGCAGAGATAGGCGCGGTGTGCCGTGAAAAGGGCGTTATTTTCCATACAGATGCGGTGCAGGCGGCAGGGCATATCCATATAGATGTCAAACAGCAGAATATTGATATGCTCTCGCTCTCGGCGCACAAGTTTCACGGTCCGAAAGGCATAGGCGCGCTGTATGTCAGAAAGGGCATTGCTATTACATCTATTATTGAGGGTGGTGCGCAGGAGCGCGGCAAGCGTGCCGGCACCGAGAATATACCTGCAATAATGGGCATGGCGGCGGCGTTTGAAGAAGCTTGCAAAAGTATTGATGAAAACGCTGCAAAGCTTTCGGCGCTGCGCGACAGGCTTATTGACGGCATATCAGAGATACCACACTGCATTCTCAACGGCGACAGAGAAAAACGGCTGCCGTCAAATGTGAATTTCTGCTTTGAGGGGATAGAGGGCGAGTCGCTGCTGCTTTTGCTTGACGACAAGGGCATATGCGTCTCTTCGGGCTCTGCGTGTACTTCCGGCTCGCTAGACCCCAGCCATGTTCTTCTGGCTATCGGCAGACCTCACGAGGTGGCACACGGCTCTCTGAGGCTATCGCTTTCGGAGGAGACCACCGATGATGAAATAGACTACACGATAAAAAGCGTGAAAGAAACGGTAGAATATCTGCGCAGCATATCGCCCGTGTGGCGCGACTTAGCAAGCGGCAAAAAAGAATTTGTTTTGAAATGAGGTATTGATATGGCACTTTACAGTGAAAAGGTAATGGATCATTTTCGCAACCCGAGAAACGTTGGTATTATAGAAGATGCCGACGGGGTAGGCGAGGTAGGCAACGCCAAATGCGGCGACATTATGAAGATCTATCTGAAAATAAACAATGATATTATAGAGGACGTGAAGTTTGAAACTTTCGGCTGCGGCAGTGCGATCGCATCAAGTTCTATGGCTACAGAGCTTATCAAAGGCAAGCCAGTTTCTGAGGCTTTGCAGCTGACGAACAAGGCGGTAGCAGAGGCGCTTGACGGTCTGCCCGTGCATAAGCTGCACTGTTCCGTCCTCGCGGAGGAAGCTATCAAAAAAGCGTTGCAGGATTACTATGAGCGAAACGGCATTGACTATGATAAAGAGGCATTAGCGCCGTGTGATTGCTGTTCGTAATAAATCAGAATTTTGTCCGCCTTACCTATTTTTCTTTTGGGGAAAACCTTTCTGAAGAAAGGCTTTTCCCCATACCCCTTTCCAAAGACTTTTCCATTGTTTTTGGCGAGGGGTAATTTATTTTTTTAATCTGCTATAGACCGTAAATTCTACGTATATTATACAGTATAATTACCCCTCGCCAAAAATATAGAAGTTTTAGTGAGGGGGCTTGGGGGAAGACCCTTTTTTAAAAGGGTCTCCCCCAATAGCAAGGTAGGTATAGCGGACAAAATTCCGATTTATATGCAAAAAGGCAATGGGCGGTCAAAAAGCTGACCGCCCATTACCCTCGCAGAATATATAAACACACAATAGTCGTAAGCGAATTTAATAAGTTTAGTAGTCCTCGCCCTGCAAAGCATCGAAGCCTTCTTCGCCGGTGCGCACCTTAACAACGTTCTCAACATCATATACGAACATCTTGCCGTCGCCGATGTTGCCCGTGTAAAGCGCCTGCTTAGCGGCATTGATGACCTTAGTAACAGGTACTTTGGAAACTACAGCCTCTACCTTTACCTTAGGCAGCAGCGTAGACTGAGAATTCTTTACGCCTCTGTAGTAGGTGTCGTGACCCTTCTGAGTACCATAGCCCAGAACCTGTGTGACTGTGATGCCCTTTACGCCGACTTCCATAAGTGCGCGCTGCAAAGCCTCCAGCTTGTTCTGCTTGCATATGATGCTTACCTTTGTCATCTTAGCCTTGCCTGTTATAGCGTCCTTAGGAACAGCCTCAACGGGTGCGGTCATAGCCGCCGGTATCGGAGATTCGGGAGCTTCTATGCCTGCCTCTGCCGCTTCCTTGTCGGTAGCCTTTACAGACTCGATAGACGGCATGAAGTCAGCATAAGAGGAGGGAAGATTGTGTTCCATTGCATCAAGACCGATGATCTCTTCTTCGGCAGATGCCCTAAGACCTATAGTCGATTTTATAATGAAGAATACTATCGCTATCATTATCGCAGTCCAAGCGCCTACGGAAACAACGCCAAGCGCCTGTTTGCCGAGGAGCTCGAGTCCGCCGCCGTAGAAAAGACCTTCACAAGCTATGCCGCTTGCTCCGCCTGCCTGTGCTACTGCAAAGCCGGGGGCAGTATCGGTAGCGAAAAGACCTACCGCAAGTGTTCCCCATATACCGTTCATCATGTGTACCGCAACAGCGCCGACAGGGTCGTCTATGTGAAGTACATAGTCGAGCAGCCAGATGCCGAAGCATACGAGCAGACCGGAAACTATACCTATTACAAGCGCGCCTGCCGCGTCTACAACGTCGCAGCCTGCGGTTATTGCAACCAGACCTGCAAGCGATGCGTTAAGACACATGGAAACATCGGGCTTGCCGTATTTCAGCCAGGTGAATATCATACAAGTAACCGTTGCAACGGCAGGGGCTATAGTAGTTGTAAGGAAGATAGTTCCCATCATTTCTATAGAAGAAGCCGCAGCAGGGTTGAAACCGTACCAGCCAAACCACAGTATGAACACACCGAGTGCGCCGATAGTCAGGTTGTGACCGGGTATAGCGTTTACCTTTATCTTGCCGTCAGCGGTCTTAGTGAATTTGCCTATTCTGGGTCCGAGTATCGCAGCGCCTACAAGTGCGGATATACCGCCTACCATATGTATAGCGCACGAACCCGAAAGATCGTGGAAACCGAGCTGATAGAGCCAGCCGTCGCTGTTCCATATCCAGTGAGCCTCGATAGGATATATAAGTGCGCTGATAACGCCCGAATATATACAGTAAGATATGAATTTAGTTCTCTCTGCCATAGCGCCCGAAACTATCGTGGCAGCCGTTGCGCAGAATACAAGGTTGAATACAAAGTTTGAAAAATCAAAGTTATCATACGCTGTAAAAATGTCAAAACCGGGCTTGCCGATAAGACCCATAGCGTCCTCGCCCATAAGCAGACCTGCACCGATGAGAATGAACATTACCGTACCGATACAGAAGTCCATAAGGTTTTTCATGATGATGTTACCGGCGTTCTTAGCTCTGGTGAAACCTGTTTCGACCATTGCAAAGCCTGCCTGCATAAAGAATACCAACGCGACAGCTATCAAAAACCATACGCCGAAAACTTCGCCGCCTAAAGCGTCTTTGACTTGTTGTAAAATTTCGTCTGTCATAAAGTTCTACCTCCATTAAAAGAGCATTGAACGGAAGAGGGTACCGCTTTTCCGAACATTATGAAAACAAAAAAAGCGCTGTGCGAGTTTTTCACTCAACACAGCGCCTTTGCTGTTTACATTTATATTATATTGCAAACGCGATCAGTTGTCAACGGTCAAATTGCATATAACTTTTTCAACACCGAGTTCAAAATTGTTATAATCGAACATATTGTGTCACTGCATGGGGCGTATACATATTATATAGTGTCCCACGACATCTGCAAAGATAATTATAGGAGGAAACACAATGAAAATATACAACTTTACCGATGGTGCGAACCAGAGCTTGTACGGCGGCGGCAGCGGCTGCGGCTGTTATCAGCAGCCGGTATGCTCACCGTGCGTAAACTGCCCTGCCGGCGCGCAAGGTCCTCAGGGCCCTCAGGGAATACAGGGCGCGCAAGGTCCTCAGGGTCCTCAAGGACCTATAGGAGCAACAGGCCCTCAGGGTCCACAAGGACCGCAGGGTGAGATAGGTCTTACCGGTGCGACAGGTCCTCAGGGCGCAACAGGTCCGCAGGGACCGGCAGGCCCACAGGGAGCAACAGGTGCAACAGGTCCGCAGGGACCGGCAGGCCCACAGGGTGAGACAGGCGCAACAGGACCGCAAGGCCCGGCAGGCCCACAGGGTGAGACAGGCGCAACAGGACCTCAGGGACCAGCAGGTCCACAGGGAGCAACAGGCGCAACAGGTCCGCAAGGACCGGCAGGACCACAGGGTGCAACAGGTCCACAAGGTCCGGCAGGCACGGTGCTTGGCTATGCCGATTACTACGCAGTTATGCCGACCGACAACGCCACGACCGTAGCCCCGGGCGCAGCAGTAGCATTTCCGCAGACGGGCGCGACCGACGGCACTGCCATTACCCGTGCTTCTGACACGACATTCAACCTTGTTGCCCCGGGAACTTATTTCGTTCAGTTCGTGGTAAGTGTCGAAGAAGCCGGTCAGTTGGTGCTTACACTGAACGGCGCAGAGCTGCCCTACACCGTTGTTGGCAGAGCAAGCGGTACTTCGCAGATAGTCGGCACGGCGCTTGTTACCGCAGCGGCTAATTCAACGCTGACGGTAAGCAACCCTGCCGCTAATACCACGGCTCTTACCATTACGCCAAACGCAGGCGGCACAGCCCCCGTATCGGCGCACTTGGTTATTTTACAGCTTACCGATACCACACCTGCTGCATAATTTTAACAAATAGTGAAAGAGTCTGTCAAGGCAGGCTCTTTTGCTGTACATTTTGTACAAAATCGTCGTTTGAAATTCTACTAAATTTGTATTGAAATTTGTACGATTTAGTTGTATAATTATTATAAGTAATTGTATGTATTTTGGACTGCCGCAAAGGCTGACCAACGTGCAAAGGGTGCCTGCCCATGGGCGCTCCTGCGCAACAAAGAAAATCATAAAAAAGTACGATGAAAGGGGTTGACATTGCAAAAATTTAGTTGTATAATGTGTACGGCTATATGAATTGCCGAAATTTCAGCATTTGGTAGAGGGGAATGATGCAAATGCCTGATAACGAAAGCCCGATAGATCCCGAGCAGGAGCTGGAGCAGCTTCGCGAGAGAAACAGGGTTTTAGAGGAAACTATCAGTCAGCTTGCCCCGAAGAAGAAGCGAAGGCTCTGGCAGGTGCTGAAAAGGGTATTCACAACACTTGTGGTGGCGGCGGCTGTAATGACGCTGATGATCAGCTACGTTTTCCCGGTGATGAGAATATACGGCAACTCTATGAGTTCCACACTTGTTGACGGAGATGTAGTCGTGGCTCACAAGACCACTGAGCTGAAACAAGGCGACATATGCGCATTCAACATGGGCGGTCGTATCTTGTGCAAGCGCGTGATAGGCGTGGGAGGCGACGAGATCAACATCGACAAAGACGGCACGGTCTATGTCAATGGCGCTGAGCTTGACGAGCCGTACCTTAAAGCAAAAAGCATCGGCGAGTGCGATATTGAGTTCCCTGTCACAGTGCCGGAAGGAAGCTATTTCGTTCTGGGGGATAACAGGCGCACCTCGATAGATTCGCGCAATAGTGTTATCGGTATGGTAAGTACCGATCAGGTCGTCGGCAAGCTTTTGTTTTGCGTGCTACCGCTCCCAAGTTTTGGGACGATAGACTAAGCCCACGATGTGGGACTAAATAATTTGCGCCCTGCCCGAACATATGTTTCAGGGGGGGTACAGAACATTTATTATGTAAATTTATTTGCATGAAAGGAATGATTTTGTACATGAAAAATATTTTGAAGAAAGTGCTGAGCGTCGCAGCAGCTACAGCGTTGCTTATGACTTCGGTAATATCGGCGTCGGCGGCGGATCATAACCACCATAAGGGTCAGAATACTCTTGAAGGTCCGACAGATGATGGATATACAATTACGCTGACTAAACCTGATGGTTATCATGTTGCTGATACTGATGCAGAATTTGGTGCATACCAGATCTTTACCGGTACCGTTAATAAAACTACTTCAAGTTATACTAATCCCGGAAATGATAATACAGCAATACCACTCACTGATATTAAATGGGGTAATGCTTTTGGCGATGTAAATTCGTCAGGCTGGAAAGAAAATATAGTTAAATTTGTATATGCTCTTGCTACGCCCCCTACAACAGGCGATTATGCTTCTGCTTTTACGGATTTCCACGGATTTGACGGAAATAATACCGATACAGGTTTAAAGTATGAAAAATTTTCAGGTGCTACAGAGAATACGCTTGCAGATAGATTCTATACTGGCTCACCCCATAGTCTTGATAATGTCAATTTTGATAAGCTTGCTGTAGAAGTTGCCGATGTAATAGCAGCTCACCCGGATCGTGAATGGCTTCAGGCTTTTACTGATATTCTTGGTGGTTATGGCGAAGATTATAAAGAAGGCAATTTTATTACTCAGTGCTATGATAAAAACGGCAAATGGGTTGACAATGATTCAGATGATGTAACTGATGTTTATCAGATGAAAGTTCCTGCTGGTTATTATATGGTATTGGATATGACAGGAATTGATAATGCTTCTGATTTCGGCGAATCATATTCTGCCCGTATGATTTTTGTAGCAGATAATATCACTCAGGTGCTTAAGGAAGATGAACCTACACTTGACAAGAAAATTGTTGGTGCTGATGGAGACAGTGTTACTACTGTTGCAGGCGTTGGAGATGATGTAGAATTCAAACTCACAGGTACTTTGCCCAGCAACTATGACTACTATACTCTTGGTTATCAATATACTTTCACTGATATTTTGAGCGCAGGTTTGACCCTTAATGAAATTAGTGCGGATACATATGTAAATGTACAAGTTAAAGGCGTTTGGAATGACAAGACTAAGACTTGGGATGAGGATACTCTTTATGATATCGATGTAGAAGACGTTAAAACTAATGGTACACATACTCATAATGTTTCTTATGCCTATGATGATAATTACGATGCAGCGACAAGAACATTAACAATAAAATTCCCTTGTCTTAAAGAAATTTTGATTGATGATACATATACTCTTGGTTATAATCCTAGTGGAACAACTTATAAATCCTCTCAGATATATGTTACATACACTGCTAAAGTCAATGAAAATGCAGTAGTAAATCATGCTGATGTAGATAATGATAACACAAAGATTACTAATTTAAACGGTAATAAAAATACAGCACAGCTTGAATATTCCGATAACCCGCAAAGTTATACAGATAAGGACGAAACTACTAAGGAAGAAGCTACTGTTTATGTTTTTGGCTTAAATATTGATAAAGTTGATGCTGCTAAGTTTATTGATACAAATAGTACAGAGGCAGCTGGTCTTGCTGATGCTAAATTTGCATTAGTAAAACCTAGTGAAGACCCTACTACAGCTTCTACAACTTGGTTTATAGCAAAATTTAAATTTGTAGAAGCACCTACGACGCCAGAAAATTTACCTGCTTCCTTTAAGTCTGGATATTATACTATAAACAGCTGGGAGAAGATAACAGGCGCAGAAGGTGAGACATTTGATCCCACATGGATTGAAACAGGGTATTCGTCTTATAAAGGTAACACGGATTTAGATGGAACGTTCTACAATATAACTTCTTTAGAAAAAGGAGCTTTGAATATTTCAGGTCTTGATGTTGGTGTAACATATACAATAGTTGAAACTGAAACACCTAATGATGATCTTTATGCTAAGATTGTACCTTTTACCGTTACATTAACAGCTGATAAAACTGGTACAGAATATAATGGTAAATTAGATAGTGCAACAGTTGATCATACTGTAGATGACGGAAAATCATTCAGTATAAATCAATTTACTCAGCTTATTGAACCGAAAGATGGTGTGGTTGATGCAGACGGAAGCGCCGAAATTATCGTTGCAAACTTCCTTTATGAAAACTTACCTTCGACCGGTGGCATAGGTGTGTACATTTACTACATAGCAGGCGGCTGCGTTGTTGCCCTTGCATTGGTTCTGTTCGCACTTTCCAAAAAGAAGAAGACCACTAAATAATAACGCTTTTGCGTAAACCTATCATGCCGGGGCTCTAAGCTCCGGCAGTAAGGAGAGTCCTATATATGAAACAGCGTATAATTTCAATTCTGGCAGTTATTACGCTGATAATAGGGCTGTCCCTGCTGCTTTATCCAACTATAAGCAACTATTTCAACAGCACAAAACAACGCCGCGCCATATATAATTATGTCGCTACCGTTGAAACTATCTCGGAGGAGGATTACTCTGATATTCTCGAAAAGGCAGAGCGCTATAACGCCGCACTTGCCGTTTCACCCGTGAATCTTATGGACTTGACCGACAGCCAGCTCGCCGAGTATAACTCAATTCTTGACGTTACCGGCACGGGCATCATCGGTTACATAAGCATTCCTGTTGCCGATATTTCGCTCCCCGTTTACCACGGCACAAGCGAGGCGGTCTTGCAGGTGGGCGCAGGGCATATCGAGGGGTCGTCTTTCCCCATCGCAGGTGAGAGCGTTCATGCGCTTATCTCGGGGCACAGGGGGCTGCCGTCGGCTATGCTGTTTACCAACCTTGATATGCTGGAGGTCGGCGACACATTTACCATGCACGTGCTCGATGAGGCGTACACCTACCGGATATACAACATCGAAACGGTGCTGCCCTCCGACCTGTATTCGCTTACTATCCAGCAGGGAAAAGACCTTTGCACGCTTATTACCTGCACACCGTATGGTATAAATTCTCATAGGCTTCTTATCCACGGTGAACGTATTTTCATTCCCGAAATTGAAGAAAAACTTGCCATACAGTCGGGCGCTATGTTCATTGACTGCTGGAAAGTTGTTCTTATACTTGAAATTCCCGTACTTATTCTTTCGGTGGTCGTGTTCACGCGCCGCACGAAAAAAATGAGGTGATCTTAGTGCTTCGTCGTATTTCTATACTTATTTCGGCTATGCTTACTGCGTTTTTCTGCTTCGGCAGCGGCTTTACAGCCTTAGCAGATGAGCAGGGCTATTCCCTTACAGTAGATTTTATCACCGCTGAATCGGGCGCTATTGAGGGCTCTCAGTTTGAGCTATATTATGCCCTCGAACCCGATGGCAAGCTTTTTGGCGATTTTGCAGACCTGCCGGTCGAAGTCGGCGACCTTTCCAGCAGTGAGAATGTAAGTATCCTGGCTTCTACACTTGCTTCGTATGTCGAGACCGGCTTTACAGAAAATATAGATGAGGTAGGCTCAAATGCCCTAGGCGAGGCTAAGTTTACAGACCTCGATGCAGGCATTTATCTTGTGGTGGGTTCTTCTGTTGAGGTCAGCGGCATACTTTATACGCCGAAACCTGCGCTTATAAGAATACCCGGTCACGATATGGAGGGCGCGCTTGTAAAAGATGTTGTAGCTTCTGTTAAGTATGACAGACTTGTTTTGCCGCCCGAGCCTGTTTCACGCACTGTCAAAAAAGTCTGGGACGATGGAGATTCTGCTGACCGCCCCGAAAGCGTTACTGTGCAGCTTCTCAAAGACGGCGAAAAGTACGATGAACAGGTGCTTTCAGCTGCCAATGATTGGGCGTACACCTGGGAAGAGCTTGAAGCTGCTGCCGATTGGTCAGTTGTTGAGATCGAAGTTCCCGAAGGATATACCGTTTCTGTTTCTCTTGAAGATACAGAGTTTACCATAACCAACAAGGGCGACGAGGACGTTCCGCCCCCCGGTGATTCTTCTGAACCTGATGATTCGTCCAAACCCGATGATTCGTCTGTACCTGATGATTCGTCCAAGCCCGATGATACATCAACCTCTGATGATAATTCCAACAATGATAAGCCGCTGCCGCCGTCCGGCACGGGCAATGGTGGGGGAACTAACAATAACAATACTCCTTTCCTGCCGCAGACAGGTCAGCTTTGGTGGCCTGTTCCGATACTGCTGGCATCAGGCTGTGTGCTTTTGCTCATAGGTATAATCTCATGGCGTTTGAGTGATGATAATGTCGCCGATTAAACGTAACATTTTTATAGTTTCAGGTATTGTACTTATTGCCGCCGGCTGTGCGCTGACGGCATATAATGTTAGTGAGGATTATAGGGCTTCATCTGCCTCGGCTGACGTTTTAAGCAAAATGGACGAGCAAAGGCAGGCTATGTCTTCAAAAATCGATGAAGAAACAACCGGTAGCAGCGAAGTTCTGCCCGATGTTTTTGAAAGTGAGCCTGACGAAAGTTATATAGACCCCAATACGCCGATGGCTACAGTTGAGGTTGACGGTTACCTGTATATCGGCACTTTGGTGATGCCGCCGCTGGAGATAGAGCTGCCTGTTGCTGACGACTGGGATTATACAAGAATGAATATCTCGCCGTGCAGATATTCAGGGTCTTATTACAGTAATGATCTTGTTATCTGCGCGCACAATTATAGTTCGCATTTTCGTGATATCGGCAGTTTGCAGGTCGGTGATGATGTCATCTTTATAGATGTTCTTGGCAACGAGATGCATTACAAAGTCGGACTGGTCGAAACGCTTGGAGCAACTGCGGTGGAAGAAATGACTTCTTCTGACTGGGATCTTAGTTTGTTTACCTGCAATTATTCCGGCATGGCGCGCGTAACAGTAAGATGTGAAAGAGTCGATGAATAGTCGGCTCTTTTTGTATTGTCACGAATAATAAGTAAAAATAATACAATACTATAAATAATATTTTTTGGAGGTATTGTTATGTTTGGACTTACACCGTTTGAAAGAAATGATTTCTGGGATCCTTTCCGCGACTTTGAAAACGACTTTTTCAGAGGTTTCAGAGGTACTCACAATTGCAGAACTGATATTCGTGATGATGGAAACAGCTATCTGCTGGAGTGCGAGATGCCCGGCTTTGACAAAAACGACATCAAGATAGACGTAAACGGAAATACCCTTACACTGTGCGCTCAGAGAAACTGCGAGAATGATGAGAAGAATGACCAAGGCGAATATATCAGGCGTGAGAGAAGCTGCAGCTCATATTGCAGGAGTTTTGACATTTCAAACGTTGATGAAAGCGCTATAGATGCCGAGTACACCAACGGCGTGCTAAAACTTACGCTGCCGAAAAAGTCTAAGGAGCAGGAGATAAAACGCATAGAAGTCAAGTGAGCAGAAGGGGCACAATTTTGTGCCCTTTTTTGTGCTTGAAGTTTTTGATAGATTGTGCTACAATAGTATTAACATAAAATTCTTATGAGGTGATATTATGTGTACGGCAGCAACGTATAAAACAAATGACTTTTACTTTGGCAGAACGCTTGACTATGAGTGCTCCTACGGCGAGGAAGTTACCGTAGTTCCGCGCAATTTCCCGTTCCGGCTTCGTCATCTTCCGGCTATGAACAGCCATTATGCTATTATCGGCATGGCGCATATCGCAGGTGGATACCCACTTTTTTATGACGGCATAAATGAAAAGGGTCTTGGCATGGCAGGGCTTAATTTCGTCGGTAATGCAGTGTACAGAGATGTTACAGACGGCAAAGATAACCTTGCGCAGTTTGAATTTTTGCCGTATATCCTCGGTAAATGCGCTACCGTTCAAGAGGCAAGAAAGCTGCTGAAGAACATCAGCATAACGAACGAAAGCTTCAGCGAACATTACCCTGCATCGCAGCTGCACTGGATAATCGCAGACGAAAACGAGGCTATAACGGTAGAGAGCGTGAGGGACGGCTTTTTCGTTTATGATAACCCGACAGGCACGCTTACGAATAATCCGCCGTTTGATGAGCAGCTTTTCAATCTCAACAATTTTATGGGGCTTTCAGCAAAATCACCAGAAAACAGATTTTCAGATAAGCTTGATCTGAAGCTTTACAGCCGCGGTATGGGCGCTTTGGGTCTGCCGGGAGATCTGTCGTCAATGTCAAGATTTGTAAGAGTTTCGTTTGTAAAGATGAACTCACTTTCAAAAAGCGATGAAATTTCAAGCGTCAGCCAGTTTTTCCATATCCTTAACAGCGTTGACCAGCAAAGAGGCTGCTGTGAGCTGAAAGAAGGCGAGTATGAGATAACCATATATACCTCATGCTGCAATGCAAGCAAGGGCATTTACTACTATACTTCATACGATAATCACCAGATCTCGGCGGTAGATATGAACAAGGAAGACCTTGACGGCAGCAGCGTGGTTTCCTATAAGCTTGTAATGAAAGAGAAGATAAACTATCAGAACTAGCGAGGTATTTATGACCGTAAGACTTGAAAAAGCGAACAAAACATCAAGAGACTATATAAAAATAAAGCAGCTTTACGAGAGCGCGTTCCCTTCAAACGAGCGCGCCCCGTTCAAGATGCTTGAAAAGCGCGCGGACAGGCAGAATGTAGATTTTCTAGCGATATATGATAGAGAAAGCGTTGTCGGGCTTTTTTATGTGGTAACGCGCAGTGACTTGGCGTACATATTCTATTTTGCTATAATGCCCGGGCTTCGGGGTCAGGGCTATGGCAGCGCGGCTTTGCAGGCTTTGAAAGAGCATTACAAGGGAATGAGGATATTCCTCGCCGCCGAAAGAGCAGATGTTGAGTGCGATAATCTGGAGCAGCGTGTTAAGCGCAGGCAGTTTTATTTCAAAAACGGCTTTGTTGATATGCACCACCATATCCGTGAAGCATCGGTGGTGTTTGATATGCTTGGAACAGGCACGCCGCCGACAAATGAGGAGTATCAGAGCCTTATAGCAGGCTACATGGGCAAAATGCGTACAAAACTTTACAAAATGGCGGTCATTGACTGACGGGGAGGATTATATGACAAACAACGAAATAATGGCGCTTATCAATAGATCTTTATTTGCGACTATGGGATATACAGACGAAAACGGCAGGCAGAACGTTCGCAGGGTGTTTTGCGTGTGGCACAAGGGCTTGGGCAGACATCTGATATCAACGAATACGAGCTCCGCCCACGTGCAAAGCCTGCTGAAAAACGGTAATGCTTGTCTGTATTTTGCAGATGACGATGCATTTGAGGGGCTGTGCCTTTACGGAAAATTCGCCGTTCATTTTGAAAGAGAGTACAAACAGCTGCTCTGGAATGACGGCGACGAAAAATACTACCCAAAGGGCATTGACGATGAAGATTATTGTATTCTTGAATTTATTGCTGACAGCGGTCGCTTTTACCGTTATGACGGAAAAGGCGATCTGACTTCGGCTGAAATACAGGAGTTTGACAACGGCAGGGAATTTGAGAACGGGTATTCTAAAGCAGAGGCACAATAAAATAAAGCTCCGAGGAACGTTTTCGTTTCATCGGAGCTTTTGCATTAAAAGTGGCTCTCTATTCGTTTTTCGCACTGCGGCGTGGAGTATATCCAGTCGTTTATGTGACCATCAGTCAGGTAATAGTTGAAACTCTTGTCGGCAGGGGAGTCGAACACATCTACTATTATCAGCTTTACTTTCATCTTTTCGGGTATAATCGCTTTTATGTAAACGCTTGCCGACTGCCCCTCGCTCACGCCGTCAAACGGCTCGGCAAGCCCTGCAAGATTTGGCGTAAGCTCTATAAAAACGCCGTAATCTTCAATAGAACGCACTATTCCGCCGACCGTTTCACCTTGGTTGAAAAGTGCTGCGTTTTGCTCCCACGTTCCCAGAAGTTCCTTGTGGGTAAGCTGGATCCTGCCGTCATCTTTGCCCTTTACAACAGCCAGTATCTCATCGCCGTTTGTAAAGCGGTCTGACGGGTGAGATATTCGCGATACCGATATTGCGTCAATAGGTATCAGAGAGGATATTCCGCAGCCTATGTCAACAAAGCAGCCAAACTGCTCTAAGTGTGTTATCCGCGCGGAAATAATGTCACCGGGGGTAAGTTTTGAGATATACTGCTCCATACATTCTTCCTGCGCTAAGCGGCGCGAGAGTATATAGCGATAACCGCCGCCGTCTTCTTGTATATCAATGACTTTGAAGCATACAGGCTTGTTTACCCTTGCAAGCAGGGCAATATCGCGCGTGGTGCCGTCAGCAATGCCTATAGCGCCCTCGGCACGCGGAATAATGCCCTTGCCGCAGGGCAGATTTACAATAAGATCGTGGTCGTTGTCGCACAGCACCGCTTTCGCTTCAAGTATTCTGCCCGATGCCATAGCGGCTGACATAGTATCGGCTGTTCGCAGCCAGCTTCTGTTTTCATATTTGTCAATAAGTTTTCCTTCAGGATAATAGTTTGGCATTTTGTACCTCCAAAAATATGTGTATTGGTACATCTTATGCCGTGAATATCTTATTTATGATAGCTCTTTCACAGAATGTCCGCCGCGAGAGATAAGCCTGCGTTTTACTGCCCCTGCCGACTGTGGATCGCACTTTATATTCACAAGCGCGCTGCCCGAGTAGCTGTTTACTGGCACAGAAGGCTGTTTTATCTCAGTTACATAAGGCTGCACGCCGTTCACGCCCTGAGATAATATCGTTCTTACAGAAGACCCATACGGCGTGGGAAAGCCTCTGTCGGTTATAGATATGCGCTGTATGCCGGGTACGTTGTTTTTTATATTTGTACAGACTATATCCGCGATATCAACATTTTCAAATTCTGCCTGAATGTCCATAAAAGCATCTCCTTTCAGTATATAAGCAAGAATATTGTTGCCGAATGAGCGGTGCTTTATACGGAAACCGCGGCGCATTTTGAAGTGTTTTTGAAAAATTAACAAAAAGCCCTTGAATATTGAGTTGAAATAAGTTATAATTATTATATATTGATTTAAGGAGTAGTTGCAAATGGGAACAATGAAAATGATGGATACCATAGGTTTTGTAAAACAGTTCGACAGCGACGTTGGCGAGGCTATGGAAAAGGAGCTTGCAAGGCAGAGAAGAAATCTTGAGCTTATAGCAAGCGAAAATATAGTATCGCCTGCCGTAATGGCTGCTATGGGCAGCGTTCTTACCAACAAGTATGCTGAGGGCTATTCGGGAAAGAGATACTACGGCGGCTGCGAATGTGTCGATATTGTAGAGAATATCGCTATCGAGAGAGCCTGCAAGATATTCGGCGCAAATTTTGCAAACGTTCAGCCTCACTCGGGTGCGCAGGCAAACACCGCGGTTTACTTTGCTCTGATAGAGCCGGGCGATACGGTAATGGGTATGTCGCTCGCGCATGGCGGTCACCTTACACATGGTTCGCCTGTAAATTTGTCGGGCAAGTATTTCAACTTCGTTCCCTACGGAATAGACGACAACGGTTTTATAGATTACGATGCTTTTGAAAAGCAGGCGCAGGAAGTAAAGCCGAAGCTTATAGTAGCAGGCGCGTCGGCATACCCCAGAATTATTGATTTTGAGCGCATTTCAAAGATAGCAAAGAGCGTTGGCGCATACTTTATGGTAGATATGGCGCATATCGCAGGTCTTGTAGCGGCTGGTCTGCACCCGTCGCCGATGCCGTATGCCGATGTTGTTACAACTACCACGCATAAAACTCTCAGAGGTCCCAGAGGCGGACTGATACTTACAAACGATGAAGAGCTTGCCAAGAAGATGAATAAGGCTATATTCCCGGGCACACAGGGTGGACCGCTCATGCACGTTATAGCCGCAAAGGCAGTATGCTTCGGCGAGGCTCTGAGACCTGAGTTCAAGACCTATCAGCAGCAGATAGTAAAGAACGCCCAGGCGCTCGCAAAGGGACTTGTTTCAAGAGGATTTGCGCTTGTTTCGGGCGGCACAGATAACCACCTTATGCTTGTTGATCTAAGACCGTTCAACATCACGGGCAAAGAGCTTGAAAAGAAGCTTGACGAGGTATACATAACCGTAAACAAGAATGCCATACCCAACGACCCTCAAAGCCCGTTTATCACAAGCGGCGTAAGAATAGGCACACCTGCGGTTACTACCAGAGGACTTGTTGAGGAGGATATGGACAAGATAGCGCAGTTTATTTATCTTACCGCTTCAGACTTTGATAACAAGGCTGACGAGATAAGAGCAGGCGTTTGCGAGATATGCGAGAAATATCCGCTGTATGAATAATAATTAGCACATATAGAAGTTTATGCCATAGTAGTTTTGATCAAAAGTCAGAAGTACTATGGCGTTTTTGTTGGCAATGTAACGGCTTTTATAATTATTACCTAAGATAAATCGGGATTTGTCCGAGCGCGGACGGCGTTCCACTTTACGCAAAACTTTAAGTTCTTGTCAAGAAACTGAAAGTTTTCGATCGACCCTTTTTCAAAAGGGTCGCGGGGCGTGGGGCGGTGCCCCACAAAGACACAGCGTGCGCTCCGCAAAGGGTGAATTTCAAAATAGTCCGGTGGACTATTTTGAAAGAGGGAACGCCCTGCAAGAGAGGGCGTTCCCTAATGAGAATATACATCAAACTTTCCGCGTTCCATTCTGGAACGCCGTTCAAAATGAAAAGTTCATAACCCAAAACGCGCAAAAACATTAGCTTACTCAAAATGAGAAAAAACCAAATTACAGTGGGGCGGTGAATGCGCTCCTGCGCCGCGCGTAAGCGCAAATTATGCCTTTATCTTGGTAACATAATAAGCGCACAATGCCTCTAAGCATTACCGCTTCGGGCAAAACTTATGTATGGGTATCTTACTAACAGTACGTCTGTCTTTTTATGTTGATATTCTGCACTTGCAAATTTCCAAAAAGTGTGCTACAATTGTATGGTGAGTATGTAGTTTGGGAAAGACGAGGTGAGCTTATATGCCGCAGCCGTTGGCTGACAGGATACGTCCTGCAAATATTGAAGAAGTGGTAGGTCAGAAGCATCTTCTGGGTGCGGACAAGCCTCTTCGCCGCATAATAGAGAGCGGTAACGTTCCGAACATGATATTTTACGGCCCGTCGGGCATCGGCAAGACCACAGTTGCGAGGATCATAGCCGAAAACTCAAATATGGTACTGCACAAGCTCAACGGCACTACCGCTTCTATTGCGGATATCAAAGACATTATAGCGCGTACCGATACTTTTGAGGGCATGAACGGCATACTTTTATACCTTGACGAGATACAGTATCTTAACAAAAAACAACAGCAATCGCTTCTGGAATATATAGAAAACGGTCAGATAACGCTGATAGCTTCAACGACTGAGAACCCGTATTTTTATGTGTACAACGCGATAATAAGCCGCTCAACGGTGTTTGAATTCAAGCCGGTAGAGCCCGAGGAAGTAAAACCTGCGATAAAACGGGCTTTTGGTATACTCGCGGAGGAAAGAGGTCTTAAACTGCAAGTTGAAAACGGCGTTATAGACCATGTTGCGCTGGGCTGCGGCGGTGATGTGAGAAAATCGCTCAATACCGTGGAACTGTGCGTTCTGGCGGCTGATAACGATGGCGAAAAGCTTGTGGTGCGTATGGATAACGTAAAGGCTCTTACACAGCGCAGCAATATGCGTTATGACAGAGACGGCGACCAGCATTACGATATACTTTCGGCTTTGCAAAAATCAATTCGCGGAAGTGATGAAAACGCCGCTTTGCACTATGCTGCAAGACTTATGGAGGCAGGAGATATTATTTCGCTTTCGCGTCGGCTGCTCGTTATTGCGGCTGAGGATATAGGTCTTGCGTACCCGCAGGCGATAAGCATAGTAAAATCGTGTGTTGACAGCGCTATGCAATTAGGGTTACCAGAGGCGCGCATACCGCTTGCGCAGGCTGTTATACTTCTTGCGACAGCGCCAAAGTCAAACTCTGTGATAATGGCTATCGATGAGGCTATAGCAGATATACAAAAGGGCATAAAAGGCGATTTTCCGCGCAATTTGCAAAACAAGCATTTTGACGGAGACGACGCGCAGGTCAAAGGGCAGTTTTATCTTTATCCGCATAATTTCCCCGACCACTGGGTACAGCAGCAGTATCTTCCCGATGACTTGCTGGGCAGAAAGTATTATGAATACGGCGATAACAAGAACGAGCAGGCGGCTAAGTCTTACTGGGATAAGATAAAGAACAAAAAGGGCTAGCAGCGCAAAACGCGAAAGGAAATAATATGAACATAGAAATAGGCGATATACTCTTAATGAAAAAGCCACACCCGTGCGGCAGCAAAGAATGGCTAGTAAAACGTTCGGGAATGGATTTTCGCTTGGTGTGCAAAGGGTGCGGACACGAGATTATGATACCGCGCTCAAAAGCTGAAAAGAACGTGAAAAAGGTCATCAAGCCGGAAAATAATGATAACGGTCAATAAGACAGCAAGATAGTCAGAAAGGATAGTTTTGATGTTTGAAAAGCTGAAAGCTCTTTTGGAAAAGTACGACAATATAAACAAGCAGCTTATGGACAGCAAGGTCATATCAGACCAGGAGCTTTATAAGAATCTGATGAAGGAGTATAAAAACATTACCCCTATCATAGAAAAATACAAAGAGTATCTCAAAGCGCAGGCGGCTTTTGATGAGGCAGTTGAACTTTTAGATGCAGGCGGCATGGACAAGGACTTCAAAGAAATGGTCCAGGCGCAGTATGATGAATCAAAAGAAAGCATGGCAAAGACCACCGAAGAGCTGAAAATACTTCTTTTACCCAAAGACCCGAACGACGATAAAAACGTTATTATTGAGATACGCGGCGGCGCAGGAGGCGAGGAGGCATCACTGTTTGCCAACTCTCTTTACAGAATGTACACCATGTACGCAGAGTCAAAGGGCTGGAAGATAGAGGTGCTCAACGCCAACGAAACCGAACTTGGCGGTTACAAGGAAATTTCGTTCAGTATTCAGGGCGAGGGCGCGTATTCACGGCTGAAATACGAAAGCGGCGTTCACAGGGTGCAGAGAGTGCCAGAGACGGAATCGCAAGGCAGGGTGCATACTTCTACTGTAACGGTTGCGGTACTTCCCGAAGCTGAGGAAGTTGAGCTTGAAATAAACGAGGCTACAGACCTTAAAATAGATGTATTCAGAGCGTCGGGCGCAGGCGGTCAGCATATAAACAAGACAGAATCTGCCGTCAGGATAACATATCTTCCCACAGGGCTTGTGGTTGAATGTCAGGACGAGAGAAGCCAGTATAAAAACAAGGATAAGGCTATGCGCGTTCTTCGTTCACGGCTTTTGGAAGAAAGACAGCGCGCTCAGACCGATGAGATAGCGTCGGTAAGGCGTTCGCAAGTTGGCACGGGCGACCGCTCGGAGAGGATAAGGACATATAATTTTCCCGAGGGCAGGCTTTCTGACCACAGGATAGGTCTTACCATATACAGGCTGGAATATATTCTTAACGGGAATTTAGATGAAGTTATAGATGCGCTCGCAACTGCTGACCAGGCGGCGAAGCTTTCCGCGCAGGAAGAGGAATAAAGATGCAGCGGTATGAAACTAAAATGCTCTCTGACAGCGATGAGGACATAGCATTAGCGGCGCAGCTTTTGAAAAGCGGCGAAGTTGTCGGCATACCTACAGAAACGGTATACGGGCTCGCAGCCGATGCGGAGAATGAAAGCGCGGTAAAGAAAATATTCGAGGCAAAGGGCAGACCGTCAGATAATCCGCTGATAGTGCATATTTCGGATATATCTATGCTTGACAGGCTGGTCAGTGAGGTGTCTCCTGTGGCACTTAAATGTGCGGAGCGTTTCTGGCCCGGACCTCTCACTATGGTGATGCCCAAAAGCGATCCTATCCCGTATGTTACGAGCGGCGGACTTGATACGGTCGGTGTGCGTTTTCCGTCGCACAAAACGGCGCAGAAGATAATTTCTGCCTGTGGGAAAGCTCTTGCAGCGCCGTCTGCAAATCTTTCGGGAAGCCCCAGCCCTACGCTTGCAAAGCACGTTTTAGACGACATGAACGGGCGTATACCTGCCATTGTTGACGGCGGAAGCTGCACGGTAGGCGTTGAATCCACGGTTATAAGTATTGAAAATGATGTTATTCGCGTTCTTCGCCCGGGTATGGTATCTGTGGATATGCTGAAAGAAGTCAGCGAAAATGTCATAATTGACAAAGGTGTTCTGGAGCAGCTTGATACTTCGGCAAAGGTGCGCTCACCGGGTATGAAATATAAGCATTATTCGCCCAAAGCGCAGGTATATATTATTAAGGGAAGTACGAGAGAAGTGGTTACATATCTTGAAGAGCATATACACACGCAGAAAGATATTGCGGTCGATTTTTGCGGCGAACTGGCAGGCGACCATGTAAGGGTGCTGTCTTACGGCTCTGCGGCGAAAGAGCAGGCACAAAATCTGTTCGCGGTGCTCAGAAAGTGCGACGACATTGGCGCTGAAAGGGTGTTTGTGCGCTGCCCCGATACAAGCGGTGAGGGTCTGGCGGTGTATAACAGGCTTCTGCGCGCGGCGGCTTTCAGGATAATCGAGGTATAAATATAGAACGGCGGTCATTTTATGGATAACAAAACGTATGTTATAGGTCTTACAGGGCAGAGCGGCTCTGGCAAAACGCTGGTGAGCGATCACCTTAAAGAATGCGGCTACAGCGTTATAAATGCAGACATGGTCGCGCGGCAGGTGACTGAAACGGGAAGTGAGTGCAACAGAAGCCTTGCAAAGATATTTCCGGAATGTTTTGATGAAAAGCTTTGTCTTGACAGGCGAAAGCTGGGGAATATAGTATTCAGCGACGGGCAGAAGCTTCAGTTGCTCAACGATACCATTTTTCCGTATATAAACAGGCTTATAAAAGAGCAGATAGACACCCTTGCTCAAAGCGGTGTAAAGATCGTAATTTTAGATGCGCCCACGCTGTTTGAAGCAGGCGCGGATAAGCTTTGCGATATTATAATAAGCGTTGTGGCTGATGATGAAGTGCGGCTTGGGCGCATACGCAGCAGGGATAAGATCAGCGACGAAAGCATTAAAGCGCGGTTTTCATCGCAAAAGAGCAAGGAGTTTTATCTTGCGCACAGTGATATAATTCTTGAAAACAACGATGCGGCTGAAAAGCTTTTACAGCAAGCTGACAGGATATTCGGCGATATAAAAGCGCTGGCAGAGGGGCAGGCAAATGGCGAAAAAAGCTAAGAAGAAACGCACAAAGGCCATAATCATAGTGCCGATAATTTTTCTGCTGGCGGCTCTTGCTGCGCCGTGGCTGTGCAGGCTGTTTGTGTATCCGAAGGCATATGAAGAATACGTTGAAAAATACAGCGGCGACTTTGGCGTTGATGAAAATTTTATATACGCTGTAATAAACACCGAGAGCGGTTTTGACGAGAATGCTAGATCAAATGTAGGCGCTGTGGGGCTTATGCAGATAATGGAAGATGCATTCAAGTGGACAAAGCGCTCGCTCGATGCACAGCACACCGATATTGAGTACGATGATATGCTCACGCCCGAGTACAACATTGAATACGGCTGCTGTATGTTGGGATACTATTATAAAAAATACGGCTCTTATGAACTGTCTGCGGCTGCTTACCATGCAGGCACAAATCAGGTAGATATATGGCTTGAAGACGGCACTATAGATGCAAATGACATCGATAGTGATGATATACCGTCAGATGCCACTGCACATTACGTAAGGAAAGTTATGAGGGCTTATGAGGCTTACAAGGCTCTCTATTAAATAAGGGGGATAATATCATGGAAAACAAAGAAAGATCACAGTCGGAGATGCTGAAAGAAAAGCTGTTTTCGCAAAAGAAGAATGCTTACTTTGTTTTGGAGGACAGCGAGATAAACTCAGCTTTCGAGGTTTGTGAAGAGTACAAAGACTTTATGAACAAGGCTAAGATCGAGCGCGAATTTGTAAACGAAAGCGTTAAGGCTGCAAAGGCGGCAGGCTTTACAGAGTATGAAGCAGGCAAAAAGTATTCGGCAGGGGATAAGGTTTATGTTGTAAACAGGGGCAAGGCTATGCTGCTTGCTATAATAGGTACGCGCCCACTGACCGACGGAATAAGGCTTGCTGCGGCGCATATAGATTCACCGCGGCTTGACCTGAAGCAGCACCCGTTGTATGAGGATAAAGAGATAGCACTTTTGAAAACGCATTACTACGGCGGAATAAAGAAGTATCAGTGGTCTACCGTTCCTATGGCGCTGCACGGCACTATTGTAAAGGCTGACGGCAGCAGCGTTGATGTGAACATCGGCGAGGACGAGGGCGACCCTCAGTTTTGCGTTACTGACCTGCTGATACACCTTGCAGACGAGCAGATGAAACGCCCTGCGGCAAAGGTGGTAAAAGGCGAGGAGCTGAATATTCTTGTAGGTTCAAGACCTTTTAAAGATGATAAGGGTTCGCAGCTTGTAAAGCTTTATACTTTACAGCTTCTGAACGAGAAATACTGCATCACAGAAGACGATCTTATCTCCGCAGAGCTTGAAGCAGTGCCTGCCTGCAAAGCTGTTGATATTGGCTTTGACAGAAGCATGATAGGCGCTTACGGACAAGATGACAAGGTTTGTGGCTTTACAGAGCTGAAAGCCATACTTGATACGAAAGACCCTGCATATACCTGCGTTGCGGTGCTTACCGACAAGGAAGAAATAGGCAGCATGGGCAATACAGGTCTTGAAAGTGAATATCTGCGGTACTTTATTCTCAGGCTGGCAAACAGCTTCGGCGTTGACGGCACTGCTGTAATATCAGCCACACAGGCGCTTTCTGCCGATGTGAACGCTGCGTTTGACCCGACTTTCCCCGAGCCTACCGACATAAATAACGGCTGTCGGTTAAATTACGGCGTGGCAGTTACAAAATACACAGGTGCAAGGGGCAAATCGGGCAGTTCTGATGCTTCTGCCGAGTTTGTGGGCAAGGTGCGCAGGCTGTTTGATGCAAACGGCGTTGAATGGCAGACGGGCGAGCTTGGCAAGGTAGATGCAGGCGGCGGCGGAACGGTAGCGCAGTATCTTGCAAACCTTGATATGGACGTTATAGACGTTGGTGTGCCGGTGCTTTCTATGCACTCGCCGTTTGAAGTTACTTCAAAAATAGACACATATATGGCGTATAAGGCGTTCAAGGTGTTCTTTGCGGAAAAATAATATTATCCTGATATCCGACAGTTGAATTGCTGAATGGCAGTTAGGCTGTCGGATTTTTTTAAAAGTGGGTATTGCCAAAAGTGATGTTGTGTGTTATAATATATATGTATTGTTGTTTGCACGGCGGCATACGCTGTATATTGTGCATATTTTCAGAAAGAGGAGATAATTATGTGTGGAATAGTAGGCTATGTAGGAGCAAGAGACTGCACTCAGGTGCTTTTGGATTCGCTTGCAAAACTGGAGTACAGAGGTTATGACTCGGCAGGTATTGCAGTTCTGGATAACGACGTTATAACTACCTGCAAAGCGCAGGGCAGGCTGGCAAATCTTGAAGAGAGAATAAGGCAGCAGGGCGGTATAAAAGGTCACTGCGGAATAGGTCACACGCGCTGGGCTACGCACGGTGAACCATCTGATATAAACTCTCATCCGCACGGAAACGCGGTAGTTTCTATAGTTCACAACGGTATTATCGAAAATTATAAAACTCTTAAAGAAAGACTTGAGAAGAAGGGTTACTCATTCATCAGCCAGACGGATACCGAGATAGTTGCAAAGCTGCTTGACTATTACTACAACGGCGACCCTATAGAGGCGATACGCAAGACGGAAGCGCGCATTGAGGGCTCGTATGCTTTGGGTATTATTTTCAGAGATTTTCCGAATACTGTATACTCTATAAGAAAAGATTCTCCGCTGATAGTTGCAAAGGGCGACGGCGAGGCTTTTATAGCTTCCGATGTTCCTGCGATCTTGCAGTATACAAAAGAATATTATCTGCTTGAAAGCGGCGAGATAGCCATTTTACATGAGGGCGTTGCAAGCTTTATGACCCTTGACGGCGACCCTATAGAGAAAGAGCTTCTTGTGGCAAACTGGGATATGGAAGCTGCCGAAAAGGGCGGTTACGAGCATTTTATGCTCAAAGAGATACACGAGCAGCCTACGGCGATAAAGACCACCATTGCGCCGAGGATAGTAGACGGTATGCCCAACATTGAAGAATGCGGCGTAACGCTGGAGATGCTGAAGAATTTCAGGAACATTTTCGTTGTTGCCTGCGGAACTGCTATGCACGCAGGAATTGTAGGCAAGTATGTTATTGAAAAGCTTGCGCGTGTGTCTGTTACCGTTGATGTTGCATCGGAGTTCAGATACAGAAACCCTATTCTTTCTCCCGACGACCTTGTAATTCTGGTATCGCAGTCGGGCGAAACGGCTGACACCAAGGAGGCTCTGCGCCTTTCAAAGGAGAGGGGAGCCAAGACACTTGCTATTGTAAATGTAAAGGGCTCTTCCATAGCTCGTGAGGCTGACTATGTTCTGTATACCCACGCAGGACCTGAGATATCGGTCGCATCGACCAAGGCATATATGGTGCAGATAGCTGTGTTCTATCTTATAGCGTTTGAACTGGCATATGCAAAAGGACAGATAGATGAGGCAGAGTGCCGCAGACTTACCAAAGAGCTTTCAAGCGTGCCGAAGTTTATAGATGTTATTTTAGCACAGAAGGACAACTGCCAGTATGTTGCATCAAAACTTGTCAACGCCGAAAACCTGCTTTACATCGGCAGAGGACTTGACTATGCGCTTAGTATGGAGGGTTCTTTGAAACTTAAAGAAATATCGTATATACATTCGGAATCTTATGCGGCAGGCGAGCTGAAACACGGTACTATCTCGCTTGTTACAGACCAGATGCCTGTTATTGCTGTGGTAACGCAGAGAGATCTGTTTGACAAGACGATAAGTAACGTTAAGGAAGTTAAAGCGAGAAAAGCACAGACGTTTATAGTTACGCATCAGTATATAAATATTGATGATGATGTTGCGGACTATAAGATAGGCATACCCACAATTGACGATATGCTTATGCCTATGCTTGCGGTAGTGCCGCTACAGTTGATAGCGTATTATACATCAGTTCTCAGGGGCAACGATGTTGACAAGCCGAGAAACCTTGCTAAATCGGTTACTGTTGAATAATTGAAGTTTTGCGATTCGTTCATTTTGAGCGGATCGCTTATTTTTTAATAATTTGTAAATTTTTTGTGAAAATCTGTTCACAATTTATTGCTATATATTGAAGAATGTTTTATAATATAATTTGGTTTGATCATGAAAGACAGGAGGAGAGCCTATGCTGAAAAGTATGACAGGTTTTGGCAGAGAGAGGGTCATGCTTGATACAAAAGAGATAATAGTTGAGATAAAGTCAGTAAATTCGCGCTATTATGAGTTTTCTGCAAAATATCCGCGCGCCTATGGCTACATAGAAGACAAGCTGAAAAGCCTGCTGGCAGGAAAAATATCACGCGGAAAGGTCGAAGTTTCGGTCTCGGTGTTCAACCGCGTGGGAACAGATGCGGAGATCGAGATAAATGAAGCGTTGGCAAGGCAGTATGTAGATGCTCTGCGCGGCGCAGGAGATACGCTTTCTTTGGCTGATGACCTTACGCTTACTTCGATAATGCGGCTCAATGATATTTTTACTATAAAGAAAACAGTCGAGGACGAAGAAGAGGCATGGTCGCAGATAAAGGCGGTCGCAGAGGCGGCTCTCGATAAGTTCATACAGATGAGAACAACAGAGGGCGGCAAGATGTATGACGATATATCTTCGCGGCTTGATTTTATTGAAAAGCAGGTCGGCGAGGTCGAAAAGCTTTCGCCCGAGACCACAAAGGCTTATATGCAAAGGCTTACCGAGCGCATAAGAGAGATAGTTGAGGACAGAAACATTGACGATGCGCGTGTGCTTACCGAGGCGGCGATATTCAGCGAAAAAACTGCCGTTGACGAGGAAACCGTTCGTCTGAGAAGCCATATAGCGCAGTACAGGCAGCTTTTGCAAAGCAGTGAACCTGTTGGAAGAAAGCTGGATTTCCTAACGCAGGAGCTTAACAGAGAGGTAAACACTATAGGTTCAAAGTGTCAGGATCTTGAAATAACGAAGATAGTTGTAGATCTTAAAAGCGAGATCGAAAAGATCCGCGAACAGATACAGAACGTGGAATAGACAGGTGGATTTATGCAGCTGATAAATATAGGATATGGCAATATGGTATCGTCTGAAAGACTTGTGGCAGTGGTAAGCCCCGATTCTGCGCCGATAAAGCGCATTATTTCCGATGCCAGGGACAGGGGACTGCTGATAGATGCAACTTATGGCAGAAAAACGCGCTCGGTGATAGTTACCGACAGCGACCACGTTATACTTTCTGCTATAACTCCGCAGGCGGTCGGCGGTCATGTTGAAAAAGAGGAGAACTGATATGACGCAGGAATGTAACAAAAAGGGTATGCTCTTTGTGGTTTCTGCGCCCTCGGGCGGCGGAAAGGGCACGATACTCAAAAGGGTGTTCAACGACCCCGAAAAGGTGCATTATTCGGTTTCCGCTACCACGCGCGCCCCACGTGATGAGGATAAAGACGGCGTTACCTACCACTTTATGAGCAAAGAAAATTTTGAACAGCTTATAGATAAAGGCGAATTTCTTGAATATGCAGAGTATTGCGGCAACTACTACGGCACTTTGAAGTCGGAAGTGACCGCAAACATAGAAAGCGGCAAAGATGTTCTTTTAGAGATAGAAACAAAGGGCGCATTCAATATAAAAAAAGCCATGCCCGAGGCTGTGCTGATATTTATAATACCGCCTTCAATGAAAGAACTTCGGCGCAGGCTGACAAGGCGCGGCACTGAGGACGAGGAAACTATAAATAAGCGCATGGAGCAGGCGGCGAATGAGATACGTCTTGCGGAAAAATACGACCATATAATTATAAACGGCGATCTTGACGAAGCCGTGGCAGACCTTGCGGCGGTATGCAAAGCTGCAAGAATAAAACGAAACGCAAAAAATATTATTGACGAGGTGTTGAAAAATGCTTAGACCGGCAGCATCACAGCTACTGAAAAACGGAGAGAGCCCCTATTCACTGGTAATCGCAGTGGCGAAAAGGGCGAGAGAGATTACGGACGACGCCATTGAAAACAAGATACATCTTGAACAGAAGGCAGTTAAGACCGCTGTTGAAGAACTTGCAAACGGCGAATACAAGATGTACGAAAAGAAGGCTAACTAAATGGGAAGAGGAGAATAGGTTTGCTCGCAGCAGGACAACTTGCGGCTGATGTGGCAGTAAGCTGCGCCGCTTATAGCTTTGATGCACTTTACAGCTACAGTATCCCACGGCATATGTATGATACGCTCAAGTGCGGTGCAAGGGTGCTTGTGCCTTTCGGCAAGGGAAACATAAAGCGCATAGGTTTTGTTGTGAGGATATACGCGCAAACCGATGAGGCAGAGCTTAAACCTATATCTAAAATTCTTGAAGAACAGCCGCTTATAAACGAAGAGCTTATAAAGCTTGTTTTGTGGCTTAAAGAGAATACTTTCTGTACATATTTCGATGCATACAAAGCTATTGTTCCGGCAGGGTTTTCGTATCGCTATACGCAAAGATATAAGCTTGCGAATATGGCGATAGAATGTGAACTTACACCCAAGGAGCAGCAGATTGTAGATGCTTTGAAAAATGCCGAGGAACCGAAAGATATAGACGAGATACTGAATACCGATGAAGATGCAGGAAAGATAAAGATAATAAAAAGCCTTATCGACAAGGGTGTTATCGAGCAGGAGGACGATATAAAACGGCGTGTTGGCGATGAAACTGTAAAAATGGTATCGCTGACAGATAGTTTTGTTGAAGACCCTTCGGGATATACCATCACGCCGAAGCAAAAAAAGGTAGTTGAATTCCTGCTTGAAAATTCGGCTGCTTCTGTGAAAGAGCTGCTTTATGCGACCGGCGTTACTCAGACTATTATAAAAAATCTGGTAAAAGGCGGTATAGCATACGAGTATGAATATGAATCTTTAAGAAACGTTGATATGCTCACGGACGGCGAAGAACTTCACGCTGAGGAATTGGAACTTAACGACGAGCAGCAGCGTGCTTATAACGGTATCTCGGCGCTTGTAGATGCAGGCAAGCCATGCGGTGCGCTTTTATACGGCGTTACAGGCAGCGGAAAAACTTCGGTTTTTATAAAGCTTATCGAGCATACTTTAAGCATAGGCAAAACGGCTTTGGTGCTGATACCGGAAATATCGCTCACGCCGCAGACAGTAGGTAAATTCAGGGCGTATTTCGGCGATACCGTGGCGGTAATACATTCAAACCTTTCGCTTGGGCAGAGGGTAGATGAATACAAACGGTTGAAAAGCGGCAAGGCTAAAATTGCCGTCGGCACAAGAAGCGCGGTATTTGCTCCTTTGGAGAACATAGGGATAATAATAATAGACGAGGAGGGCGAGCACAGCTATAAGTCTGAAAGCTCTCCGAGATATCATGCAAGAGATGTGGCGATACAGCGCTGCGGACATAACAATGCAACTTTGCTGCTGGCTTCCGCAACGCCGTCGCTTGAAACATATTATTACGCGAAAACAGGCAGATTTCATTATTTTGAGCTGAAGAAAAGGTTTTCGGGTGCGCTTCTGCCGGAAGTGGCGGTTGTTGATATGGAGACCGAACGCGAAATGGGCTGCGAGGGTGTGCTCAGCGGCGTGCTTATAGATGAGATAACCAAAACTTTAGAAAGAAAAGAACAGGCGATACTGCTGATAAACAGGCGCGGCTACAGTCCCCACTTTACCTGCCGTGAGTGCAGAACGGTGGTGCAGTGCCCGCATTGCAGCATACCGCTTACATACCACAAGGCAAACGGCAGACTTATGTGCCATTACTGCGGATATTCCAGCTCGGCAAATATTACCTGTCAGTGCGGCTGCAAAGACTTTTCAATGGGCGGCAGCGGCACGCAGAAGATAGAAGATGTGCTGTCAGAGCAGTTCCCGAACGCAAAAATTCTGCGAATGGATGCTGATACTACTTCATCGCGGTTTGCATATGAGAAGAATTTTCAGGCATTTGCAAACGGCGAGTATGACATAATGCTCGGCACGCAGATGATAGCCAAGGGCATTGACTTTCCGACGGTAACGCTTGTGGGTGTGCTTTCTATAGATAATTCTCTGTACAGGGGCGATTTCAGAAGCTCTGAAAGAACCTTTTCGCTGATAACTCAGGTAGTAGGCAGGGGCGGCAGAGGTGAAAAGCGCGGCAGAGCGTTTTTGCAGACATCAAGCCCCGACCATTACGTTATAGAGCTTGCGGCAAGGCAGGATTACAAAGGCTTTTTCGAGCAGGAGATAAGTTTCAGAAAAACGCAGATATATCCGCCGTTCTGTGACCTGTGCATAATTGGTCTGAGCGGTGTTGCAGATGAAAAAGTAAGGGCGGCGGCAAAGCATTTTGCATCTCTTCTTGAAAAAAATAAAAGCGAGTGCGAAACAAAGCTCCCGCTGTATGTGCTGGGACCGTCGCAGTATTCTGTGGGCAAGGTAAACAACCGGTACAGATACAGACTTATTCTGAAATGCAAGAACAACCGCGCTACAAGAAAGATAATTTCAGATACTCTGTCAGATTTTCTGAAAGAGCGTGAATACTCGGACATACGCATTTTTGCCGATATGAACGGTGATATAATATAAAAAAGGGTGTTAATATGGCTAAGAGGATAATATTCAATAAATCAGAACCTATACTTCACAAGGTGTGCAAGCCCGTAACGGCGTTTGACGAAAAACTTGCAAAACTTCTTGACGATATGCACGAAACGCTTTCAGCCGCCGACGGTGTGGGTCTTGCAGCTCCGCAGGTGGGGTTTCTCAAAAGAATTTGTGTTATCGATGCAGGCGAGGGCTACTATGAGCTTATAAATCCCGAAATACTGGAATCATCGGGCACACAGAGAGATGTTGAAGGCTGCCTTTCTTGCCCTAACGAGTGGGGCTATGTTACAAGACCTATGCAGGTCAAGTTCAAAGCGCAGGACAGAAACGGCATATGGTATAAAAAAGAAGTAGAGGGTCTTTTTGCAAGAGCCGTCTGCCATGAGCTGGATCACCTTGAGGGCAGACTGTTTGTTGACCTTATTGAAGAATACGTTGAAAGATAACTGCATACAATAATTTCAAAGACGGAGTATGTTTTATGAAGATCGTTTTTATGGGAACGCCTGATTTTGCCGTTCCTACGCTTCAGGCGCTTTATAACAGTGAACATGAGGTGTGCGCTGTGTTTACGCAGCCGGACAAACCTACAGGCAGAGGCTACAAAATGAAAGCGTCGCCTGTAAAGGAACTGGCTTTACAGCACGGCACGCCCGTTCATCAGCCGGAAAGCCTTAAAAAAGCCCCCGATATTGCCGTGGAAATATTGAGCAGATATCAGCCCGATCTGATAATAGTGGCTGCATACGGAAAGATACTGCCGAAAGAAGTGCTTGAATTTCCTAAGTTTGGCTGTATAAACGTTCACGGCTCGCTGCTGCCCAAGTACAGAGGCGCTGCGCCGATACAGAGAAGTGTTCTCAACGGCGACAGGGTAACAGGCATTACGGTAATGCAGATGGGCGAGGGCCTTGACACGGGAGATATTCTGCTGCAAAGTGAGACAGATATAGGCATTAACGAAACTTCTGCCGAGCTTTTTGACAGGCTTTCGCAAATGGGCGCGCAGCTTATGGTCGATGCGCTTGAAAGGCTGTCAGAGCTTACACCGATACCACAAAACGACGAGCTTTCAAGCTATGCGCCGATGCTGAGCAAGGATATGTGCGAGATAGATTTTACTAAAGATGCGTATACAGTAAATAAGCATATCTGCGGTCTTTCAGACTGGCCGTGCGCCGTTACAAGCGTGAGGGGCAAGCGCATAAAGGTATATAAAAGCGAGCTTGTCAGCGAGGACGAGATACAGGGCGCACCGGGGCAGCTTATAAATGCCGAAAAATTTATAGTAGCCTGCGGAAAAGGAAGCGTAAGGTTCGTTGTTGTGCAGGCAGAGGGCGCTAAGAGAATGTCGTCGGAAGATTTTGTAAGAGGCAGACACCTCACCGACGGCGAGATGATAGGCAATATGTAATTTTTTAGTGAATTTTGTTCTTTTTGAAAGGAAGATCTAAATGCCGTTCGTATATTGGTATGACTGGACTATACTGCTGATGATACCTGCCATACTGTTTGCACTGTATGCGCAGAGCAAGGTAAATTCATCGTACAAAAAGTATTCAACATACTACAGCCGAAAAGGGTATACGGCAGCGCAGGTGGCAAGAATGATACTTGACAGCAACGGACTTAACAATGTGAACATCGAGAGGATACCCGGACAGCTGACCGATAACTTCAACCCTACAGACAATACCGTTCACCTTTCCGATTCGGTGTTTGACAGCACTTCGGTGGCGGCTATAGGCGTTGCGGCGCATGAGTGCGGTCACGCGCTGCAGCATTCGGAAGGCTATGTGCCGATAAAGATCCGCTCGGCGATAATACCGATAACGAATTTCGGCGCAAGGTTTTCAACTTTGTTTATAATGATAGGTCTTGTAATTGCAGGCTTTTCGTATAACTCAAACAATGACACAGGCATAAGGATAGCATTTTTCGGCGTGGCGCTGTATGCACTGGTAGCTGTTTTTCAGTTTGTTACGCTGCCTGTTGAGTTCAACGCAAGTTCGCGCGCTTTAAAAACGCTTGAAAGCTATGATATACTACAGCCCGATGAGCTTGTAGGCGCAAGAAAGGTGCTTTCGGCTGCCGCGCTTACCTATGTTGCGGCTCTGGCTTCCACACTTATGACGCTTTTGCGGCTGTTCATCATAGTTGCCGGCAGAAGCAACAACCGCCGAAGATAGTATGGCAGACCCGAGAGAAACAGCGTATCACTTGCTTTACAATTGCAGACACAGCGGCGCGTATTCAAACATCGCGTTTGACAGCTATATAAGCAAGGGTGCGCTTTCAGATGAAGAAAAACGCTTTGCGGCGGCTCTGGCATACGGCACTCTGGAAAGGCTCGTAACGCTTGACAGGATAATTGCGGAGCGTTCTAAAATACCGATGGACAAGCTCTCAAACGAGGCTGTGTGCGTGCTGCAAATGGGGCTGTATCAGCTTTTGTATATGAAGTCGGTACCTCCGAGCGCTGCGGTGAATGAGTCGGTAAGGCTTGTAAAGCATATGATGAAAAATCCCTCGGCGGCAGGTTTTGTAAACGGCGTTCTGAGAAGCTTTATCAGAGACGGTATGCCGCTGCCAACGCCGAAAGACCGTGAAGACGAGCTCTCACTTGAATATTCGAGCCCACGATGGCTCGTACATAAATGGCTTGATGAATACGGCGAAAAAACGGCTCTTTCGCTTTTGGAAAGCTCTGTGGGCAAGCCGCCTGTAACACTGAGAGCAAATACTTTGAAATGCTCTGCTCAGCAGCTGGTCGATGCGCTTTCGCAAGACGGCTATAAAGCCGCTGTGAATGATAAGATACCCGATTGTGTGCAGCTTCTCAGCGGCGGAGATATTGAAAATACGCTAGCCTTTAAAAGCGGGCTGTTCCACGTTCAGGATATATCTTCGCAGTTATGCTGTATGGCGCTTGACCCCAAAGAGGGCGACACTTTGATAGATGTATGCTCCGCGCCGGGCGGAAAGGCGTTTACCTGCGCCCAGCTTATGAAAGACAGCGGCAGTTTGTACGCCTTTGATCTACATGAAAAAAGAGTTTCGCTTATAAAAAGCGGTGCTGAAAGGCTGGGTATAAAGTGCATTACAGCTGCGGTCAACGACGCGCGAAAGATAAATGCTTCTTTGCCAAAGGCTGATAAAGTGCTCTGCGATGTTGTGTGCTCGGGACTTGGGGTAATAAGGCGCAAGCCCGAGATAAAGTATAAAAAGCCCGAAGAGCTTGCACGGCTGCCGGAGATACAGTACGATATACTTAAAACATCGGCGCAGTATGTAAAAGACGGCGGCGTGCTTGTGTATTCTACCTGTACAGTATCAAAGGCAGAAAACGAGCAGGTGGCAGAAAAGTTTTTGCAGGAAAACAAAGGCTTCACGCCTGTAAATGTTTGTGATGATCTGGGGCTGAAAGAACCGTTTGTGACTATGACACCGGATATGTTCGGCGGTGACGGTTTCTTTATCGCAAAGCTTAAAAAAGATGGTTGACATAAAGAGGTGTGCTATGCGGCAGACTATTTTGATAAACGGTAAAACCGACATTCTCAGCATGACTTTGCCCGAGCTTGAAGAAATGATCGAAAGCATGGGTGAAAAGAAATTCAGGGCGAAACAGATATATCAGTGGCTGCACGTTAAGCAAGTGGTCGATTTTTCCTCTATGACCAATCTTTCTGCACAGTTAAGAGTAAGGCTGGACGAAATTTTTTGTGTAAATTCACTATTTATTGCTAAAAGGCTTGCCTCTTGTACCGATAATACGTTAAAATATCTATATAGGCTTTATGACGGCGAGCACGTTGAGTCTGTTCTTATGGAATATGAGCACGGCAACACGTTGTGTATATCAACACAGGTGGGGTGCAAAATGGGGTGCAGCTTCTGCGCTTCAACAAAGGCAGGCTTTTGCAGGAACCTTCTGCCGTCTGAAATGCTTATGCAGATATACACCGCCCAGCGCGACAGCGGAAGGAAAATTTCCGGAGTAGTGCTTATGGGCATAGGCGAGCCGCTTGATAATTACGATAACGTGGTAAGGTTTTTTGAGCTTATTTCTTCACCCGAGGGTATGAATATAAGTCTGCGGCACATTTCGCTTTCTACCTGTGGGATAGTACCGAAGATATACGAGCTTGCCAAACTTAAACTGGGCATTACACTTTCGGTATCTCTCCATTCTGCGGATAACGAGTCGCGAAGCAGTATAATGCCTGTGAATAATAAATATGATATATATGAGCTTGTCACCGCCTGCCGAGATTACTTCAAAGCCACAGGCAGACGCGTAAGTTTTGAGTACGCGGTGATAGAGGGCGTGAATGACAGCTATGAAGATGCCAGAAAACTGGCAGACCTTTTAGACGGCATGATGTGCCATGTGAATCTTATTCCCGTAAATAAAATAGACGAGAGGGATTACAGGTCGTCAAGGCGGTCAACAATGAGATTTAAGGAAACACTGGAAAAGTTTAAAATGAATGTTACTGTAAGGCGTACTTTGGGCGCGGACATAAACGCGGCCTGCGGTCAGCTGAGAAGACAGTATGGCATATAGGTATATTATCAGGCGGCTTTGTTCGCTTTCTGACATAAAGGGGTGACATATTTTGTTTGTTTGTGCGGCAAGTGATATTGGTATGAAACGCAAAGAGAACCAGGACAGCTTTTTGTTCAGCTCGTTCGATGACGGCGCTGTGTGCGCTGTGGTTTGCGACGGCATGGGCGGTGCAGGCTTTGGCAGCCTTGCAAGCAGTATTGCGGTAAATGCTGTTCATGACAGGATAAAGCAGAATTACCGCAGCACTTTCAGCCCGATGAGCATGAAGAATCTGTTGGTTACGGCGGTATCGGCGGCGAATACGCTGATATACAAAAAGGCTGCCGAGGAGCAGGAGAAAAAGGGCATGGGCACTACCTGTGTAGCGGCTATAGTGAAAGACGATATTGCATATATCGCAAGTGTTGGCGATTCAAGAGCTTATCATCTTTCTTCTGGCGGCATTGAGCAGGTAACAGTTGACCATACCTACGTTGAGATGCTTTACGAGCAGGGCAAAATAAATAAAGAAGAGATCTCCACACACGATATGCGGCACTATATAACAAAAGCTGTCGGCGTTGAAAAAGAAGTTGAGGTAGATTTCTTCGAGATAGATATTTCGCGCGGGGACGAGATAATTTTATGCAGCGACGGTCTTTCAAACTATTGCAGTGACGATATGCTGTATGAAGCTATACACGCGCGGTCAGAGAACAAAGAGAAAGGCGATAAAGTTGTCGCCGGGCTTATTGACTATGTTAATTCTCAGGGTGGCAAGGATAATATAACCCTCGCCATGATCTGTAATTACGATTGATATAACTAATATATAGGAGTGAAATCAATGGATCTTAATATCGGCAAAAAGCTTGACGGAAGATACGAAATAACGGAGCTTATCGGCATCGGCGGAATGGCGGACGTATACAAGGCAGTTGACATTATGGAAAACAGAGTTGTCGCTGTGAAGATACTCAAGCCCGAGTTTTCCGAGAACGAGGAGTTTCTGAAGCGTTTCAGGAACGAGAGCAAGGCTATTGCGGTACTCTCGCACCCCAATATCGTAAAGATATACGACGTTGGTTTTAACGATGACATTCAGTTTATCGTTATGGAGTATATCGATGGTATAACGCTGAAGGAATTTATCGAGCAGCAGGGCGCACTGCGCTGGAAAGATGCACTGCACTTTATAACGCAGATACTCAGAGCATTGCAGCATGCGCACGACAGGGGAATTATACACCGTGACATAAAGCCGCAGAACATTATGCTGTTTGCTGACGGCACTATAAAGGTCATGGACTTTGGTATTGCCAGGTTTTCAAGAGTTGACGGCAAGACAATGTCAGAAAAGACCATAGGCTCGGTGCACTATATCTCGCCCGAGCAGGCAAGCGGAGATTATACCGATGAAAGAAGCGATATATACTCCGTAGGTGTTATGCTGTATGAAATGCTCACGGGAAGAAAAATGTTCGATGGTGAAAATCCCGTGTCTGTGGCTCTTATGCATATGCAGGATCAGCCTACATACCCGCGTACATATGTGCCTTCTATACCGGAGGCTCTTGAAGAGATAGTTATGCACGCTGTTGAAAAAGAGCCTGCAAAGCGTTATCAGTCAGCCGCCGAGATGATAAAGGATATCGATACTTTCAAGATGGATCAGTCGGTAGTTTTCGGATATATCCCCCGTGAAGATGAGGAGGAAGAAGACAGCGAAGGCGGCACAAAGTACTTCACACCGGTAACGCCTGCTGCCTCCAGGAAATACGAGGAAGAAGATGATGACGAGTACGACGACGAGTATGACGACGAGGAAGAGGAAGAACCCAGAAAAAGCTATGTCTTCCCGATACTTTGCGCTTCGGCTGTTGCAGTAGTTATCATCGCGTGTGTTGTAATTTTCGGCGTAATAAGCAAGTTCAACAAGTCTTCCGATGACGGTTCTTTTGAAATGCCTAACCTTATAAATACTGTTTATACGCAGGCTGCTGAGCAGTATAAAGATATGATCAATTTCAACGTCGTTGAGGAGTACAATTCCGAATACGGCGAAGGTCTGATATTCGACCAGAGCGTTGCAGAGGGCAAGACGTCAAATAAGGGCATAAACGTCAGTGTAAAGGTCAGCAAAGGACCAAGAATGATACAGGTGCCCGAAGATCTTGTAGGTCACAAGTACAGCGATTCTATCGAAAATGAATTGAAGCAGCTGGGCTTTGAAGTAAAGAAAATGTCCGACTGGAGCGATGAATACGATGTGGACGTTATATTCAAAGTAGACCCCGAAAGCGGCACAAGTGCGGAAGCAGGCTCAACAATAGTTGTATATGTAAGCTACGGACCTCTTTCAAACAGCTCCGAGATGCCCAAGGTAATAGGTCTTACAAAAGAAGAGGCTCAGGAAGCTCTTGCAGCAAAGAGATTTACAAATATCAAGTTCAAAGATGTTGATGTAAAAGATCCTGCAAAGGGAACGGTAGTAAGCCAGAGCGTTACAGAGGGCACTTCGATACCTCGTGACAAGGAAATAATAATAGGCGTTTCAACGGGTGTTGAGGGCGCAGGCTCTGTAGATCTTTCAGTGCCTATACCTGCCGGGGCAAGCGGTTCGTTCACATTCAACGTGTATAATGATTCCGGCTCGATAATTCAGCATTCAACTGTTGAAAAAGCTGAATATTATGCAGGCACTAATATTACGATAAAGAACGTTACAGGAACCGGCGTGCAGACTCTCATGGTAGAGGCTGTAAACGACAAGACCAGCAAGGCTGTAAAGTATGCTGTGTTCACTGCCGATTTCTCGGCTAAGACCGCTACACAGACTTCTGTTGATAAAGATGCATTTATCAAGATAGTCGAAACTACCACAAAGGCAAGCTATACGGTAAACTTCACACAGACTGCAGGTGTAAAGTTCGCAGGTGCAGAAACAGTTACCGAGGGCAGCGATTACACATTCTCTGTAAGTGTAGACAGCGGGTTTAATTCAAGCGCTATGGTGGTAAGAGTAAACGGCTCGGCTGTTTCTAAGAACGCAGACGGCACTTATACCGTAAAGGAAGTTACAGGCAACCTTAATATAACTGTTGAGGGCGTTGCAGAAGTTACAACTCCTCCTGTTACTGAGCCGCCTGTCACCGAACCGCCTGCAACGGAGCCGACTGATGTGACAACGACAGAACCGACCAAATCCGAGACGACTCCTGTAACAACTGCAGAACCACCTTATTATGATCTTTCTGAGCCCGGCACTTATGTAGCTATAGAAGACGGTTTCTTCTATGACCTTTCCGATCCCTCCAAGCGGCTGAAAGAATTTCATGCAGGTGATGAGTTTACCTTCTCGGTAGGTGATGATAATACATACGGTTACCGTGAAGTTGAGTTTGCGAGAAATATCTTTGCTGACAGAAGCAAGTTTGAAAAGGTAGATTAAAACTTATATGGACCGTGAGAATATAAAACTCTCGGGTACGATAGTAAAACTTATCGGAGGCATTTATTTTGTAGATGTCTCCGATAGTGTATATGAATGTACCGCGAGGGGCTCATTCAGAAATAAGGGCATTTCGCCCTGCTGCGGTGATGTTGTTTCAATAGAGCAGACGGGCGAGGGCAGGGGCGTTATCGTTGAAGTGTGCAGTCGCAGGAATTTTATTGTACGTCCGCCGCTTGCTAATATCGATAACCTGATACTTGTTGTGTCGTCCTGTCAGCCTTCGCCGAATTTGCTTTTGCTTGATAAATTCATAGCTGTTGCAGAGTATAAAAATATAGACCCTGTCATAGTATTTACGAAAACCGATATAACGCCTGCCGAAGAGCTTAAAGAGCTTTACAACGGCTGCGGTGTTGAGGTCTTCTGTATAAGCGGCGGTGATGAAACACTTGCAGATGTGCTGAAACAGCGCATAAGCGGTCAGGTGTCGGCGTTTGCTGGCAATACGGGGGTGGGCAAAACAACGCTGCTCAACGGTATGTTTCCCGACCTTAAAGAAAAAACAGCCGAAATTAGCCGCAAACTTGGCAGAGGCAGGCACACAACTCGGCACGTTTCGCTGTATAAGCTTTCAGGTGGGGGATATGTTGCAGATACACCCGGCTTTTCAAGCTTTGATACATCACAGTATGATATAATTTTCAAAGAAGACTTAGCAGAATGCTTTCGCGAGTTCAGACCGTTCCTGGGAAAATGCAGATTTATAAATTGCAGCCATACCAAAGAAAGCGGCTGTGCGGTACTTGAAGCTATGGCAGAGGGCAAAATATGCTCCTCACGCCACGAAAGCTACAAAGCTATGTATGAAGAAGCAAAGATTATTCCCGAGTGGAAGTACAAACAGTATAAAAAGCAATAAAAACATCCGCCGAAGATATTTCTCCGACGGATGTTTCTTTTTCAGTTCCGACACTTTTTGATGCCGAATATCAGTCTCAGCGCTCCTGCCACTGCTTTAGGCGGCTTGATGACGATTATTTTCATTCAACTACCCCCATAACGAAATTTACTACATAATATTCCGCAGGCGGCAGATGCGTTACTTTTCGTCGTTTACAATGTCGTTCAGCCTGTTTATGGTGGCGATAAGCTTTTCACGCGTTATGCCCTTAGAAGCTACAAAATCAAGCGTTGTGCGCACACTCATATCAGAAAATACCTGCATAAGGTCGGCAGGGCAGTCGTCAACGCTTTGTATGCCTACCTGACCGCCCTCTTTGGCAACTTCTGACCTTAAAAAGTCTACAAAAACTTCTGCAGCGGCAGGGTGGGCAAGAATATCGCCGACAATGCTGTTTATGGTAAAGTGCACTTTGGGCAGATAGCCGTTGTTTATGAAAATATACGCCGCCTGCCTTATGTCTCTTGAAGATGAACCTATCTCTATGTCGTATCTGCCGTCTTCGACCACCCAGTCGTGCTCATCGGTGCTGTAATAGGCAAAGGCGGTCTTGTCCAGCTTGAAGAATACTTTCTTGCTTTCGCCTGCTTCAAGAGCCACTTTTTCATAGCCTTTCAGTTCGCGTACAGGTCTGTCGACCGATGAATGCTTGTCGCTCACATATAGCTGAACAACATCTTTGCCTGCACGGCTGCCAACGTTTTTGACGGTTACGCTCACAGTAAGTTCACCGTCGGCGTTTATCTCATCTGCCGACAGCTTTATATCGGAATACTCAAACTTAGTGTAGCTGAGCCCGTAGCCAAACGGGAAAAGCACAGGCAGCTTGCGCTTGTCATACCAGCGGTAGCCTACATACAAGCCCTCGTTGTAATAAACGTTGTCGCCGCAGCCGAATTCGCCTATAAATGCAGGGGTATCTTCGTGGCGGAGAGGGAATGTCTCGGCAAGCTTGCCGCTCGGGTTTACTTTGCCAAACAGCAGATCACAAGCCGCGCCGCCGCTCGCCTGACCTGCAAGATACATTTCCAGCACGCCCTTTGCGCTGTCTATCCACGGCATTTCCATAGGTGAGCCGTTGTGCAGCACGACTACTATATTCTTGTTTACAGCCGCCGCACGCTTTATAAGCTCGCACTGGCAGTCTGGCATACGCATATGCTTTCTGTCACCGCCCTCATACTCGAATGAATCGGGCAGACCTGCAAATATTACAGCAACATCGCTGTTTTTGGCAAGCTCTACAGCCTCTGAGATAAGCTTTTCATCGGGATCGTTGCTCTCTGCCTCAAAGCCCATAGCAAATTTTACATCGCAGTATTCTTTGACGGCATCGAGAGCCGAGGTTATCTCGGTACATTCTATGTGCGAAGAACCGCCTCCCTGAAAACGCGGTGTTTTAGCAAACGCGCCGATAAAACATATCTTTTTGCTCTTGTCAAGCGGCAGTATGTCGCCGTCATTTTTCAGAAGTACAGCACATTCTGTGGCTATCTTCCGTGAAAGCTCGTGGTCTTTTTTCGGATCCCACTGACCGCCCTTGTGGTTGGTCTTGTATTTGTCATAAAGCTTCAGAACGTTCCTTACACATTCATCAACGTACTTTTCGTCAAGCTTTCCACTATTTACTGCTTCAACTATTATTTCGTCCGTCTTGCCGTGGCAGGAGGGCATTTGCAGGTCAAGCCCTGCTTCAACGCCTTTTTCGCGCTCGTCAACCGCGCCCCAGTCGCTCATTACAAGACCTTTAAAGCCCCATTTTTCGCGAAGTATATCGGTCAGCAGATATTTGCTCTGCGTGGTGTATTCGCCATTGATGCGATTATACGATGCCATGACGGTCCACGGCTTGGCTTCTTTTATAGCATACTCAAACACGCTGAGATATATCTCGTGCAGCGTGCGCTCATCAACGTTGGCGCTTACAGCCATTCTGCGCGTTTCCTGATTGTTGCAGGCAAAGTGCTTTATAGAAGTTCCCACGCCCTTGCTCTGTATGCCTTTGATAAGCGCCGCAGCCTGGTGCGATGCAAGATAGGGGTCTTCTGAGAAATATTCAAAGTTTCTGCCGCAGAGGGGAGAGCGCTTTATATTCACGCCCGGACCGAGTATTACAGCTATGTCCTCAGCCTGACACTCATCACCGATAGCCTTGCCCATTTTTTCAAGAAGCGTTTTGTCAAATGAAGATGCCGTTGCGCAGGCAGCAGGGAAGCATACCGCAATTGCGGTCTCGTCATTGGCTTCCGTTACGCAATGGTTGCGGTTGGTCTTTCTCAGACCGTGAGGGCCGTCTGAGAGCATTATAGGCTCAATGTCGAAACGTTTAAGTGACTCTGTGTGCCAGAAATCGCTGCCGGAACACAGTGAAGCCTTTTCTTCAAGCGTCATCTCGGAAAGTATTTTTTCTATATTCATATTTTGACCTCCTAAGACCGAAAATACTCGGTAATATGTTATTTTAAGTATAGCATATAAAACGCTTTAGTGCAAGAATAATTTTATCAGAGGTGTTAAAGGCGTGTTTTTTGTACAAACGCCCAAATATTAGGGCGAAAATGCAACAAGTAATAAATAGTACATGGTATGTTCATAAAAATTTAATTTATTTGTGATATAATATGTAAACTAATTATGTAATGCTTAGAGGTGCGGATAAGATGACTGTCATCTTTGATCTCGACGGTACACTTGTCAATTCATTATTCGACCTTGGCGACAGTGTGAACGGCGCATTGAAAGAGCTGGGTCTGCCGCTTCATTCTTACGAGGAATACAGAATGTTTGTCGGCAACGGCACAAAAATGCTCGTTACAAGGTCTGTTCCCGAAAACATCAGGGGAACGGTTACCGAGAAGGCTGTATTTGATCGCTTTTCTGCTCTATATGAGGAGAGATGTCTGTGCAAAACGCTGCCTTACAATGGCATTGAAGAGGCTTTGCTTCGTCTTAAAGAAAACGGAGCGAAACTTGCGGTGGCAAGCAACAAGCCTTTTGAGTTTTGCAGAAAAATAGTCAATGCACTGTTTGGCGAGGGTATGTTCGATGTGATACAGGGAAGTCGGGAGAATGTCAGAAAGAAACCGCAGCCTGACATTATTTTCAGCATAATGGCGCAGCTCGGCGTATCGAAAGACGACTGCGTTATTGTGGGCGATTCAGACGTTGACGCGCAAACGGCGAAAAACGCCGGTTTAAAGTGCATAGGCTGCTCGTGGGGATACTGCGGCAGAGATGTGCTTGAAAACGCTTGCTGCGATATCGTTATAGATTCGCCGATGGAGCTTTGCGGCTCTGTAATCAAGTTATTGCGAGGTTGATAATTTATGGAATATAATATGAAAGAAGTCGGCTACAGACTTAAAGGGCTAAGAACTGCCTGTGACCTTACTATAGAAGAATTCAGCGATCTTACAGGTATATCAAAGTCCGATTACGAAAAGATAGAAAACGGCGAAAAGGATTTCTCTGTTTCATTTTTGTATAAGTGCGCAGAAATATTTGGTTGCGATATGGTAGAGATACTTACCGGTGTTTCTCCCACGCTGTCTAATTTTTCTGTTGTAAGAAAAGGCAAGGGTCTGCCCGTTGCAAGGCGCGACCGCTTCGAGTATCATCATCTCGCATATCTGTTCAAAGAAAAGAAGATCGAACCGATGCTCGTCGTTGCGCCCTATATCGAAGAAGAACAGGGCAAGCCTATCAAAATGTCCACGCATGAGGGACAGGAATGGGATTATATCCTCAAAGGCACTCTAAGGTTTATAACCGAGGGACATGAGGTAATTTTATACGAGGGCGATTCGGTTTATTACGATTCGGGAAAGAGTCACGGTATGATTGCCGTCGGCGGCACAGACTGTGAATTTCTCGCCGTCTTGATAGACAAGTAAGACGGAACAAACTAAATATTTTACAAAGCAGCGGCTTTTCGCAGAATGCCGACCGCTTTGCGTTGCTGTGGAAAAACAGCGGCGATATTAAGAATGGAGTAATAAAAATGCACGAATTTGACCTTAATAATTTTTATAAAAATTTTGTTAAAGAAGAGTACGATAAAGACGGACATATCACTAAGTTTGAGCTTGATACACCGCCCAACTACAACTTTGCCTATGATGTTATCGACAGACTGGCAAAAGAAGTTCCCGATAAGGCAGCTATTCACTGGCTGCATGAAGAGGGCGAAGAGAAGATATTCACCTACAGGGAGCTTTCAAAGCTTACAAATAAAGTTGCCAATATGTTCAGAGACCACGGCGTTAAAAAAGGCGACATGGTACTTCTCGTACTTAAAAGAAACTATCAGTTCTGGCTGTGTGTTTACGGACTTATAAAGCTTGGCGCTATAGGAATACCTGCCACCAACCAGCTGCTTGAAAAAGACTATACATACCGCTTTGAGGCGGCAACTGTAAAGTATGTTGTTGCCACGGGCGACGGCGAAGTTGCCGACCATATAGAGGGCGCTTGCAAAAAGTATGACGGGATTATAGAAAAATTTATTACACGCCACCCGCGCGAGGGCTGGACAGACTTTGATACCGAGATAGAAAAGTACAGCGATGAACTTGAAAGGGTAGACACCCTTGTTGATGAACCTATGCTGCTGTATTTCAGCTCTGGAACAACAGGCTACCCGAAGATGATACTGCACAGCCACTATCTTTCTGCCGCGCATATAATGACTGCAAAGCACTGGCACCATGTTCATGACGGCACACTGCACCTGACAGTATCCGATACCGGCTGGGGCAAATGTGCGTGGGGCAAGCTGTTCGGTCAGTATACCTGCGGTGCTACAGAGTTTATCTATGACTTTGAAAGATTCAACAGTGCAAAGCTGCTTTCTATCATTCAAAAGTATAAGATAACATCTTTCTGCGCGCCGCCTACAATGTATCGCTTCTTTATTAAAGAGGGCATAGAAAACTACGATCTTTCAAGCCTTGAATATGCCTGCATCGCAGGTGAGGCTCTCAATTCGGAAGTTTTCAACAGGTTTTATGAGTATACCGGTCTGAAACTTATGGAGGCTTTTGGTCAGACGGAATCTGTGCCGATAGTTGCAAATCTTTACGGCATGGAGCCGAAGCCCGGTTCTATGGGCAAGCCCGTTCCGCTGTATGACGTTGTTCTGGCAGATAGTGACGGAAACGAAGTACAGTGCGGCGAAGTTGGCGAGATATGCATACGCACCGAGGGTCAGTACCACAAGGGTCTGATGAAGTGTTACTACAGAAACGAAGAGGATAATAACGCTTCGTGGCATGACGGTCTTTACCACACGGGCGATACTGCATGGAAAGACGAGGACGGCTATTTCTGGTATGTTGGCAGAACTGATGACGTTATAAAGTCTTCCGGCTACCGTATAGGACCTTTTGAGATAGAGAGCGTTCTTATGGAGCACCCCTCTGTACTTGAGTGCGCTGTTACAGCAGTTAAAGACCCGATAAGAGGTCAGGCTGTAAAGGCTACCATAGTTCTTACAAAGAATTTCAAGCCCTCAGATGAGCTTGTAAAAGAGCTTCAGAACTATGTAAAGCACGCCACTGCACCTTACAAGTACCCGAGAGTTATAGAGTTTGTTGATGAGCTTCCCAAGACGATAAGCGGCAAGATCATCAGAAAAGAGATAAGACGTCTTGACGAACTTAAAGGTATGTAAAACGCTAAAGCGAAAGGTACGGCTTTATGCTGCTGTATGAGTATCCCGATAAAAAAGACATAGCCGCTGTTCGCCGACAAATGGCTGCTGTGGCTGTCAAAAGGAAAAAATTAAGGACGAGAAGCATAGTTATTTATATAATGTCAGCGGCGGTGTTCCTGCTGGGGCTTACCGCCGAGGGCATTTTTGCAAAGATAGCAATATGCTTTCTGGCAGTGGCTTCGGCGGCTTTAAATGTCGTAACGGCGCAGCTTGCTTCTATGAGCGACCCGAGAGAAAAAACTGTGGTCACCGATGATGGTTTTACGCATGAAACGAAGTCATTTTTCGGAAAGAAAAAGGCGTTTGATATACGTTTTGAAGATGTTGTTAAGACTGTTCAGAGCAGCAGCGGTGACCTTGTTATAACTCTCAAAAGCGGAGAGATGCTGACAGTGCCGTTTATTGTTACAAAGACCAAGCTGTTTTTGTTAAATGAATTGCATGAGCAGCTTAAATATGATAAAAAGCAGTATAACGTAATTTACGATGACGATGAATATGAAGAAAAGGATTGGGTGGACAGACTATGAGCGAATTCAGATGCGAGCTTGTAAAAACGGTAGATGATTCTTACAATATCGAGATAGGAAGAAATCTTGAAGATAAGCTTATCGGCGATATCAAAAGCGGTATGTTCGGAAATATAAAGAATTTTGCCGTTATTACCGATACTAATGTTTTAAAGCTTTACGGCGCAAAAATATGCGATATGCTGATAGACGAGGGCTATCACGCGCACCTGTTCGCCATTCAGGCAGGAGAGCTCAGCAAGACACGCGAAACAAAAGGCTTTGTTGAGGATTCTATGCTCGGTTCGGGTCTGCGGCGCGACTGCATGGTAGTTGCCGTTGGCGGCGGTGTGGTTTCAGACCTTGCAGGATTTGTTGCAGGTACTTTCGGCAGAGGTGTGCCGTTCGTTATCTATTCAACAACACTGCTCTCGGCTGCCGATGCATCTATAGGCGGTAAAGTTGCGGTAGATACTGCGCTTGCCACCAATCAGATAGGTATGTTCAACCAGCCTAAGAAAGTTTACATCGATATCGCTTCGTGGATAACGCTTCCCGAAAGGGAGATACGAAGCGGCCTTGCTGAGACTATAAAGCACTCCTGCATAGGCGACAAGGACTTCTTTGAATATCTTGAAAAAAATATAGAAAGAGTGTTTACATTTGATTTTGATGTGTGCGAACACGTTGCCGAATGTAACTGCAAGATAAAGTATAACGTTGTTATGAGGGACGAAAGAGAACAGGACCTGAGAAGCGTTCTCAACCTAGGTCACAGCGTTGGCAGAGCTTTGGAGACCGCAAGCGGCTATATGATGCTTCACGGCGAGGCTGTAGCTATAGGTCTTGTGGCACAGATGAGACTTGGCGAGAGGTATGGCTATATCTCGCGCGAGAATGTAAAGCGTGTTGAAGATCTGCTGAAAAGGGTAGGTCTGCCTACACGCATACCCGAAAATGTAAGAAAAGAGCTTATTATAGATAAGCTGTATACAGATAAAAAGGTCCGCAACGGCAAGCTGAGGTTTGTTTTCCAGAAAGAGATAGGCGCTATGATGTGCTTTGACGGCTGCTATACCAAAGAGGTAGAGGAAAACGAAGTTGCGGCTGTTATAACCCAGCTTTGATAAGGAGCTTTTGTATATGGATATAGCCATAACACCATCAAAGCTGCACGGCTGTATATCTGTGCCGACTTCAAAAAGTGATGCGCACAGGTATATAATAGCCTCGGCTCTTGCAAACGGTAATACTGTGCTTAAAGACCTATGTCTTGCCCCGAAAGATATACAGGCGGCTCTGGGGGCTTGCAAGGCGATAGGCGCTTCTCTTAATATCAACGAAAGCGATGGTACAGCTGTTATTTCGGGCGCTGTTTGTCCGCAAGGTAATGTAGTGGTAGACTGCGTTGAATCGGGCACTACGCTGCGGCTTATAATTCCCGTGGCTGCCGCGCTCGGCGTGAATGCGACCTTTATAGGCGAGGGCAAGCTGCCGCAACGACCTCTTGCCCCGTATATAGAGCAAATGTCAAAACACGGCATAAAGTTTTCTGGCAGCGGTCTGCCGCTGACTATAGAGGGCGTTCTTACCGGCGGCGAGTATGAGCTGGAGGGCAATATATCTTCGCAGTTTATATCGGGTCTGCTGCTGGCTTTGCCGAAGTGTAATGAAGATTCACACCTGAAACTGCTCTCGCCGCTGCAATCAAAACCGTATGTCGATATGACACTGAATTGTCTTAAAAATTTCGGTATACAGATAGAATGCGGCAAAGATGAGTATTTTATAAAAGGCGGTCAGACCTATAAAGCGTGTACACACAGCATTGAAAGCGACTGGTCGCAGGCAGCGTTTTTCTGCGTTGCAAATGCTCTGGGCAGTGATATTGATATAAAAAATATGGATCACAAAAGCGTTCAGGGCGACAGAGCTATTTATGACATATGCAGCCGTTTTGACGGCAAAGCAATAGATGTTGACTGTATGGATACGCCTGATATAGTGCCCGTGCTTTCGGTGCTGGCATCACAGTGCGAGGGTGTTTCGTATATAAGAAATATATCAAGACTTCGCCTGAAAGAGAGCGACAGGATAGAGACCGTATGCAACATGATAAACTCACTTGGCGGCGATGCTGAGTGTATAGGCGAAGATATAGTCATAAAAGGCGGCAGGCTTAGCGGCGGCGAAGTTGATGCCTGCAACGACCATAGAATAGCTATGGCAAGCGCTATTGCCGCAACCGTTTCAACAGGAAAGGTAATTATAAAAGGCGCTCAGTGCGTTACAAAATCATATCCCGACTTTTTTGAGGAATATGCTCGTCTTGGCGGAATTTTGCAGCAACTTTGAATATGATCAAGCAATAATCTGAGACCGTAAAACAGGGGGAATAAAAATGTCATCGATCTGGAACAAAGGAATACAAATATCTATCTTCGGCGAGAGCCATGGCCCTGCAATAGGTGTTGTCATGGATCACCTTCCGTCAGGGGAATATATAGACCTTGAAAAGCTGATAACTTTCATGTCAAGGCGCGCACCCAAAAAGGAAGCGTATTCGACACAGCGCAGGGAAAAGGATATGCCGTCCATAATGTCGGGATTTCTTGACGGAAAGACCACCGGCACGCCGCTTTGCGCTTTTATAACCAACGATGACCCACATTCCCATGATTATCTTAAAGTAAGCAAGCTTGCTCGCCCGGGCCATGCGGATTATACGGGTGCACTGCGATATAACGGCTTTAACGACCCCAGGGGCGGCGGCCATTTCTCCGGCAGACTTACCGCACCGCTGTGTTTTGCAGGGGCTGTTGCTGGTCAGATACTCGAGCGCAGAGGCATTTACACGGGCGCACATATCGCAGAGATACATAAAATTAAAGACGACAGCTTTGATGCAGTCACCACAACAAGAGATGATATTATAGAGCTTCGCAAAAAGGGCTTCCCCGTTTTGAACGATGCCAAGGGCAGGCGCATGAAGAATGATATTGAAAGAGCCGCTCAGGCAGGCGACAGCGTTGGCGGAATAATAGAGTGCATTTCTGTAAACGTTCCTGCCGGCATAGGTTCGCCTATATTTGACGGTCTTGAAAACAGCATTGCTCAGCTTGTTTTTGCTATTCCTGCCGTTAAGGGAATTGAGTTCGGCGTTGGCTTTAACTGCGCAAAAATGCTCGGCAGCGAAAACAACGATGAGTTTTATGTAAACGATCAGGGTCATGTTGTTACCCGCTCAAATAATCACGGCGGTATACTCGGCGGTATTTCATCGGGTATGCCTATAACTCTCAGGGTAGCGATGAAGCCTACACCGTCTATTGGCAAGCCGCAGCAAACTGTAGATATGTCTACCATGAAAGAGGAGACTTTGAAGATAACCGGCAGACACGACCCTTGTGTTGTGCCGCGTGCAGTGCCGTGCGTTGAGGCGGCGGTGAATATCGCGCTGCTATCTCATATGCTTGAATATCCGAACTTCTGATCGGAGCGATAAAAATGGATGCTAATTTTGAAAAGTATGTTTCTCCGAATATGCTCAATCTTACGGATATTTATGCCGTAAAGGTGCTTATCTGTTATTTTCTGTACCAGATAAACAGACCCGTTTCTCCGCGCCAGCTGACAGAAATTGCCACGGGTGACGGCATAGTAAACTATTTCTTTTTCATGGAGGCTGTATCCTCCATGCTTGAAACGGGCATGGTAACTTTGGAGGACACCGGCGACAGCGAAAAGTATGTCTTGCAGGAAAAGGGCAAGCGGTGCGCTATTGAGTTTAAGTCGATAGTGCCGCAGAGCTTTCGCGACAGGATAATGACCGCAGGCATACAGTTCTTTACGAGGCTTAAAAATGATAACACCCTGAAAATTGAGATAGAGGAGAAAAAGATAGGCTGTATGCTGCACTGCACCTGCAATGATGCGAATGACGTGAATTTGATGCAGCTATCATTATTTGCGCCAGATAAGGAGCAGGCAGAGCTTATGAAAAAGCGGCTGATGCTTGACCCGTCTGCGTTTTACAGCAAGGTGGTAGACTATCTTCTGGAAAACAAAGAACCCGTGCCGCAGCTGCCGGAAGATAAGTGAGATAAATAAATATTTTAACTAACAAAAACTGTTGACATTCAAAACCGACTGTGTTATAATACTAAGGTAGCTGTTTTGTTTTACTTGTTTTTATTTTTGAATGGCTTTGGGCTTTATGCCCAGGGCAATTCTGGAGAAGTCGCCTAGCCCGGTTTATGGCGCACGACTGGAACTCGTGTATGGGTTGATAGCTCATCGAGGGTTCGAATCCCTCCTTCTCCGCCAAAAAATTCCTTAACGCAAGTTAAGGAATTTTTTTATTATTCACTAATCACTATTCACTACACATTGATTGCCTTATGGCGGTCAAGTGCTGAAAAAAGCCCTCGCCCTTTTTTACACGATTTTTACACATTTATGCGCATGAATCCATACCCTCAAAATTATTTATATCCTTTGCACCTATCCCAAAAATAATTTCACTCAAAATCGGTAACTTTTCCTTAGCGGTAAGAATACAATATAGAGAAGTAATTCTTCAAACTGCATAACTGCAATACTGCAAAACTGTAATACTGCGAAAGGAATAAGTGATCAATATGAATGAAAACCCTAACGGCGCTTTCAAAGAAGCGGCTTGCATTGATGTTTCAAAGATCTTCGATTCATGCTCCGACAAGGATTGCCTGGAAGATATGCCCGTGACCTTTTCGGCGGCGGATCAGCAGCTTGTAAACTCGAGCTGTTATGTAAAAAGCAGCTGCGTTGAGGTAGACACCGTAAGCTTTGCTATCGAGCCTGTACCGTTTCATGCCGGATTTTACTCGGTAGATATTACATATGCTTTTACGGTGTACGTTGATGTTTACCCGACGGCAAACGGCGTGCCTACGCAGATATCGGGCACAAGCGCGTTCACCAAAAAGGTTATACTCTACGGCAGCGACGGTCACACCAAGACATTCTGTTCAAATCAGGTCAGCGAGTACGAATCGAACGACGGCTGCTGCTGCACCTGCAAATCAACTTTGCCTGTTGCCTGTGTAAGCGTGGTAGACCCTATTGTTCTTGACATCAAAACTACCTGCCGTCCTCTGCCGACCTGCCCAGCAACAGACGTTTGCCTCAGCTGCAACTGCGACGACATTCAGCCTGTGCCTGTAGGCAATAAGTTTGTTTATGTAACGGTGGGAATGTTCTCTATCGTTCAGCTGCAAAGGCGAGTTTCGCTGCTCGTGCCTACGTTTGAATACTGCCTGCCAGAAAAGGAATGTACTTCCAACACTGACAGCCCCTGCGAGCTGTTCGACAAGCTGGCGTTCCCTGTATCGGAATTTTTCCCTAAAGACCTTGAAGACACTTCATGCGGCTGCGCTGTTTCAGATGAGCAAAATGACGGTCAGAATTGCAATAACTAACATTACCTCCTTAAATTACTGCGTGTCAGTGCGGCACGCAGTTTTTATTTTTCACGAATATGGAAGACAAAAAAGGGAATATTAAGCAAGGATGTATTATACCACTTTAAGGAGCATTGATCATGCAGTATAATAAGGTAGAGATCAGCGGTGTAAACACATCAAGGTTAAAGACGTTAAAAGAGAGCGAAAAAATAGAACTGATAAATCGAGCGAGAAAAGGGGACAAGCCGGCAAGAGAGCAGCTTATAATATGCAATCTGCGGCTGGTGCTGAGCGTTTTGCAAAAGTATCTTGGCAGGGGCGAGTGCCCCGACGATCTGTTTCAGGTGGGCGTTATAGGGCTTATAAAGGCGATAGATAACTTTGATACTTCGCTTCAGGTAAAGTTTTCAACGTATGCGGTGCCAATGATAGCAGGGGAGCTTAGGCGGCATTTGCGTGATAATTCGCCTGTGAGAGTTTCGCGTTCGCTGAGAGACCTGGCTTTCAAGGCTATGCAGAGCAAAGAAAAACTGACGGCATCAATGCAGCGCGAACCGACCGTTTCAGAGATAGCAAGCGATATAAATGCTCCGCTGACTGACGTAGTTATGGCGCTGGAGTCGATAACTGACCCGCTTTCGCTGTATGAACCTGTTTTTTCAGACAGCGGCGATGACTTGTATGTTCTCGATCAGATAAGCGACAAGACCGACGATCAGGGCTGGCTTGATGAGCTTTCACTGAAAGAGGCAGTAAAAAACCTGTGCGACAGAGAGAAAAATATTCTTTATATGAGATATCTGAAAGGCAAAACGCAGGTGGAAGTCGCAAAACAGATAGGAATTTCGCAGGCGCAGGTATCGCGGCTTGAAAAAGGTGCGCTCGATACAATAAAAAAACAGCTGCGCTCTTGACAATGGAAAGAAAATATGTTATTATAAATACCGTCATCAGTTTTTTATATTATAAAGGCTGCGACGGGAAGAAGTAGCGATACTGACGGGCAAAGAGAGCTGCCGGCTGGTGTAAGGCAGCGCCGCTCATTTCGTGAAATACATCTCTGAGCCAAAGCGCTGAAATTATAGTAGGCGTTTTCGTGTGCGCACGTTACAGCGCGTTTGAAAGGTTGCAGCGTTAAAGAACCTGCAATAAAACTGAGGTGGTACAGCGTTTCTATTCGCCCTCGGAGAGTTTCTCTTCGGGGGCTTTTGGTATTTAAGCAGAGGTGATCTTATGCTGAGAAAAGCCGTTCAAAGCGATACAGAGCAGCTTGCACAGATAGCTTTTGAGCTTCACGAGCTGCACGTTAGCTGCGACCCGACTGACTTTCGTTCTATGCCGCAGGAGTATTTCAAAGAGATACTTTCTAAGTATTTGCTGGTAGAAGATCAGAGTATCTTGGTGAATGATGACAGCGGTATAAACGCATATGCAGCCGTTAAGATAATAAACATAGACGAACCGACCAAATATCCGCGCAAGGTGTGCATGGTAGACTGTTTTGCGGTAAAAGAATGTTTTCGCCGCCGCGGTATAGGAAAAAGTCTTATGGCGTTTGTAAGTCAATATGCTAAAGAACAAGGCTGCACCGACTTGCGGCTCGGTGTTAAGTCTTTCAACGAAGATGCATATAAATTTTACAGATCCGTGGGATTTAACGAACGCACTAAAATATTAGATATGAAAATTTTATAGAAAATGAGGAGAAGAAAATGACAGTATTTGAAGAACTTAAAAGAAGAGGTCTGCTGGCGCAGCTTACCGACGAGGAGGAGATAAAAGAGCTTATCAACACCGGCAAAGCTACATTCTACATCGGATTTGACCCCACTGCCGACAGCCTGCACGTTGGTCACTTTATGGCGCTGTGCCTTATGAAACGTCTGCAAATGGCAGGCAACAAGCCTATTGCGCTTGTCGGCGGCGGCACTGGTATGATAGGCGACCCCTCGGGCAAGACCGATATGCGCAAGATGCTGACAAAGGAAACTATCGAGCACAACGTTGAATGTTTCAAAAAGCAGATGAGCCGTTTTATCGATTTTTCTGACGGCAAAGCAATGGTGGTAAACAACGCCGACTGGCTGCTTGACCTGAACTACATCGACGTTCTGCGCGAGGTGGGCGCGTGCTTTTCTGTAAACAAGATGATCACATTTGAGTGCTACAAGCAGCGTATGGAAAGAGGTCTTACATTCCTTGAATTCAACTACATGATAATGCAGTCTTACGACTTTTACAAGCTGTTTCAGGATTACGGCTGCAATATGCAGTTCGGCGGCGACGACCAGTGGGCGAATATGCTCGGCGGTACTGAGCTTATAAGAAAGAAACTCGGCAAAGACGCATATGCAATGACGATTACTCTGCTGCTCAACTCAGAGGGCAAGAAAATGGGCAAGACAGAAAAAGGCGCGGTATGGCTCGACCCCGAAAAGACATCGCCGTATGATTTCTTCCAGTACTGGAGAAACGTTGCAGATGCCGATGTTATCAAGTGCCTGAAAATGCTGACTTTTGTGCCTATCGAAGAAATTGAAGAAATGGAAAAGACCATGCAGGGAGCTGACTTCAACAAGGCAAAGGAACTGCTGGCGTTTGAGCTTACAAAGCTTGTTCACGGAGAGGAAGAGGCTCAGAAAGCTCTTACAGCCGCAAAGGCTATCTTCGGCAGCGGCTCTGACAGCGCAGATATGCCTACTACCTCAATACCCTCTGCCGACCTTGTTGACGGCAAGATAGGCATACTTGATTTGCTTGTCCGCGCAAAGCTTGCCTCATCTAACAGCGAGGGCAGAAGGCTCGTTCAGCAGGGCGGTATATCGGTAAACGATGAAAAAATAAGCGACCCGTCTGTAAAGATTGAGATAGGCGATGGTATTGTTATCAAGAAAGGTAAAAAAGTTTTCCATAAAGTGGTAGTGGAATGACCGTCGGAATTGTCAGAAATTTGTTGAAAAATATCTCAGAATGTGATACAATATATATGTATGAGTTTTTGCAAAGCGAGGTGAACTGTCGTGAAATACACTATTGATATAAATAAGTGGGGAAGCTTTTTCAGCGTGCCTTGTGCCGTGGCTGACAAGCATCTCAGGCTTTCGAGCGGTGACTTTATAAAGGTGCTGCTCTGTGTTTTTGCTGACGGTTCGCCGAGCGTTGACACCGCTTATGTTGCCCAAAAGTGCGGCGTAAGCGAGGAGACCGCAGAGGAGGCTCTGCTTTATTGGAACTCGTTGGGTATCCTTATCATAAACGGCAAAGAAGAGGGCGTTATCAAAGAGCATACCGAGGCGAAAGCAAGCACAGTTTCACACAGCGCTGCAGAGAAGAAAACTGTCATTCGCTACTCGCCTGCGGATCTGCAAAAACTTGCCGAGGACTCGCCTGATATACGGACTATGTTTGCTTCTGTTGAAAAGGCGCTGGAGCGCACTATAAATTCTTCCGAGCAGGCGGCTTTTGTAGATATCTATGAATATTACGGCTTCCCGGTGGCATCGGTAGTAATGCTTACGCAGTATTGCAGCCGCATCGGCAAAGGCACTATGGCTTACATAAGAAGCGTTGCAAAGAACTGGAACGAGAGAGGCATTGTGTCCCCTAAAGATGTTGAGCGCGAAGTTATTCGTCTTGAAGAATACCACAGCTTTGAAAGCGAGGTAAAACGCGCGCTGGGGCTCAGTTCAAAGACTACAAAAAAGCAGCAGGAATATTTTACACAGTGGCAGGAAATGGGTATTTCAACCGACCTTATTGAAATGGCAGGGGAGATATCTATTGATAATACCGATACCCACAGCGTAAAGCTCAGCTACATAAACAAGATACTGCATTCTTGGCACGAGGCAGGCGTAAAAACCGTTCAGCAGGCGCAGGAGCTTTTAAATTCACGCAAGAGTGGATATGGCGCAAACTCTGAAAACGGCAAGTCATATGATATAGAAGAGTTTGAGGAATTTATGAAAAACTACAAGCCCAAACTTTCTACAAGCAATTAAAAACATGAATCGAGGTGATCGATATGAAATACGACAGCAAAGCGTTTTTGCGCGCTCAGGCGGAAATTGACGAGCGCAGGGCGGCGGTCAAAGCTCAGCGCGAAGATCGCATAAAGGAGATCGAAAGCAAATTTCCCGAGATAGCGCGCGTGAATAAAATTTTGTCGGGCACGGTAAAAGAGATAGCTCAGGCTATGACGGAATCAAACGTAGGCGAGATAATAGGAAAGATAGCCGATAAAAACCTTGAAGCACAGAAAGCGCGCAGGCAGCTGCTGGTTTCTTTCGGCTACCCGGAAGATTATCTCGATGTTCACTATAAATGCGAAAAATGCGGCGATACCGGTTTTGTAAACGGTAACAGATGCACCTGCCTTGAAACTCTGGCACGTAAGTATTCAATAGAGCAGCTTCACAAAGACTGCCACATAGCGCTGAATGATTTTTCACAGTTTGATCTGAATGTCTACCCGGAAGAAAACAGGCAGGAAATGAAAGCAATACTTGATATGTGCGTAAACTATGCCGAAACCTTTTCCACCCAGAGTGATATGATGTTTTTCTTTGGCGGAACGGGGCTTGGCAAGACGCTGCTTTCTTCTGCTATTGCAAAAAGAGTGCTGGAGCGCGGTTTCAGCGTGGCTTATGACAGCCTTTCAAATTTTCTTAGAAAAATAGAGCAGGAGCATTACGGCAGGTCGGAGGGCGATACCGTGGATATGCTGCTCAGCGCGGATCTTGTGATATTGGACGACATAGGTTCGGAGTTTCGCTCGGGCTTTAACGATGCGCAGATATACGATATAATAAATTCGCGTATAAATTACAGGCTGCCTACTATAGTTTCTACAAATCTTTCTTATAAAGAGCTTAATACGCGGTATAATGAGCGCATAGTTTCTCGGCTGCTCGGTATGTTCGTTCCTGTGGAATTTCGCGGCAGAGATGTTCGCATGAAGAGAAGAATGTCGCATTAAGGCGATATATAAATATAATTTAAAGGAGTCAGTTTTATGAGATACAGCGGTGTGATAATGCACATCTCCAGTCTGGCAAACAAGTACGGAATAGGAAAAATGGGCAAGGAGGCGTATGCTTTTGTTGACTGGCTGAAAAAAGCAGGTCAGCATTACTGGCAGATACTGCCTCTCAGCCCAACAAGCTGCGGTGATTCGCCTTATCAGTCGGTATCGGTTTATGCAGGTAATCCGTATTTTATAGACTTTGAGCAGCTTGAAGAAGACGGTCTGCTGAAAGCCGATGAGTACAAAAACGTTGAATGGTCAAAAGAAAAAGGCTATGTAGATTATGCTCTGATATATCAGAACATCTGGGGCGTGCTGAAAAAGGCATTCTCACGCTTTGTACCCGATGAAGATTACAACAAGTTTTGCAAAGAAAACGCGGCTTGGCTTGATGATTACGCGCTGTTTATGGCTATCAAGAACGATAACGGCGGCAAGGCGTGGTATGACTGGAGCTGGGATCTTGTAATGTGCCGCAGTTTTGCAGTAAAAGAGGCAAAAGAACGCCTCGGTGAGGAGATAGATCTTCACCGCTTTTTGCAGTATGAATTTTTTACGCAGTGGGGCAAACTCAAAAAGTATGCAAATGAAAACGGCATTGAGATAATAGGCGATATACCTATATATTGCGCGCTTGACAGCGTTGATGTATGGCAGCACCCCGAGCTTTTCGATCTTGACGAGGACAAAAAGCCCGTGAACGTTGCAGGCTGCCCTCCCGACGGTTTTGCGCCGACAGGTCAGCTGTGGGGCAACCCCGTTTATGACTGGGAAGTTATGAAAAAACAGGACTACAAATGGTGGATAGACCGCATAGCATTTGCAGAGAAGATCTACGATGTTGTAAGGATAGACCACTTCCGCGGATTTGATACATTTTACGCTATACCGGCTGAAAACGAAACGGCAGAGCACGGCGAGTGGAAAAAAGGCTGCGGCTCTGAGATGTTCAAAATGGCGAAGAAAAAGCTGGGCGATGTAAGGATAATAGCGGAAGACCTTGGCTTTATCACCGAAAGTGTCAGAAAGCTGCTTGACGACTGCGGATTCCCCGGCATGAAGATGATGCAGTTTGGTTTTGACCCCAACTGCCAGAGCGAATATCTGCCGTGCAATTTCAAAAATACAAACTGTGTTGCATATACAGGCACGCACGACAGCGAGACCATAATGGGCTGGTACAACAGCTGCGGCGACTACTACAGAGATTTTATCCGCGACTATATCGGCGCAGATGATCAGAACGACGTAAACTGGAAGTTCATTCACTGCTGCTTTACAAGTATTGCAGATACTGCTATAACACAGATGCAGGAAGTGCTTTCGCTGGGCAACGAGGCAAGAATGAATGTGCCCTCTACCTGCGGAACAAACTGGCGCTGGCGTATCGACAGCAGAGATACTACAGACAATCTTGCAGAAAAACTGCGCAAGGTAACAGCGATAAGCGGCAGACTGCATCAGTAATCAGATACATAAACATTTCAAAGGGCGTAAACGTATGAAACAGGAAAATATAAGAAACTTTTGTATTATAGCGCATATAGACCACGGAAAGTCTACGCTTGCCGACAGGATTCTGGAGCTTACGTCTACTGTTGCGCTCAGAGATATGGAAGATCAGCTTCTCGACAATATGGATATTGAAAGAGAACGCGGAATTACTATAAAAGCAAGGGCTGTAAAGCTTAAATATACGTCCCTGAGCGGCGAGGAGTATATTTTCAACCTTATAGATACCCCGGGTCATGTTGACTTCAACTATGAAGTCTCGCGCTCACTGGCGGCGTGCGAAGGTGCTATTCTTGTTGTAGATGCATCTCAGGGAATTGAGGCGCAAACGCTGGCAAACACATATCTTGCTATAGAACACGACCTTGAAGTTATGCCGGTTATCAACAAGATAGACCTGCCCTCTGCCGACCCCGACAGAGCGTGCAGCGAGATCGAGAATATAATAGGCATACCTGCTATGGATGCGCCGCGCATCTCGGCTAAGACAGGTCTTAACGTAAGAGATGTTCTTGAAAGAGTTATAACCGATATACCTGCCCCTAAAGGCGATGAAAACGCCCCTGTGCAGGCGCTTATATTTGACAGCTATTACGACAGCTACAAGGGTGTTATTATCTATGTTCGGGTAAAGCAGGGTACTATAAAAGTCGGCGATACAATAAAACTTATGGCGACGGGCGCACAGTTTTTGACCGTTGAAATAGGCAGTATGGGCGCTACAGACCTTGTGCCGACAGGTGAACTGAAAGCAGGCGAGGTAGGTTATATCGCGGCTTCTATCAAAAATATAGGTGACACGCGTGTGGGCGATACCGTTACGACCGTTGAAAACCCGTGCAGCGAGCCTCTGCCGGGCTATAAAAAGGTAAACCCTATGGTGTTCTCGGGCGTGTACCCGGCAGACGGAGCAAAGTATCAGGATCTGAGAGAGGCTCTTGAAAAGCTTGCGCTTAACGATGCATCTCTTTCGTTTGAACCCGAAACTTCGGTGGCTCTCGGCTTTGGCTTCAGATGCGGCTTTCTGGGACTTTTGCATATGGAGATAATACAGGAGCGGCTGGAGCGCGAGTATGACCTTGACCTTATAACAACTGCGCCGTCGGTTATTTATAAAGTGATTATGACAAGCGGTGAAACGCTTTATATCGATAATCCTACAAATTATCCCGACCCTACGCTTATTTCATACGCCGAAGAACCTTTTGTTGAGGCGCATATATATTCTCCTTCGGAGCACGTGGGAAATATAATGGATCTTTGCCAGCAGCGCAGAGGCGTTTTCAGAGATATGAAGTATATAGAAGAAAACCGCGTTGACCTTCATTACGACCTGCCGCTCAATGAGATAGTGTATGACTTTTTTGATGCGCTGAAATCCCGCACAAGAGGATATGCATCTTTTGATTATGAGCTGAAAGGTTATATGAGAAGCAAGCTTGTAAAGCTTGATATACTGCTCAACGGCGAAATGGTAGATGCGCTTTCATTCATTGTGCACGCTGATAATGCATATGCGCGCGGCAGAAAAATGGTAGAAAGGCTTAAAGATAACATTCCGCGCCAGATGTTTGAAGTACCCGTTCAGGCGGCTATAGGCGGCAAGATAATCGCGAGAGAGACCGTTAAAGCATACCGCAAAGATGTTCTTGCAAAATGCTACGGCGGCGATATAACGCGCAAGAAAAAGCTTCTGGAAAAGCAAAAAGAGGGCAAGAAAAGAATGCGCAAACTTGGCAGCGTTGAAGTGCCGCAGGAGGCGTTCATGTCAGTTCTCAAGCTTGATGAATAAGGAGCGGAGAATGGAATTTCTTATCGCGTTTGCCGTGCTGCTTGTGATACTTCTGTTAGTGGGCGTGAACTTTTTTGATATAGGTCTTTTGCTGCTTGGGCTGCTTGACCTTTTGTGCCTTGCAATGTTTTGCTTCTTTGCGTTTTCTCTCTTTCGGCTTTTTACCTGCAAACGTGTAAAAGCGCGCTTCAAAGAAATAGCACAGAAAGAAAACTCTCGCTTTAAAGTTGCATGGTATGTTATAGACGGCAAAGAGGCAAGCACGGTTTTTCCTGCCGAATTTCTGGGCAAGCGGCTGTTTTACAAACGCTCAGAGGATACGAATGTTTTGCTTACCAAAAAAAGGCGGCGTATTCGACCTTAACGCAATACTTGCAATAGCGCTTGGGTTTGTATTTTCATTTGTTATGTTTGCTGTGATACTTTATTTTGTCACGGCTTTGATAAAACTTTAGAAAGGCATACTCTTTATATGGAGAACGAACAGAACTATATAAAACAGTCGATTATAGGCGGACTTATAGGTGCGGCTGTCTTTCCGCTTTTGTATGAATGTTATGCAAATGTGATGCGTGGGTTCGCGGTAGCTCTCGCGCTTTTCGGCTGCGTTCTTATGGGTTTTGTGCTTGCAAAATACAGCCTGCCAAAGGCTTTGTGCGGTCTGGTGTTCTTTACGCTGCTGAGTGTCGGTCTGGGTCTGTTTTTGCAGATAATCGTTCACAGACATATAGTTGACTTTCTTGAAAGCCGCTCTAAGTATTTTTATCTGTCATACAGAGATATTTCTATCTATATCATAAAAATATTTACCTGCTATGTTGCAGGGTACATTGTGTGTATTGCAAGGTGCGGCGGCCGTGCGGCGGTGAGAAAAATGCGCAGCAATTCGCAGGATACCAAAAGCTTTATAGACAATGCATTCGGTGACGACGATGAGTAAAGCAGGGGTCTATATACATATACCGTTTTGCGCAAGAAAATGCCCATACTGCGACTTTTACTCTCTCGCAGGGGCGGAAAGTATGTTTGACGAGTATTCAAATGCGCTCATACGCGATATACAGAATACCGGCAATAAAGATATAGCGGTAGATTCGATATATTTCGGCGGCGGAACACCTACCCTTATGCCTGCAAAGCTGCTTTGCGATATTTGCGATGCGGTAAAAAGCAGCTTTAACACCGCAGAAGATACAGAAATTACGGCAGAGAGCAACCCCTTTACAGCAGATAAAAATTACTATAAAGAGCTTGCAAAAGCAGGCTTTAACAGGATATCATTCGGCGTGCAGTCGTGCGTTGACAGTGAACTAAAAAAGCTTGGCAGGCTGCACAGCTTTGAACAGGCACAAATGTCGGTGCTTGAAGCGCACGAGGCAGGCTTTGAAAATATCTCTTGTGATATAATGATGGGCATACCGGGGCAAAGCATCGACAGCCTGATGTATTCTGTAGATAAACTATGCTCGCTGCCGATAACGCATATTTCAGCGTATATGCTCAAAATAGAGACCGGTACGCCGTATGACTGCGATGAAATAAGAAACAGTATTGCAGATGATGACACGAGCGCGGAAATGTACCTTGCGGCAGTTGAAAGGCTTAAAGAAAACGAATTTGAGCAGTACGAAATTTCAAACTTCTGCAAAGGCGGTATGCGTTCGCTGCATAACATGAAATACTGGCAGCTTGCCCCTTATTACGGTTTCGGGGCGTCTGCACATTCTTTCATCGGCGGCAAAAGATATTATTATGACAGAGATATTTTGGGTTATATAAACGCGCCCGAAAAACTTCCGGAAGACGGCGAATGTAACGCTCTTGAAGAATACACCATGCTTTCTTTAAGGCTTTCAGACGGCATGAGCGTGCAGAGATACAAAGAGCTTGGCGGAAATGAGGATAAGCTTGAATTGCTGGCAGAGAGGCTTTGTAAGCATGGTATGGCAGAGTATGACGGCAAAACGCTTTCACTTACCGCAAAGGGTTTCTTGGTATCAAACAGCATAATCGCAGAACTTATATAGTCAAGATATACAAAAAACTCCTTGTAGGTTTGTGTGTTTATACAATGTTTATAAATTGAATTTGTTGATATTGTAATTTTAATTTGATAATGCTAAAATATAAGTAGTATGTCATGTTGTGAGGGGAGGTCTTTTTATGTTCAAAAGGTCAGCGGCGGCTTTAATGGCGGCGGTGATGATGCTTTCTTTGTCTGCCTGCGGTAAAAATGACGACAGCAGCAAAGTCGAGGATATTATTATCGACGCTACAGAGATAAAATATGATACCAAAACGGTCGAGGTAGGCTCGATAGGCTCGGTGTATGATATTCAGAATACCGAGTTTGGCTATCCTTATAAAGAGTATGTGTATATCAAACAAAACGGTGTGATAGGCAAGCTCTTTACCGGTGACACCATTGAAGAGGGTCAGCTTATCTGTGAGCTTATTTCAGAAGACCTTTCAGATGAACTTGAAACGCAGAAGGTCGTTACCGACAGCGCGAAAGAGACCTACGATAATTTGGCGGCATCGGGCGTTACGGGAGCAGAGCTTGAAAAAGCCAAGATAAATTATGAACTGGAGCAGAATAATTACAACAAGCTGCTGGACAAGGCCTCTTTGTCTGAGATATATGCTCCGTGCAGCGGCAAGATAACCATGGGCGGCGATGAGCTCCACGCAGGAATGCAGGTGCAGGCAGGGCAGTATCTGTGCGAGATAGCAGACACAAGCAGCAAATATCTTTGCGCGTTCGTAAACAACGAACCTATTGAAAATGTAAATTTCGGCAGTCAGGTAAAGGTATCGCAAGGCAATTCAGAGCCTGTTGAGGGCAGAGTGGTGGATATAATAACCGTTGAAGGCGGTATAAACGGCGGCGGTGTGAATTATATCATTGACCTTCCCGAAGGCACGGAATTCAATGAGTTTGGTCCTATCCATGTGTATTTCAGTGTGAATTATAAAGAGAATACCATTGTTATAGACCAGAGGGCTTTGAAGTCCTCCGGCGGCAGACAGTATGTAAACGTGCTTATTGACGGTACAAAGGTAGAAATGGACGTTGAGACGGGCATTGTTGACAAAAACGGCAGAAAAGTGGAGATAATAAGCGGTCTTGAAGGCGGCGAACAGCTGATAGTCAATACATCTGATAAGACTAATGACAGCTGATAAATGAACGAAAGGCAGACTTTTTCAAAATGAAAGACATCTTAAAAAACATATGGGTAAAGAGAGGTCTGGCAGTATTCAATCTTCTGTATATAGCAGAGGTGCTGCTTTTGACCGTTGCTACATTTTTATATGACCTAGAGATAAAGAGGGGTGCGCAGGGTGCGTTCTTTGCAGTGCATTTTATTTTAAGCGCACTGTTCCTTGTTTTCATGCTTTACACGAAAGACATTATTATAACGAAGATAACGGGGCTTTTGCTGCTTCCGATAGTGTTCTTTCTTGTGATATTCAATATGCACAATATCGTTATATTTGTGCCGCCGCTGATAGTTGCTATAATAATGTTCTTCTATATAACAGTGCCGAATAATCTTAAAGTGCTATTGGGTACTATTTATATTATGCTGTATGTGCTCGGTATTTTTGCATACTTTATATTCAATATGCTGTTTGGTTCATCGGCTGTAGAGACCGTGCTTGATGCAAATTTATCGCCCGATGACCCGGTGTATTCAATGTATGATATGAACTATGTTATGCAGCTGACTGCAAATGACAACACCGTTTCGCCAGATGGAACAATGGAGTTTTATCTGTGCGACGTTCAGAACAAAGAGGACGGACAGGTTATTATATATGTTGTTCCGCACGGACAGGACAAGAGCTTTAAGTTTTTCACGCTTAAACAAAAGGGTATAAAAAGAAAAGTAAAGTTTTTCTACGGCAGAGGCAAAGTGCCCGAGGTATACTGGAGCGGAAGCGATACGCTGACCTATAAAATGGAGGGCGAGAGCGAGGAAACGAACTCGACCGTAAGGCTACCCGAAAAGAACTACCTTGAATTTATAGGTGTGTATTAAGCTTTGGCGGAACGGAGAAACAAAAATGGGAAAACAAAACGAAAAGAAAAAGCCGCTTACTGTGTGGCAGAAAGTATCGCTTAACATAAAGATAATAGTATTTATAGTTGTGATCATACTGGTGGGTTTCTTTGCGATATATATGTATAAAACATCGCTTGATGATGTGCTGAGCAAAGAAAACCAGACGGATGACGGATTGTCTGCGGCAGTGGTGACTACCGTTTATATCAATGGCGGTGACAGCTCCGCGGATGATGCAGCCGATAGTGAAGATAGTTCTGATACTGATGACGGCGATACTGATTTAAATGAATAGCTGAAAAATGATGATACGCAGTCTGTAAAGTTTATTTCTTTACAGACTGCTGTTTTGCTTTGGGGTGGTTTTTTGAAATATTGCACGTTTGCCTGCCTGCGCCTATGCAGCGCGGTTTGCATTTTGCAAGGGTTGTAAAGGTGTATTGTTGTTTGTGCAATGTAAACAAAAAACGCCTCGATAATTTTATCTTTCGGAAGGCAAAAAAGTTGCTCTACCCCCTTGACTTGAAGGACACAATACTGTATACTGTTATGTAGCGACTTTCAACCACAATATATTGTGATTGACCTTGCCGTGTTCTTCAAGATGTACTAATTAAAAATATTAAAATAAAATAAGGGGAGATAGTCAGAATGATCACGAGGATACGCAAAAGAGACGGAAGAACAGTAACGTTCAACATTGAGAAGATAGCCAACGCTATTTTCAAAGCCGCGCAGGCTGTGGGCGGCACAGACTATGACGAGGCGCTGCTTCTCGCAGGCAAAGTAGGTGACGAGCTTATGGCAAACGACCTTGAAACACCTACCGTTGAGCAGATACAGGATATCGTTGAAAAGGTGCTTATAGAAGAAGGTCATGCTGCCACAGCAAAGGCTTATATACTTTACCGTTCTAACCGCACAAGGGCAAGAGAAATGAATACACGCCTTATGAAAGTGTATGAAGACCTTACATTCAAGGCGGCTAAGGACAGCGACATAAAGAGGGAGAATGCCAATATAGACGGCGACACCGCAATGGGTACTATGCTCAAATACGGCTCTGTCGGCGCTAAAGAGTTCTATGAGATGTATGTTCTTGATCCCAAGCACGCTAAGGCTCACGCTGAGGGCGATATACATATACACGACCTTGATTTCTATACCCTTACGACTACCTGTACCCAGATAGATCTGAAAAATTTGTTTGACCGCGGATTTTCTACAGGGCACGGTCATCTGAGAACGCCTAACGATATTTCCAGCTATGCCGCTCTTGCCTGCATTGCTATACAGTCTAACCAGAACGACCAGCACGGCGGTCAGAGCGTGCCTATGTTCGACTATGCAATGGCTGACGGCGTAAGAAAGACTTTCACACACCGCTATGTTGATAACATTGCAAGAGCTCTGGAGTTGCTTGCGGGCGTTGAAGATGCGGAAAATATCGCAAAGCAGATAAAGGAAAAGCTCTCGCAGCAGGGTCTGAAGCCTGCCCTTAACATGGACGAGAACTATTTCAAGGCTGAAAAAGAACTGCTGATAGGATTTACCGACAGCGCTACTGCCGACAAGATACAGAAGTTTGCTTACAAGACTTCCGAAAAAGAGACTGACAGAGCTACATATCAGGCTATGGAGGCTCTTATACACAATCTTAATACCATGAACTCCCGTGCAGGCGCTCAGACACCGTTCAGCTCTATAAACTATGGTACTGATACTTCTGTAGAGGGCAGAATGGTTATAAAGAACGTGCTTCTCGCTCAGGAGGCAGGCCTTGGCAACGGCGAAACTCCTATATTCCCGATACATATATTCAAAGTAAAAGAGGGCGTGAACTATAACCCCGAAGACCCCAACTATGATCTGTTCAAGCTTGCTATACGTGTTTCGGCTAAGAGGCTGTTCCCGAACTTCTCGTTTATAGATGCTCCGTTCAACCTGCCTTACTATAAAGAGGGCGACCCCAACACCGAGATCGCTTACATGGGCTGCCGCACAAGAGTTATAGGCAACGTTTTTGACCCGAGCAGAGAAATTGTCACCGGCAGAGGCAACCTCAGCTTTACCTCGATAAACCTGCCGAGGCTTGCTATAAAAGCTAACAGGAACATCGGCACTTTCTTTGACAGCCTTGATGAAATGATAGATCTCTGTGTTGACCAGCTGCTGCATCGTTTCCGTATACAGAGCAGCAAAAAGGTAAAGAACTATCCGTTCCTTATGGGTCAGGGCGTGTGGATAGATTCACGCAAACTCGGTCCGAACGACGAGGTAGGCGAGATACTCAAACACGGTACGCTTTCCGTTGGCTTTATAGGTCTTGCAGAGTGCCTTGTGGCTCTTATAGGCAAGCATCACGGTGAAAGTGAAGAGGCGAGAGAGCTCGGTCTTGAAATAATCACCAAGATGAGAAAGCGCATGGACGAAATGACCGCGAAGTATACGCTTAACTTCTCACTGCTTGCGACCCCTGCCGAGGGTCTTTCGGGCAGATTTGTAAGAATGGATAAAGAGCGCTTCGGCATAATAAAGGGCGTTACCGACAGAGATTACTATACTAACTCTTTCCATGTTCCTGTATATTATCCTATCAGCGCATTTGAGAAGATAAAGATAGAAGCGCCATATCACGCTCTGACAAACGCAGGTCATATAAGCTATGTTGAGCTTGACGGCGACCCGCTGCAAAACCTGCCGGCGTTTGAAAAGATAGTTCGCTGCATGAAAGAAAACGGCGTGGGATACGGCTCTATCAACCACCCTGTTGACCGCGACCCCTGCTGCGGCTATACCGGCATAATAGGCGATGTTTGCCCTAAGTGCGGACGTACCGAGGAAGAACATCAGGTAGGTTTTGAGCGTATAAGAAGAATAACAGGCTACCTTGTTGGTACGCTTGACAGATTCAACAACGCTAAGCGCGCCGAGGTAGAGGACAGAGTAAAGCACAGTCTGTAATATCGTAAAAGAAGGGAAAGTTTGATTTGAAACTCAGGATCGCAGGCACGGTCAATGATTCTATAGTTGACGGACCGGGAATAAGATTTACGGTGTTTACACAGGGCTGTCCGCATCATTGCGAGGGTTGTCATAATCCGCAGACGCATGATTTTAACGGCGGCAGTGAGGCAGATATCGATGAGATCATTTCAAAATTTTTGTCAAATCCGCTGCTAGACGGCATAACCCTGAGCGGCGGAGAACCGATGTGTCAGGCAAAGGCTTTAGTACCCATAGCGAAAGCAGCCAGAGAACACGGTCTGAACGTCATAACCTATACGGGCTATACCTATGAACAGCTTATTGAGGGCGCGAATGATACAAACGGCTGGCGCGAGCTGCTTGATTATGTTGATTTTCTGATAGACGGCAGATTTGAGCTTTCGCAGAGAAGTCTGGAGCTTCATTTCAAGGGCAGCAGAAATCAGCGCGTTATAGATGTTAAAAGCTCTCTTGAAGAGGACCATGCCGTTTTAGCTGACTGGAACTGACAATATTTTCTATCCCGATGTATATAAATTTTGCATCGGGATCTTATTTTTGTGACGGTTTAATGAAAATTTATAAAATAGCTCTGAAACTATGGAAATTTCTGAAAAGTTGTGTTATAATATATCTTAATGTAAATACACAAGCGCGATAGCGAAAGAGGTGCTTTTATTGCCTGTAAAATATAACAGAAAACAGCTTGCCGACGGCGTGTATATAAGCGAGATACGTGACGACAAGTTCAAGACAAATTTTATAGCGGTGCAGTTTGTTAGCGATTTTGAACCGTCACAAACGCCGGCGAGAGCGCTGCTGCCCAATATCTTGTCGGTGTCAAGTGCCGATCATCCCACGCGTGAGGCGCTTAATATGAAGCTTGCCTCACTTTATGATGCGACTTTTTCGGATTCGGAAAAAATAGTGGGCAACAACTATGTAACAACGTTTCTGGCAGGCTGCATTGCTGACAGATATACCATAGACGGCGAAAAGGTGACAGCGGAGCTTGTAAAAGTGCTGCTAAGCGCAATATTTTCGCCTAAGACCGAAAACGGCGCATTTGACAGCAAAGAATTCTCTCTTTTAAAGCAGGAGCTTTTGGATGAGATAGACTCGGAGATAAACAACAAAGGCTCATATGCATTAAAGCAGGCTACTTCAAAGCTGATATTCCGCGGCGAGAAGCTTGGCGCGGTCATATACGGTGAGCGCAAAGATGCCGAGAACGTTACAAATGAGCAGGTTTATGAGCTTTACAAGTCTTTTCTGGCGGATTCGCATATAGAAATATATATAGGCTGTTCGGAAGATGTTTCAGATGCAGTAAAGATGCTGGAAGATGCTTTTTCTGCGATACCGAGGGGAAATGTTCACAAGCCAAAGTATTATGTTCCTTCGCAGATAAAGCCGCAGGCAGAGAAAATGTCGGAGAATATGGATATAAAACAGACAAGGCTGGTAATGGCGTATAAGTCGGAAAAATGCGATCTTTATGCCGCAAAACTGCTGGCGGCGCTGTTCGGGCTGATACCGACCTCAAAGCTGTTTATGAACGTGCGTGAGAAAATGAGCCTGTGCTACAGCTGTTCTTCTATTTTTGCCGAATACAGCAATACGCTTCTGGTTGAAAGCGGCATTGATGATAAAAACCTCGAAAAAACTACAGATGCTATAAATGAGCAGTTTTCTTTGCTGTGCGGCGGCGATATAACCGAAAAAGAGCTTGCAGAAACAAAGCTTATGATAACAGGCGCATTCCGCAGCAACTATGACAGTATGCTTTCGCTTATTTCGTGGTATATGGTGCAGTGCCGCAGAGGCAGCTGCTATACGCCGAATGAAGTGATAGATAAGCTAAATGCCGTTACGCGTGAGGATATAATTTCTGCCGCAAACAGTTTCAGGCTTGATTCTGTGTACGCTCTGCGACCGACTAGCGGAGAGGAGGAGCACAATGAGCAGTGAATATGAAAGAAAGGTCTTCACCGACAAAAAGGGCAGCGACAGTTACGTTTATGTAAAGCACCCCAGCGGACTTGATATTTTTCTGTGGCAGATGGAGGGCTTTACCACAACGGAAGCGCTGTTCGCGGCAAAATACGGTTCTCTGCACAACAGTTTTCGCGTTGAGGGTGAAGAAAACTACACCGATGTTCCCGAGGGAATAGCTCATTTTTTAGAGCACAAGCTTTTTGAAAATGAAGACTGCGATGCTTTTGAACTATATGCTAAAACGGGCGCTATGGGCAACGCATACACCACCTTTGACCACACAGCATACCTTTTCAGCTGCACGGCAAATTATGCGGATTCGCTCAGAGTGCTGCTTTCGTTCGTGCAAAAGCCGTACTTTACAAAAGAGACTATTGAAAAAGAACTAGGCATAATAGGTCAGGAAATCCAGATGAGCCGCGACAATCCCGAAAGGCAGTCGTTTTATGACCTGCTCAATTGCCTGTATGCGCAGCACCCGGTCAGGATAGATATTGCAGGCACGGTGGAATCTATAGCAAAGATAACGCCCGAGCTTTTGTATCAGTGTTACAATACGTTTTATAATCTGAACAATATGGTTCTGTGTATTGCAGGAAATATTGACGTTGACGAGGTGCTGAAGATCTGCGATGAACTGCTTGTGCCATCAAAAAATATAAAGCCCGAGGTAAAACCGTTCAACGAACCAGACAGAATTGCACAAAAGGAAATTACATCGGTTTTTCCTGTGGGTCAGCCTATTTTCAATATAGGTTACAAGTGCCGCCCCTACAGCGGAAAAGAGCAGCTTAAAAAGAGCTATGAGGCTTCTATGATAATGGAGCTTTTGCTTGGGAATACTTCTAAGCTATATAACAAGCTGACGGAAGAAGGGCTGATAAATTCTTCATTCTCGACCGAAAGCTGCTACGGTCCTGGATATTTTTACAACGTATTCAGCGGAGAATCAAAAGACCCTCATGCGGTCGCAAGGCGGATACAGGAAGAACTTTCTGCGGCTGTACAGAATGGACTTGACAGAGAGCGGTTTGACATTCTTAAAAAAGCAAGATACGGCAGCATGATACGCGGATTTGACAAGGTTCAGTACTGTGCGGAGTTGATGCTGAGTTCTGCGCTTATGGGAATAGAAGTGTTTGATAATATTGAAGTCTTTGCGCAAATGACCTTTGAGGATATTACAAAAGATCTTCCCGAGCTTTTTGACCAAGGGCGCATGGCAATGTCTTTGGTGCTGCCTGCTGACAAGAACAATAAAACATAATGGAGAGAGGAATATGACATCATTAAACGGACTTTTAATGCTTGCAAAAGAGGTGAGCAAAGAAACGATAGCCACCATAAAGGATAACCCGGATAAGACGTATTTTCCGTTCTTTGGCGATTCGGACAATATCTTTAATTCGGGCATATCCATTGACAGGGTGTGCTTCACGATACCGGGCATAAACTTCAAGGTATACTGGTACGGCTTTCTTATCGCGATAGGAATAGTGCTGGCGCTGTTCTACGGCTACAAAAAAATGGTGCCTACCGGTCTTAACCCCGATAAAATGTCTGATGCTATAATAGGCGGTCTGGTAGGCGCTATATTCGGCGCAAGGCTTTACTATGTGGTGTTTAACGATACGGGTGTAGGTTTCAAGGATTTCTTCAACACAAGAAGCGGCGGACTTGCAATATACGGCGGTCTTATAGGCGCGGTGCTGGTAGGCGGAATAATCGTGAAAATGCATAAACAAAGCCTGCTTGCCATGCTTGATATATGCGGCCCGTGCTTTTTGATAGGTCAATGCATAGGCAGGTGGGGAAACTTCTTCAACCAAGAGGCATTCGGCACTAACACAACGCTGCCGTGGGGCATGATGAGCCAGACGACGATAAGCTACCTTGTAAATGTAAGCGATGATTATTTTCTGAAAACAGGCGACAAGCTGAATTGCTATCTGCCTGTTCACCCTTGCTTTTTGTATGAATCGCTGTGGTGCTTGCTGGGCTTTGTGTTGCTGCATCTGTATTTCAAGCACAGAAAGTTTGACGGCGAGGTGTTCCTGCTTTATATAGGCTGGTACGGTCTTGGCAGATTCTTTATAGAAGGTCTTCGCACTGACAGCCTTTATCTTGGAAATATCCGCGTTTCGCAGCTTGTTGCAGGCACTTGTGTGCTGGCATCTATTGTTCTGATAATCATATTCAGGGGTATGGCAAAGCGTGCTGGTGAAAGCAAACTCTATTGCCAGACCGAGGGTTCAAAAGTGCAGCTTGCGGCATACAGGCTTGATATTGAAAGATCGGCTGAGAAAAAAGCTCTTAAAAAGAGCATTTCAAAGGCTAAGTCTGAGGGCAAGGATTTTTCGGGACTTCAGAAAGAGTATGACGAAAAGTTCGGCGAAGATGGCGACAAGGCGCATCTTGCAAAGCTTAAAGAGCTTAAAGAGGCTGAAAAGAAGTATTTCGCCGACCTTAAAAACGGCTTGATAAAAGAAGATACCGAAGAATATGAGAGTATTCTTGATGAAGATGACGAAGCAGATGAAGCTGTAGAGAGCGAAACTGCCACTGACAGCGATGAAAAAAACAACGAGGAGTAATAAAGTATGGCAAACATTATTGACGGAAAAGCCGTTTCGGCAAGAGTGAAAGAAGAAATAGCAAAGGAAACAGCGGCTGTAAAAGCCAAATACGGCATAAACATAGGTCTTGCGGTGGTTATTGTGGGTGATGACCCTGCATCGCGCATATACGTAAATAACAAGAAAAAGGCTTGCGAAACGGTTGGATTTACTTCATATGAATATGCACTGAGCGCTGAAACCACGCAGGAGGAGCTTTTGCAGCTTATCGATAAGCTCAACAAAGACGACAATGTGAACGGCATACTTGTTCAGCTGCCGCTGCCGAAGCATCTTGACGAAAAGGCAGTTATAAACAGCATATCTCCCGAAAAAGACGTCGATGCATTCCACCCGGTGAATGTCGGCAAGATAATGATAGGGGAGTACAGCTTTTTGCCCTGCACGCCTGCCGGTATAATGGAGCTCATAACTTCCACGGGAGTTGAGATAAAGGGCAAAGAATGTGTTGTGGTCGGCAGGAGCAATATAGTAGGCAAGCCGATGTCGATGCTGCTTTTGCACCAGAGCGGTACTGTGACTATATGCCACTCTAAGACGCAAGACCTTGCGCAGCATTGCAGAAAAGCCGATATACTCGTAGTTGCTGTCGGCGTGCCGAAGCTTGTGAGCGGAGATATGATAAAAGAGGGCGCGGTCGTTATAGATGTAGGCATGAACAGGCTTGAAAACGGCAAACTGTGCGGCGACGTTGACTTTGACAGCGCAAAAGAAAAGGCAAGCTTTATAACGCCTGTTCCCGGCGGTGTAGGACCTATGACTATAGCTATGCTTATGAAAAATACTCTTACGGCGGCAAAAATAAAGCACGGCATAGAATAAGGAGTCAGCAAATTTAAATAAATTCTTAATAATTTGTGAACACTCTTTACATTTTGCCTGTAATATGGTACAATTTAAATGTTGTGCAGTCGATGTTAATCTGACTGTGAAATATTACCGTGAACGCAGATATTCGGATATAGCCGCAATGCGGAAACGTATCAGCCATTATCTTCGTCACAGGAAAAAATTTAAGAAAGAGGTACGAACCACTATGATGAGAAAAGAAGAAAAGAACGCTATCATTGAAGCGAACAGAAATCACGAGAGCGACACGGGTTCTCCCGAAGTACAGATAGCTATCCTTTCAAAGAGAATAGCCGATCTTACTGAGCATCTCAAAACACACCAGAACGATCATCACTCCAGAAGAGGTCTTTATAAGATGATCGGTCACAGAAGAAACCTTCTTAACTACCTTGCAAAGAAGGATATTGAAAGATACAGAGCAATTATTGCTAAGCTCGGTATCAGAAAGTAACAACTGTACGCTAAGGCAGCAGCATTCAATGTGCCGCTGCCTTTCAGTGTATATATGAGCAGTGGCGATTAGCATTAAACAGAGCGCTTTATCATAAGCGTTGTGTTTATTGCTAAAGCTGCTGCCGCAAAAAATTTATAGGAGGACAAACCATGTTTGAAAATTTCAGGACATTTGAAACGACCTATGCAGGCAGACCGCTTGTAGTAGAAACAGGCAAAATGTGCGGACTTGCGAACGGTTCATGTATCGTAAGATACGGCGAGACCGTTGTTATGGGCAATGTTACCGCAAGCAAGCAGCCGAGAGAGGGTATCGACTTTTTTCCTCTTTCGGTAGACTTTGAGGAAAAACTTTATTCTGTAGGCAAGATACCGGGTTCTTATCTTAAAAGAGAGGGCAAGCCTTCCGACAAGGCAATACTGGCTTCGCGCTGCGTTGACAGACCTATCAGACCGCTTTTCCCTAAGGATATGAGAAACGACGTTTCAGTTGTTATGACCGTTCTTGCGGTTGACCCCGATAACTCGCCCGAAATAACAGGCGCAATTGCAGCATCTATCGCTATTTCAATATCAGATATACCTTGGAACGGACCTGTTGCAAGCATAAACGTAGGTTACGTTGACGGCGAGCTGGTTCTTAACCCTACGCTGGAGCAGCGCGGCGAGAACAACAGGCTCAATCTTACCGTGGCAGGTTCTGCCGAAAAGGTGGTTATGATAGAGGCAGGCGCTGACGAGATACCCGACGACCTTATGCTCGAAGCTATAATCAAGGGTCACGAAGAGATAAAGAAAATGGTTGCTTTTATCTCTGACATACAGAAGCAGATAGGCAAGCCTAAGTTTGAGTTTGAGTCTATGGAGCTTGACCACGACATGATGGACGAGGTAGAGGCTCTTGTTGGTGAGAAAGTAAAGGTTGCTCTCGATACCGACGACAAGAACGTTCGTGATGCAAGACTTGTGCCTATCACTCAGGAAGTTCTTGATACTCTTTCCGAGAAGTATGAAAATCTGCCCGAGATAATAGGCGAGGTTATGTATAAGCTTCAGAAGAAGATAGTTCGTAACTGGCTGTATGAGGGCAAGAGAGTTGACGGCAGAGGCATTGATGAGATACGTCCGCTTGCTGCTGAAGTTGGTCTTTTCCCGAGAGTACACGGTTCGGGACTGTTTACAAGAGGTCAGACACAGGTACTTACAGTCTGCACGCTCGGTCCTGTAAGCGATGCCCAGAGAATGGACGGCATTGACGAAGAAGAATCAAAGAGATATATGCATCAGTATAATTTCCCGTCATACTCGGTAGGCGAAACAAAGCCCAGCAGAGGTCCGGGCAGACGTGAGATAGGTCACGGCGCACTTGCTGAGAGAGCGCTCGTTCCTGTTATCCCGTCGGTAGAAGATTTCCCATATGCTATAAGAATGGTTTCCGAAGTGCTTTCTTCTAACGGTTCTACATCGCAGGGCTCTATATGCGGTTCTACGCTCGCTCTTATGGACGCAGGCGTTCCGATAAAAGCCCCCGTTGCTGGCATCTCGTGCGGTCTTATCACCAAAGAGGACGGCAGCTGGATGACCATGGTAGACATTCAGGGTCTAGAGGACTTCTACGGAGATATGGACTTCAAGGTAGGCGGTACTCACAAGGGTATTACAGCCATTCAGGTAGATATAAAGGTTGACGGTCTTACCTATGATATAATCAAAGAAGCGTTTGCTAAAACACATAAGGCGCGTGATTATATACTTGATGAGATAATGCTGAAAGCTATACCTGCGCCGAGGGAGAGCGTAAACAAGTGGGCGCCTAAGATGCTTACCACTAAAGTACCTGTTGACAAGATAAGAGAAGTTATCGGCTCGGGCGGAAAGGTAATTCAGAAGATAGCTGCCGACTGCGAGTGTAAGATAGACATTGAGGAAGACGGCAACGTATATGTTTCGGGTCTTGACCTTGAAAAGGCTCAGAAGGCTATCGACATTATAAATACCATAGGTTTTGACCCCGAGATAGGCGCTATCTACAAGGGTAAGGTAGTAAGAATAATGAACTTTGGCGCTTTTGTAGAGATAGCCCCCGGCAAGGACGGACTTGTTCACATCTCCAAGCTGGATAACAAGAGAGTTGAAAAGGTCGAAGACTGCGTTTCCATTGGCGATGAGATAGTTGTCAAGGTTATGGAGATAGACGACCAGGGAAGAATAAATCTCTCCAGAAAAGATGCTCTAGCTGACATTGCCGCAAAGAAAGCATCTGCCGAATAAATTACAGCATTGAAAGACCGCTTTGTGCGGTCTTTTTTTGTACCGTGATTGACAAAGACGGCGCGGTGTTGTATAATATTTTTAATACCATGCTATAAATCGGAATTTGTCTGCTATACCTACCTTGCTATTGGGGGAGACCCTTTTGGAAAAGGGTCTTCCCCCAAGCCCCCTCACTAAAACTTCTATATTTTTGGCGAGGGGTAATTATACTGTATATTATGCGTAGAATTTACGGTCTATAGCAGATAAAAAATGAATTACCCCTCGCCAAAAACAATGGAAAAGTCTTTGGAAAGGGGTATGGGAAAAACAGGCACAGCGGACAAATCTTGATTTATCAGTGAACGCTTTTGTATAATGTGAGTATAGTATTATTTTTGACGGGTGATAAAAATGTTAGTTAGTGAAGCAATTGTAAAATGCCTTGAAGCGGAGAAAACTTCGGTGGTTTTTGGCGTGGAGGGCTATAATATCGAGCCTGTGTGCGAAGCGCTTAAAAATTCCTCAATAAGATATGTGCCCATGAACAGCGAGGAAAGCGCAGGTCATGCGGCTGGCGGCTGCGCACAGATGACTGGCAAACCGTGCGTTAGCGTGTGCGGCAGCGGTGCAAGTGCGCTTAAAATGCTAGCGGCAGTGGCGGCGGCGTATACCGACTGCGTGCCGCTTATTGCTATAACCGGTCAGGTGTCATCTGATGTTCTGGGCAGAGATGTTTCGGACGAGGCAGACATTATAGGTTCGGTAGAGCCGTTTGTAAAGCACAGCTATCTTGTAAGAAACGCGCAGGATATACCTCGCATAATAAAAGAGGCGTTCTATATTGCTTCTTCGGGCAGGCACGGACCTGTGCTTATTGACATACCCGTTGATATCCAGCGGCAGGACATTGAACCCGAGTTCCCTGAAAGCGTTATGATACGCGGCTACAACCCTATACAAAAGGGCAATACATCTCAGGTAAAGCGGTTTGCACAGGCGCTGCAAAAGGCGGAAAGACCGCTTATGATAGTAGGCGGCGGAGTGTTTTCTTCTAATGCCTGTGACGAGGCGCGCGCGCTTTCTAAAAAGCTGGATATGCCCACGGTTTCTACCGCAGGGGGATTCTCGGTCTTTCCGTATGATGACAAACGCTTTTTTGGCTGCTGTGAGCCGTCTTCAACGCTTACTGATATGGCAATAGCCAATTGCGATGTTCTTCTGATAGTTGGTGCTCGGCTGTGGTCGCTGCCGGTGGGTATTGAAAACAAGACTATACTTCACATTGATATTGACCCTGCCGAGATAGGCAAAAATATTTCTGCCGACCTGCCGCTTGTGGGCGACTGCAAATATGTTCTGAGCCAGCTTAGCGATGCGGTAAAACAGTGCAAGCATGCCAGCTGGAGAAAGTATCTTGACAGCCACCGCACACAGCAGGGCGTTGGCGAAAAGCTGACTGAGGAGTATATCTTCTCGCTGCTGTCAGACGTTATATCTGAAAATGCTGCGATTGTCTGCGAAAGCGCAGGTATAAAGTCACACGCTGTAAAATCGCTGAAGATAAAGCAGGGCAGGTTCATATCGCGCATAGGAATGAACGGTTCGGGTTTTGCTCTGCCAACGGCTATCGGTGTTAAGGCATCGTGCGGCGATGTAGAGGGCAGGGAAGTTATCTGCATATGCAGCCTTCGTTCTCTATGCTGTTCGTTCTCAGATATGACAATACTTGCATCAGAAAACATACCCGTAAAACTGCTTATACTGAAATATGGCGAGGCTTCTTCGGTAGATATAAAAAAACTTTCGCAGGCTTGCGGTATTGAATACTTGAAGATCTCTAAAACAGAGCAGGCGCAGGAGGCTTTGACTAAATTTGCACAAAGCAGCGGCAGCGTTCTGCTTGAAGTTGATATAAAAAAGCAGGGAGGTAATGAGTAATGAAACACACGATATCAGTGCTTGTTGAGAACCATGCAGGCGTGCTTTCAAGAATATCTGGGCTGTTTACACGCCGCGGATTTAACATAGACAGCCTTGCGGTGGGCGTTACCGACGACCCCGATATATCGCGCATTACCATAATAGTTACCTGCGATGAGCACATGACCGAGCAGGTAGAAAAGCAGCTGAACAAGCTTATAGAAGTACTTAAAGTAAAAACTATACCCGATGAGGAACTTATTGCAAGAGAGCTTATGATAGTAAAGCTTTCTGCCGATGCCGCCGCGCGTCGTGACATACTTACGGTGGCAGAGGTGATGGAGGCGAAAATACTTGACATTACGCCTACCACGCTCACCTTGCAGCTGGCAGATGTGCCGCAGCAGCTGGAGCGTTTTGTTCAGCTGGTTGAGCCCTACGGAATACTTGAAATTGCACGCACAGGAACTATAGCTCTGCAAAAGGGAAGCGACACGCTTTCTTTCAGAGGAAAAGTGTAGTTTTGTGTATGTTTGACAATACTTAAAGTCGATTTTTGTATATTTCGCTGATTTTTAAAATTTTTTGTAACATTTTGCCCCTTTGATGTGTATATATTAGTGAAAGCTTTTTTATACACATTAAAAAGGGGCATTTTGTTTTTTTGCAAGGAATTTTAAAGGAGGAATTTTTATGTTTTCAATGGTCTGGAAAAATCTCAAGGGGCAATTTAAAAAGCAGCGAATGCTGACGCTTTTGCTGGTTATGAATATTGTGGTTTCCTGCCTTGTTATATGCTTTTCATACGGGCTTTACCGCAATTTTCATAACACACTGTCGCAGGGCGAAGAAGAAAGCATTACCCATCTTGATGTTGAAACAAGTAAAGATAATATTACAGAGCTTGAAGATGCACCTGTTGCGCTGCCTGCCGCTGATATTTCGCTTGAAGATATTGCTGAGATCGCGCTTGCCTTTGACGACGACGTGAAAAACGCTATTGATCACGTAGGAATGCTTTGTTACATAAAAACGCCGTTATTAGAGCAGCAGTATTATGATGAGGCATCAATGGAGGAATATGCAAACAATACTGAAGTTAATGCGCCTTACAGTGATGATCTAGACCCTTGCTATGAACAGATAAATATCAGCTTTGATGTAAAAGGCGACTCTCTTTTGCCTTGTGAAAGTGATAAAAAGATCTTCACGCAGGAGGAGTTTGACAGAGGCGAAAAAGTAGTTGCTGTAGGGTGCGGCTTTTATGATCCTATCAAATATTATGCCCATGGGTTCACGAACAGTTTGCTTATGGTGGGTTCAAGAAAGATCCCGGAAGAGACCGACCATATTATTATAAACGGAGAAGAATATAAGATAAAAAGAATAGATGACAGAGATATCTTGGGTGACGATATGATAAGGATCCCTTATACATCTGTACCGGACGATCTGAAAATAAGCGTGGAAAAGGTTTTTGAGGCAGAAGATTATTCTGTTTTTGGTATATCGTTTACCCGACCCATAACACACAGTATCTACGATAAAGTTGCCAAGACACTTGAAGAAGCAACAGGCGGCAAGTTTTATCTTGAACCTATTGAATTTACCGATGTGAAAGAACTGCAATACTACCGCACGGTAATGCTCATTTCTGTGGTCATAGCCGTTCTGGCTGCAATAAATATGGCGATACTTTATCGCTACATTCTTGAAAAGCGCACCTCGCAGCTTGCTATTTTCAGAATATGCGGCTGCACAAAGGGCAGGGCTATACTTTCGTATCTGATCGAATGTCTGGTTATAAACATACCGCTTTTTGCCATTACCGAGCTTATCTATCACAAACTGATAATGCCACATCTTTCGGGGCTTTTCCCTTACATGGAGCAGTGTTACAGCTTTAAGCTGTATGCGGCGATATTCGGCATATATATTGTTGCCTCAATGCTGGTTATGCTGATAATGATAACCTTGACAGTTAAAAAGCACAGCCTTGTCACGCTGAAAAGTGCGCCGAAGTCAACCGGCAAACTGGGTGTAATGAAGCTGTTTGAAGTGCTTCAGATAGCTGCAGTTTTAGCAATAATGATAATGATAACTTCTGCAATAACAGCCAGATATGAAATGTACGCCTCATTCAGTGATATGATAGAGCGAAAAGGTCTAATGCTGACATTAGATAATTTTGATGTATATCCCGAACAGCTGGAGGAAGTGCTGGGCGGCAAAGAATATATTGCAAACCAATTTTCAAATACATATGACGGCGATACGCCGATAGACGGAATAGCATATTCTGACGAGTATATAAATGCGTATAAACCGCCGCTTCAAGACGGAGTATGGCTCGATGAGGCCGGCTTTACATATGCTGACAGTGGTTATATTCCTGTTGTAGTTACTTCCTGCGGCGGAAGATACAAAGTCGGTGATGTTATAGAAAATGATATAATCATGAGCTATGATGAAAACAACGAGCCGGCTGATGTTATTAACGTAAAATACAAGATAATAGGCGTTTTGCGTGATAAGGTGAATATTGCAGGGTATTCCTACGACCAGACAAGGCGCGGAAACTTCGCAGATCTTTATTCGGTGTTCAGCGATGACTTTGAGGACAACGACTGGTTTTTGTCAAAGATATCCGACGAATACGCCTGTTTTGGAGCTAACGGCTGCCTGCACGGTCAGGTGTTCATCTACTGCGACGGTATGAGCGACGATGAGATAGCTCAGCTGAAATCGGATATTGTATATGAGGTGGGTGCAGTCCCGGTCGAACTGTCGCAGGTATACGATAGCAGTATGCAATACATTTACGAGCAGATGTACACGCTTTTCCCGATAGCGGTTTGTATATTTATTCTGACAATAATTTCTACCGTATCTATCAGCGCGATATACACAAAACGGCAGCTTAGAAATTATGCTATTTTCTACATCTGCGGTGCAAGGTGGAGGACGTGCGCGCTTCGCAGTCTTAAAAACAGCGCGATAACCTGCGGCATAGCAAGCGTACTTGCGGCTGCGGTGCTGATAATAGGCAAGCTAACGCTGCTGAAAGAAACAGTAATTTCGTTCGGTTGGTGGCATTTTGGGGTATGCGCAGGAGTGATAATTCTTTACCTCGCGCTTTCAATGATCATGCCGCTGATGATAATAGGCTCTAACCAGCCAAAAGAGGTTCTCAAAGAAGATTAAAAGGAGGAAGAAAAATGTTTTCCATTATGCGAAAAGATCTGAAAAATATGTTCACTGGGCAAAGGCTGCTGTCGCTGCTGCTTGTTCTGAATATTGTCATCTCATGCCTTGTTATATGCTTTTCTTACGGCGTGTACTATAATTACAACAAGCTTATTGACAGCGGCGAAGCCCCTGCGGAACTGACATTTTCGCAGACTGAAAGTCAGCTTTACTCTGAAAGCAGCGTGTATTGTGCAGATGTTACCCCACAGCAGATAATGGGATTTGTGTCTGATCTTTCGGACAGCACACGCCGTGCCATAAAAGATATGACAATAATGTGGCTGACAACTTCTCCTGCCGTGATAAACGCAGATGACAGCGTAGACGGCGTTTATTACAGCGAAAACAGCAAAGAGGGAGTATTATGTTTTACAAACACTCTTTCTGTAGACGGCGAGATACGCTGGTCTGAAAATTACAGCCCTACCGCCATTTGCTCTCCCGAAGAATTTACAAGCGGCGAAAAAATCGTGTACGTTACAAAAGATATGTTTGACATAAATGCGCACTTTACAAATGCCTTGCCCGATGCGCAGGACAGCTTGTTAAATGTCATCTACAACACTTTGCAAGACGAAGAATACATAAAAATAGGCGGCGAAGATTATAAGGTAATGCCTGCGCCCGAGGGCAGTCTGCCGAATGAAAAAGGTATGTATATATCGCCGTTTGCCGCGCCTGAAAACGCACGGCTTTATTCAATGGGCAGACAGGTGCTTATTCAGATGCGGTTCAAAGATAATATCACGAAGCAGTATTATGATGATATTTCAAAGTGCATTTCTGCGGCGACTGACAACAAGATTGCGGCAGACCCTATAGAGTTTACAGACGTCAGCGAAATAGAGTTTTACAGAACGATAATGCTTTTGTCGGTTCTTATTTCGGTGCTTGCCGCCGTGAACATGGCAATTCTCTACAGATATATACTTGAAAAACGCTCGTCACAGCTGGCGATAATGCGAATTTGCGGCTGCACAAAAGGCAAAGCGGCTGCATCATATCTGTGCGAATGTCTTGTGGTAAGCTTACCGCTTTTTGCACTTGCAGAGCTTGCGTATTCCAAACTGCTGACACCGCTGCTTTCAAAAGTTTTTGTAAATTTGCAGGGCGCTTACAGCTTTAAGCTCTATGCCGAAATATTCGTTATATATGCTGTCTCGCTGACGGCAGTAATGCTTCTTATGATATGCGTGCAGGTAGCAAAACACAGCCTTGCGCAGCTGAGGAAAAGAACCGCGACCGCCAAAAAATACGGCATAATGAACGTTTTTGAGGTATTGCAGCTTGTTGTTGTTCTTTCGGTAATGGTGATAATAGTTTCAGCTATAAGCGCAAGAAACGATGAATATGCGCCGTTTAAAAAGTATATAGAAAGGCGCGGCTACATGGCAATACTTGACGATATGGCTACCTACCCCGAGGACTTTGAAGCCCTGACAGGCAGCGATACCGAATATATAAGAAACGAACTTACGAATGCTTTTAACGGCGATGAACTGCTTTTGGGAATATCCTATTCGGACGAATTTATAAAAGCGTATACTCCTCCAATGCAAAGCGGCAAGTGGCTGGGCGACAGCAGCGAAACTTATGAAAATTCGGGCGCAATACCCGTGGTTATGGCTTCGTGCGGCGGCAGATACAATGTTGGCGATACTTTTGAATTTGAATATACAATGAGTTATGACGAGAACGGAGAACCCATAGATCCCAAGCCAATGAAATATAAAGTGGTGGGCGTACTTAAAGATAAGGCAAAAATTGCAGGTTATAACATTTCGCCGACAAAAAACAGTATTGAGGACGTCTACGGTGTGTTCAGCGAAGAATATGAGCAGAGAGCGTTTTTCTTATCGCGCCGTACCGATATTGATGCAGCTTTCGGGGCAAGCGGGCCGCTTTACGGCACGCAGTTTATCTTTTGCGATGATATGGCTGAAGACGAGTATAACGCGCTTGCCGAACGCCTTTTCAGCGCAGGCATAGCTTATACGCCGCTCTCACAAGTGCGCTTAAACAGTATGCAGTATATCTACGAACAAATGTATACGCTATTCCCGATAGCGGTTTGTATATTTATACTTACTATCATTTCAACGGTATCAATAAGCGCGATATACACAAAACGCCAGCTGCGAAACTATGCTATTTTCTACATCTGCGGTGCAAGGTGGAGGACGTGTGCGCTTCACAGTCTGAAAAACTCTGCCATTACCTGCGGTATAGCAAGCATAATGGCGGCTGCGGTGCTGATTGTTGGTAAACTCACATTCTTTAAAGAAACAGTCATAACATTAGGTGTATGGCATATCGCTGTATGCGCTGGAGTAATAATACTTTACCTCGCGCTGTCAATGATAATGCCTTTGATGATAATAGGTTCAAACGAGCCGCGAGAGGTACTCAAAGAAGAATAAAAATAACGGTCGGTGAGGTTTACTCATCGACCGCTTTGCTTATGCTCTTAAATATACGCCGTTGTTTTCAATGTAATCTTCGATGTCGTCTTTGTAGCCCAGGTGAAGCAAGTCGGGGTCGGCTTTAAGCGCGCGCTGACCGATATCTTTTCTGAAATGAACGTCTTTCCAGTGTATCTTTGAAACTGCCTCGTAAGACTTTTGCAGAGCAGATTGCAGCGTAAATCCCGTGCAGGTAACGCCCAGAACTCTGCCGCCGTTGGTAAGAAACTTTCCGCCCGAAAGCTTTGTTCCAGCGTGATATACAAATGCTCCGTCGACCTGTCCCATATCGTCAAGACCGCTTATTTCAAGCCCCTTTTCATAGGCGAGGGGATAACCTCCGCTTGCCATTACAACGCAGGTGCAAAATTCGCTCTTCCACTTGATGTCAACATCTTTCAGCCTGTGGTCGTATATCGCCTCAAAAACTTCATAAAGGTCTGTTTCAAGAAGAGGCAGAACTACTTGTGTTTCGGGGTCGCCGAAGCGGCAGTTGTACTCGATGACTTTCGGACCGTTCTCGGTCAGCATAAGACCAAAGTACAGGCAGCCCTCAAATGTTCTGCCAAGCTGTTTCATGGCATTTATAGTCGGCAGGAATATTTTTTCCATACATTCTTTGGCTATCTGGTCGGTGTAGTAAGGATTAGGCGCAACAGTGCCCATGCCGCCTGTGTTAAGACCCTCATCGTTATCATTGGCGCGCTTGTGATCCATCGAAGATATCATCGGCACAATGGTCTCACCATCAGTGAACGAAAGCACCGAAACTTCAGGACCTGTCAGATATTCTTCTATTACAATGGTTGTGCTGCTCTCGCCGAATTTCTTGCCGTCTATCATAGATTTGATTGCTTCAACGGCTTCTTCTTCATTCTGCGCAAGTATTACGCCCTTGCCGAGAGCAAGTCCGTCAGCCTTTATAACAGCAGGATATTTGTTGTACTGCTTTACATATTTTATGGCATCATCGCTGTTGGTGAATACTTCATATTCGGCTGTAGGTATGCCGAACTGCTTCATCATATCTTTTGAAAATACCTTTGAGCCCTCTATTATAGCGGCGTTCTTTTTAGGTCCGAAAGTCTTGAATCCCTCAGCCTGCAAAGCATCTACCATACCCATAACGAGCGGATCATCAGGCGCAACAGCGACCATATCAACATTCAGTTTCTTTGCAAGCGCAACAACGCCGTCAATGTCGGTAGCCGCAACATCAAAACACTCCGCATACTTTGAAATACCGCCGTTTCCCGGTGTGCAGTACAGCTTTTCTACTTTTGGCGACTGCGCCAGCTTCATAATAATTGCGTGCTCTCTGCCGCCGCCGCCCACAACTAAAACTTTACTCATGGGGCATACCTCCTATCAGTGGTGGAACAATCTCATTCCCGTGAACGCCATAGCAATGCCGTACTTGTTGCAGGTCATTATAACGTGGTCGTCACGGATAGAACCGCCCGGCTCTGCAATGTAGCAAACGCCCGATTTTCTTGCTCTCTCGATGTTGTCGCCAAACGGGAAGAACGCGTCAGAGCCCAGGCATACATCGGTATTTTTAGCCAGCCATTCTTTCTTTTCTTCGGCTGTCAGCACTTCGGGCTTTACTTTGAAGATGTTTTCCCATGCGCCGTCAGCCAGAACGTCCATATATTCATCAGAAATATATACATCAATTGCGTTGTCGCGGTCGGGACGTCTTATGTTGTCAACAAACTGCAAGCCCATTACCTTTGGGTGCTGCCTCAGCCACCATATATCAGCCTTGTTTCCTGCAAGCCTTGTGCAGTGTATTCTTGACTGCTGACCTGCACCAATGCCGATAGCCTGTCCGTTCTTAACATAGCAAACGCTGTTTGATTGCGTATATTTCAGCGTGATGAGCGAAATAACAAGGTCGTCTTTCTTGTCGTCGGGGATATCCTTGTTTTCGGTAACGATGTTAGCAAGCATATCGTTGTCTATTTTCAGTTCGTTCCTGCCTTGCTCAAACGTAACGCCGAACACCTGTTTTCTCTCAACAGGGTCGGGAACGTAATTTTCGTCTATCTTTATAATATTGTAAGTTCCTTTTCTTTTTGATCTAAGTATTTCAAGAGCCTCATCGGTGTAGCCCGGTGCGATTATACCGTCTGATACCTCGCGCTGTATCATCTTGGCGGTAGTAACATCGCAGACATCTGAAAGTGCGATAAAATCGCCGTATGATGACATTCTGTCAGCTCCTCTCGCTCTTGCATAAGCGCACGCAAGGGGTGAAAGCTCGCCGAGGTCGTCAACAAAGTATATTTTAGCTTCGGTCTCGGTAAGCGGTTTGCCTATAGCCGCTCCGGCAGGTGAAACGTGCTTGAAAGACGTTGCCGCACAGCAGCCTGTAGCCGCTTTAAGCTCTCTTACAAGCTGCCAGCCGTTGAAAGCATCGAGCAGATTGATATAGCCCGGCTTGCCGTTGAGCACCTCGATAGGAAGTTCATTTCCGTTCTCCATAAAAACTCTTGACGGCTTCTGATTAGGATTGCAGCCGTACTTTAAAAGCATTTCGTTTGCCATTTGTTTCAACCTCCGAAAGTTTATTTTGTATACTTGTTTACTATCTTTGAAACATATTTACCGCTCTTTATATCAATATATCTTACAAACAGCGACACCTTGTTGTCCTCGCTGAGAGCATTCCACAGACCGTTTGTAAATTCGTCTATATCATTGGGAATAGCTATCTTCTTAGGTTCGCCCTCAAAGCTGGGCAGGGGAGAGCCGTCGCCGATATATGTATGAATGAAGTGACCCATGCCGTTTATGGGATTTGTGTAAGAGAAAGTAAATCTCTCACAGCAGTCGGGGTCGCCGTCAGCGGATTTGAGTATGCTCATAGCGTAGTTGTATGAGCCGTTCTCAATGTGCATAATACCCGATATCCTCGGTGTGTAATTAGGGGCATCGTCCTCATATTCTCTGCCGCGCAGCGATTGCTCAAACGTCTGCTGCTTGTCCATAAGTTCGTAAATGGTGTCTGTCTGGTCGCCGTTGGTAACAATGGTCTTGTTGCCGAGAACGCGAACAGGCGAATATATTATCAGATGCGGATCTGACAACTTTGAAGGGTCGGCTGCCTCGGTCTTAATGCCGTCGGCAGTTTCTGTAAACACCCTGTTGCGTGAATTCACACTTCTGCCCATGATAAAGTACGCGGTAACAGCGTTTTTGCCGTCCTCGCTCTTGCCGATTATAATTCCTCTGCCGGGGTACGGGTTAGAGGAAAGCTCTTTGTAGATGTCAAGCGTTTTCATTTTGATTACCTCACTTTTTAATATATGTCCTCTCGCCGACTACTTCTATCTTATCTTCACAGAAAAGCGAAACAGCCTGCGGCAGCAGTTTCCATTCAACGTTTTCCATTATGCGCTTTTGCAGTACCTCGGGCGTGTCATCATCAAGCACGGGCACAGTGCCCTGCAATATGATAGGTCCGCCGTCGCACACTTCTGTAACAAAATGCACCGTCGCGCCTGAAATTTTCACGCCGCGCTGCAAAACAGCCTCGTGAACGTGCAGCCCATAATAACCCTTGCCGCAAAAAGATGGTATAAGCGCCGGGTGAATGTTTATCATCTTGTATGGGAAAGCTTTTACTATCTGCTCGTCAAGTATCGTCATAAAGCCTGCGTAAACAATAAGGTCGGCTTTTTCTTCAAGCAGCGCATCAGTCACGGCTTTGGTGTATGATGCAACGTCAGCGTAGTCTTTGCGTGACATTACCCTTGTGGGTATACCGTTCTGCTTTGCCCTTTCAAGTGCATAAACGCCCTCCTTGGAGGATATAACGCAGGTTATCTTTCCGCCTTTTATCTGACCGCTTTTTTCGGCGTCGATCAGCGCTTGCAGATTTGTTCCTCCGCCCGAGACAAGCACACAAATATTCTTCATATATTATCCTCCTATCGCCATAAAAATGCCGAGTACCAACAGGGCAGCGCCTATTATAATGAGAATACGGCTGCTTTTGATCTTTGAGAAGCTGTCGTTTTCAAGAAAAAACTGATCTGCGCGCTGAGGGTCAACAAGTATCTCTATCTTGTCCCCAACGCCGAAATACATCTGCGAATTGTTCATAACGCCTGCATAGTGCGCTTTCTGCTCAATACCGTAAAGAGAATAAATTACCTCGGGGCAGTATGTACTCAAAGTGCCCGTAAGGGTAGAGGAGACCGTTCGTATATTAGTAACGGCAGCCTCAAACTTTTCTATTCTGTCGCTGTTAAGTCTTTTACCGTATGAATAGTTTACACAGCCCAGCGCGGCAACTATAAATCCTACAAAAATAAACGAAAGCTCTAATGCGCCCATAATATCTTCCTCAGCAGATGATAACGCCTTCGTCGCTGTCAATAAGCTCACCAAGAACATAAGCATCCTCGCCTGCGTTTTTGATAGCAGCAATTGCCTTATCAACATCGTTTTTGTCAAATACTACCGTCATACCGACACCCATATTAAAGGTGTTGAACATATCTCTTTCGGGTATGCCGCCTTTTTCCATAATGAGCTTGAATATCGGCAGAACGTCAACAGCGTTTCTCTCTATTTTTACGGAAATACCGTTCGGCAAAGAGCGAGGGATATTCTCATAGAATCCGCCGCCGGTTATGTGCGATATAGATTTAACATTGCACACTTCGAGAAGCTGCATTATAGCCTTTACATATATCTTAGTAGGCGTGAGAAGTACGTCGCCGAGGTTAGCGCCAAGGTCTGTATCGTATCTTGAAAGGTTGGACTCAGTGACCGCGAACACCTTTCTTATAAGTGAAAAGCCGTTTGAATGTACGCCGCTTGACTTTATGCCTATCATAATGTCGCCGGCTTTCTGAGTATCGGGCCTCAGTATCTTGTCCTTGTCCACAACGCCTACCGAAAAACCTGCGAGGTCGTATTCGTCAACAGGGTAGAAGCCGGGCATTTCGGCAGTTTCGCCGCCTATAAGTGCGCAGCCTGCCTGCACACAGCCATCGGCAACGCCTGAAACTATCTGCGCTATCTTTTCAGGGTAGTTTTTGCCTACCGCGATGTAGTCAAGGAAAAACTGGGGCTTTGCGCCGCAGCAGATGATGTCGTTCACGCACATGGCAACGCAGTCGATACCCACAGTATCGTGCTTATCCATAAGGAAAGCGATCTTCAGCTTTGTGCCAACGCCGTCAGTGCCCGAAACAAGCACGGGCTTGTTAATATTTGTGGTGTCAAGCTCAAACAGACCGCCAAAGCCGCCTATTCCGCTGAGCACGCCTTTTGTTGTCGTCTTTGCAACGTGCTCTTTCATAAGTTCTACCGCTCTGTAGCCTGCGGTAACGTCAACGCCTGCATTTTTATAGCTTTCAGAAAAACTTTTCATAAAACTGTTCCTTTCAGCAAATGTTATAGATGGATCATTCGGCAGCGCCTGTTATCCTCTTCATCATTTCATTGTAAGCCTCTTCAACGCCGCCCATATCTCTGCGGAAACGGTCTTTGTCGAGCTTCTCGTGGGTCGTGGAATCCCAGAAACGGCAGGTGTCGGGAGAAATCTCGTCAGCAAGGATTATCTGACCTTTGAAGCGACCGAACTCTATCTTGAAGTCGATAAGGTCAATGTTTATCTTCTTAAAGAATTTGAGCATAAAGTCGTTTACCATAAACGCATATTTGGTGATAGCATCTATTTCTTCCTCAGTGGCAAGGTCAAGACCTAAAGCGTAGTATCTGTTTATGAACGGGTCGCCCAGCTCGTCGTTTTTGTAGCTGAATTCCAGCGTAGGCTGTTTGAGAGGCGTGCCCTCAGCAATGCCCAGCTTTTTGGAAAAGCTGCCTGCCGCAACGTTTCTTACTATTACCTCCAGCGGAACTATCTCAACTTTTTTAACTATAGTCTCTCTGTCGCTTATCTCCTCTACAAGGTGAGTGGGAACACCCTCCTTTTCGAGCAGACCGAGCATAAGGTTTGTCATTTTGTTGTTGATAACGCCCTTGCCGACGATAGTGCCTTTCTTTTCGCCGTTGAATGCCGTTGCATCGTCCTTGTAGTCAACGATTACGAGATCGGGGTCGTTTGTAGCAAAGACTTTCTTTGCCTTTCCTTCATAAAGCTGTTCGCCTTTGATGATGTTTTCCATTGATGTTTCCTCCTGTAAAGTTTATGTTTTATTTATTCAATTTAATAGTAACTTGGTTATATCCTGCGGCGTGTCCGCAATAAAAAGAGCTCCTGCATTTTCAAGTTCTTCGCGGCTGCCATAGCCGTAAAGCGCACCTATGCTGTCTATACCGACTTTATTCGCGCCCTGTATATCATGTATCCTGTCGCCGATCATCACAGTCCTGCGCTTGTCGGCGTTCAGTATATCCATAACATACTCTATTACCTGATCTTTGTAATCTCGAGAGCCGTCAGGCAGTGCGCCGCCTATATAGTCAAAATACTTATAGAGCCTAAAATGCTCCAGTATCTGTTTTGCGATGTTTTCAAGCTTTGAAGTTGCGACCGCAAGTCTGAGTCCTGCGTTTTTCAGATTTTTCAGCATATCTTCAATTCCGCTGTAGACCGCGTTTTCAAACAGACCTTTTGTAAAGTATCTTTCCCGAAAGTAAGCTATAGCCTTTACGGTGTCTTCTTCATTAAGACCGCAGTTCTGAGAATAAGTCACTTTCAGCGGCGGACCTATGAATACTCTGTACCAGTCGCGCTCATAAAGCGGCAGCCCCATTTTTTCAAATGAGTATACAGCGCAGTTGATTATGCCCTCGGCAGAGTCTGTAAGCGTTCCGTCAAGATCGAACAGAACAGTATCGTATTTGTAAGACATTTATATTTTTGCAACTTCTTCCTGAAGTGCCTTGTCTTTTGCGATAACGCCGTCTATCATAGCTTTCTTTTCTTCTTCAAGCTTTGCGGCAAGAGCATCATCTGAAAGCGCGAGCATCTGCACAGCCAGAACAGCCGCATTTTTAGCTCCGTTTATGGCAACGGTCGCAACAGGTATTCCGGGCGGCATCATTACCGTTGCAAGAAGCGCATCCATGCCCTCCAGCGCGGCAGACTTTATAGGTATGCCAATAACCGGCAGAGTGGTGTTTCCTGCAATAACTCCGGCAAGGTGTGCCGCCATTCCGGCAGCGCAAATAATTACACCAAAGCCGTCTTTCTTTGCATTTGCTGCAAACTCTGCGGCAAGCTGCGGCGTGCGGTGCGCTGACATTACCTTACATTCAAACGGTACACCGTATTTTTTCAGCTCTGAAAGCGCGCCCTTGACAACGGGAAAATCGCTGTCCGAGCCCATGATAACAGCTACTTTTTTCATAGTACAAACTTCCTTTTCTGTCAAAAAAGATAAGTGCCGCATAAAGCCGCACTTGTTTTCTTATCAATATTTTTCAGGTTTTGCGCAAAATAAATCATACGGTTGAAACAGCCGCACAGCAGCCCTGTATCAAAAATGCAAGGTCTTGTCATTATTACGCACCCACCTAAATTTGTCTATATTTATATTGTACAATATTTGTTCGATATTTTCAAGCCATTTTATATATAAATTAAATCGAAATTACAAAATGCTATTAGTCATTTTAGACAAATTTCTGTCAGAACATTATCTCAGAGTACGATATGTTGTTGTCGCCGCGCCCTTGCATATCTATATATGATGAGAGAGAAGACGGCGTGCATAAAGGCAGCTGCGTGCAAAGCAGCGTTTTCTGTATGTCCTTTTCCAAAGAAGAAAACTGCGCCATTGTAAGTTCATCAGCAGATAAAGCTTTGCTCAGAGCTATCGGCATCTCTCCGCCGCGCGTAAATGTTCTGTTTGTCATTTTTATCACCCCTTAAAAATAGTTTTATCACTTTGTGCGGCTATTATCCTTGACAAATCAAGAAAAATAGAATAGAATATCTCTATAGACATTAAGGAGTTTATTTTAGTATGGAAGATCTGACAAATATCAGCGTTATAAAAAAGCTTTTTGAGGAAAGCGGTTTCAGCTTTTCAAAGGCGCTGGGGCAAAATTTTATTATAAATCCTACAGTATGCCCTAAAATTGCCGAAATGGGCGGCGCTGACAGCGAACACGGCATTCTGGAGATAGGCACGGGCGTTGGTGTTTTGACAAATGAACTTGCCAAGCGTGCTAAAAAAGTTGTTGCAATTGAAATTGATACGCGCCTTAGACCCATACTTTCTCAAACGCTGAAAGAATACGACAATGTAAAAGTCATTTTTGCCGATGTAATGAAGACCGACCTGAATAAAGTGATCAGCAAGAATTTTGAAGGGCTGAGAGTTTCTGTTTGTGCAAATCTTCCTTATTATATTACATCGCCTGTGATAATGATGCTGCTTGAACAGCGACTGCCGCTTGATCGCATAACCGTTATGGTGCAGAAAGAAGCAGGTGTGCGGTTGTGCGCGCCTCTGCCGAGCAGAGAAGCAGGCGCGGTAACGGTAGCAGTAAATTATTACGCAGAGCCCGAAATGCTTTTTAATGTATCACGTGGAAGTTTTATGCCCTCGCCGAATGTTGACAGCTGCGTTATAAGGCTGCGGCTGAATAATGATACACCAAAGGGCGTTGCAAACGAGGAGTTTTTCTTTAAAACGGTAAGGGGAGCGTTCTCTCAGCGGCGTAAAACTCTTGCTAATTCTGTGTCTTCTGCTATGAACATAGATAAGCAAACGGTAAACAACGTTATTGCATCTGTAGGTCTTCCGCAGACGATACGACCCGAAAACCTGACAATGGGGCAGTTCATTGCTTTTTCAAACGCTCTTGAAAGTATAATATAGTAAAAAATGTCCGTACTTTTATATGTACGGATATTTATTTTGCTCAATTTTACGAGCATAACACAAAATGACAATATTTGCCAATTCTTTTTGTTATAATGTTTTCATATAGAAAAACAACAAAAGGGATGACAAAAATGAACAGTAGGACAAAAGGCAGATCTTCAAAAGAACATACTGCATTTGCGGCGGTATCGGCTGTATTTCAGATACTGCTGGCATTTATCAGCGCACGCGCACAGCTTGTGGGTATGCCGACGGTGCTTGGCATCGCGGTGATAGCTTCTTCGGGGCGGTGCGCGCTTTTATGCTATCTTGCGGCAATTGCAGGAATGGTAATGTTCGGCACGCTAGACGACATGGTGTTTCAGGCTGCGGCTATGACGCTCGTTATGGGTTTTCGCTCTCTTTATTCAATAAGCAGAAAGAAGACAGACCCAACGGGCAGTGCGGTATTCACGGCGGTGGGAATGGCAGTGGCACTTGCGATAGTTTCAATATTTTTTGAGATATCTGTTCGTGAGATGATATATTTCGTAAGCGGTATTGTTATATGCGCGGCAATATCTTACTTTGCCGTTTCTACAAAGAACAGAACAGATGCCAACGGTCTGCTGGATATAAACGGCAGGCACGGTATCTCACTTGCGGTGCTTTATGTGGCGGCGGTATCTCTGCTTACATCAGTAAGCGTATCTGGTTTCAACGCAGGCAGGATATTCGGCTCGGTGGTGCTTCTTTGTGCGGCAACGAAATACAAACATATAGGCGGCGCGGTAATGGGCGCGCTTACGACCTGCGGCGTGCTGCTTTGCTCGGTAGAAACAGCAGGGAACACTTTGCTTCTGGCAACGGCAGGACTTATATGCGGCGCTGTATCTGTAGCAGGAAGTTTTGCAATGGTGCTGACTTTTTTGATAGCCTCGATAATGGGGCTTGTGGTAATAGGCATAAACGCCGACACCTTTATGATGCTAAAAGACGTGGCTATTGCAGCGGTGCTTTTCAGCTGTCTGCCTGCTAATTTTGTAAGAAAGCTGCTTAACCACATCGGCGGCGACACCAACGCTATCAGCATTGTAGGACAAGCTGCTTCTTCGCGGCTGAATTTTGCATCTAAAACTCTGGGCGGCATACGAAACCAACTTAACGAGATCGCCGAAGTTATCAGAAAAAAGTCGGTGCAGACGGATATACAGACCATAGCTGGCAACAGGGTATGCCTTGAGTGTGCAGGCTGCAAAAGCTGCTGGAAAGAAAACCCGGGCGAAACGGTCAGCGCTTTTACAAGCCTTGAAGAAAAGGTAGAAAGATATGGCAAAATACGAAGTGCTGATGTTTCGGCTTGTATGCCCGACTGCCGCAAAACTGGCGAACTTACAAAGGCATTCAACACAGGTTATCAGGAAAAGCTGTATGAATACACAAACGGCGTAAGGGCAGGGGAACTGCGTGAAGTGGTAACTCAGCAGCTTTCTGCAATGGAAGATATACTAAGTGATCTTTCACACAGGATATGCCAGATGTCAAGTGTTGACCCCTCGCTTTCGGAACGCGTAAGGACGGCGGCTGTGCGGCTGGGCTGCAAAAATGCCAAAGCTTGCGTAAGCTGTGATGAAAACAAAAACTACCGTGCCGAGCTGTTTATCCCCAACCTCAGCAAGGTAGACACTGTGAAACTGACCGTTGAAGTAAGCGAGATACTTAACGTTGATATGGAGCTGCCTACCGCTACTTCATCTGACGGAATTACGAAGCTGATATTTACACCTATGCCCGAATACAAAATAGAGATAGGTATGTGGCAGTCATCAAGCAACAACGACATATACTGCGGCGATACCGTTGAACTTGTAGAGCTTAATTCCTGCGAAGAATATGTGGTTCTTTCCGACGGCATGGGCACGGGCAAACGCGCTAAGCTTGATTCTATGCTGGCTTCGGGTCTTGCCAGAAAACTTCTGAAAGCAGGTATAAGCTGTCAGACGGGCATACGCATGATAAACTCGGTGATGAGGGTAAAAGGCTGGGAAGAATCCTTCTCGACAATTGACGTTGCACATTTTGACCTGCGGCGCGGCATGTGCGAGTTTGTAAAGGCAGGCGCTGCTTCTAGCTATCTTGTAAGAGATGAGACAATACGCTCATTTACGCTTGATTCGCTTCCGCTGGGGATTCTTTCTGAAACGGATATCTCATCGGAGCGTGTAAAGCTTTTTGATAAGGACATTATAATTCTTGCCTCTGACGGGATAGGCAGCAGCCCCGAGAATGCTATTCTTTCAGCCGCAGTGCAGGGCGATAAAAACTCTGATAAGCTGGCGGCTGAGATAGGAAGTTTTTTCGCCCCCGAAAGCGGTGAAGTGCGCCGCGATGACGTGACAGTGGCGGTAATAAAAGTTTGTGCATTGGTTTAACTGATTTCTGACCTGTTATAGATGTTAAATTATGGTAATATTTTTGTCAAAATAACCAAAAGTACCTGTTCAAATATGTGTGATTATTAGAACATTCTATAAAACTCTTGAAAAAAATATTAAAATGGCGTACAATTATATTATAAAAATATAGGAGGTAGACATTTTGACAGGTTCAAAACAGATACCAAAAGATTATCAGATACCATTATATTTGTTCCATGACGGCGCAAACTTTAAAGCAGGGGAGTTTTTCGGTTCCCATAAAGGCGTTAAAGACGGCGTCGAGGGCTATTATTTCCGCGTATGGGCGCCCCATGCAAAAAAAGTCTCGGTAGTTGGTGATTTCAACAACTGGGACGAAAATGCAAACCCTATGGAGCTTATTGCCGATACCGAGGTGTGGGAAGCTTTTATAAGCGGTCTGAAGATCTATGATACGTACAAATACAGTATTCTCGGCTGCGATGACAAGATACATCTGAAAGCCGACCCCTATGGCGTTCATATGGAAACTGCGCCGAATACCGCCACCAAGATATTCGACCTTGACACCTACAAGTGGAAGGACAAGAAGTGGCAGGACGAAAAGGCAAAGACAACTCCATATGATTCAGCCATGAACATTTACGAGGTGCACCTCAATTCATGGAGGCAGTACCCCGACGGTATGTATTTCAACTACACCAAGTTTGCCGAAAGCATAATACCGTATCTTAAAGAGATGAGTTATACCCATATCGAGTTCATGCCGCTTGCGGAATACCCGTTTGACGGCTCATGGGGCTATCAGGGCATAGGTTACTTTGCGCCGACCTCGCGTTTTGGTACGCCGTTTGACCTTATGGAGATGATAGATATGTTCCATGAGGCAGGCATAGGCGTTATACTTGACTGGGTTCCTGCGCACTTCCCGAAAGACGCCCCCGGCCTGTATGAGTTTGACGGCTCGTGCTGCTATGAATACACCGATCCGAAGAAGAGAGATCATCTCTCGTGGGGAACAAGAGTGTTCGACTACGGCAGGAATGAAGTAATTTCGTTCCTCATCTCAAACGCGATACACTGGCTCAGCAAGTTCCATATTGACGGTCTGAGAGTTGATGCGGTGGCTTCCATGCTGTATCTTGACTATGACAGGCGTGACGGTGAGTGGACTCCCAACGTTTACGGCGGACATGAAAATCTGGAAGCTATAGAGTTTCTTAAAAAGCTCAATTCCGCGGTATTCAAAGAATTCCCGAATGCGCTGATGATAGCCGAAGAATCTACCGCGTGGCCTTTGGTCACAAAGCCTACCGACATAGGCGGACTTGGTTTCAACTTCAAGTGGAACATGGGCTGGATGAACGATATGCTCAAATATATGGCGCTTGACCCGATACACAGGGCTTTCCACCACGATATGCTGACGTTCTCGTTCTTCTATGCTTTCTCGGAAAACTTCATTCTGCCTATATCGCATGATGAGGTAGTTCACGGAAAAGGTTCGCTTATAAACAAGATGTACGGCGATATGGATGCAAAGTTTGCTCAGGACAGGGCGTTCATGGCGTACATGATGGCGCACCCGGGCAAGAAGCTTACCTTTATGGGCAGCGAATTTGCACAGGTAAGAGAATGGGATTATGAAAACGGTCTTGAATGGTTCATGATAGACGAGTTTGAAAATCACAGAAATTTCCAGGCATATATCAAAACGCTGAACAAGTTCTATAAAGATAATCCTCCGTTCTGGCAGGTGGATTACTCGTGGGAAGGCTTCAACTGGATATCCAACGACGACTACAGACAGAGCATCATAATATTCAGGCGTATTGACAGAAAAGGCAACGAAGTTGTTGTAGTCTGCAACTTTGTACCTGTTGGCAGGTCGAATTACTGCTTTGGCGTACCTTACAAGGGAACATACACTGAGGTGCTCAATTCTTCATCGCGTGACGGTTCGCCGTATCTCAACGGCACTGTTAAAACGCAGGACGTTCCGATGCACGGCTATGAGCAGTCGATATCTATCGAGATACCGCCGTTTTCGGTCATGTACTTCAAGCACAAGAAAGCTCCGGCAAGAAAGAAAGCTGCCCCGAAAGCCGCAGCCGATAAGTCTGCCGAAGCGAAGAAAACAGATAAGAAAACAAAATAAAATAAATGGTTGGTGAATGACAATGTTTAACAAAAAAGAATGTGTAGCAATGTTGCTTGCAGGCGGACAGGGAAGTCGTCTGTACGCGCTTACGCAGTCGGTGGCAAAGCCTGCCGTACCGTTTGGCGCAAAGTACAGGATAATTGATTTTCCTCTTTCTAACTGCATCAACTCGGGCATTGATACTGTAGGCGTTCTGACACAGTATCAGCCGCTCGTACTCAATGAGTACATCGGAAACGGTCAGCCGTGGGACCTTGACCGTATCCACGGTGGTGTTCATGTGCTTCCGCCTTATCAGAAAGCTTCGGGTTCTGACTGGTATTCCGGCACTGCGAACGCTATCTATCAGAACATATCGTTTATGGACAGATATGACCCCGAGTATGTAATAATTCTTTCGGGCGACCATATCTACAAAATGGACTATGACAAGATGCTTACCTATCACAAGCAGAACAATGCAGCGTGCACTATAGCTGTTATAGATGTTCCGCTTGAAGAGGCTTCGCGCTTTGGTATAATGTTCGCGCGTGATGACGGCGAGATATATGACTTTGTTGAAAAGCCGAAAGAACCCAAGTCCACGCTGGCTTCTATGGGTATATACATCTTTACTTACTCGAAGCTGAAAGAATACCTTATCGCCAACGAAAATGACAAGGATGCCACAAAGGACTTTGGCAACAACATTATTCCTGCGCTGCTTGCAAACAAAGAGCGTGTTTGGGCTTACCGCTTTGACGGCTACTGGAAAGACGTTGGAACGATAGATTCTTTGTGGGAAGCAAATATGGATCTTATCAATCCGAAGATACCTATAGACCTTTATGACCCCGACTGGAAGATATATTCGCGCAACCCCGTTATGCCGCCGCAGAGCATAGGTAAAAATGCTGCTGTTCAGAACTCTGTTGTTACCGAGGGCTGCTACATAGACGGAAGCGTTGAATTTTCTATGATCTCAAACGGCGTTACTATTGAAGAGGGAGCTATAGTGCTCGATTCGATACTTATGCCGGGCTGCGTTATCAAGAAGAACGCTAAGATAGAGTATGCTATAGTCGGTGAAAATTCCGTTATCGAAGAAAATGCTCAGGTAGGTTCACGCCCCGAAAACGTTGAGAACAGAGACGAATGGGGAATTGCCGTTGTAGGTCATAACCTTACTGTTTCTTCCGGCTCTTATGTAAAGCCGAAGCAGATCATTTCACAGAGCATATAAGGGGGAGATAGAAATGGCAGTTAATATGGGAAATGTAATGGGCATAATTTTTGCCAACATGAATGAAAGCGTTATCAATGAGATAACCAAAAACAGAACTATGGGTTCGGTGCTGTTCGGCGGAAGATACAGACTTATAGACTTTCCTCTTTCAAACATGGCTAACAGCGGTGTTGACGAGGTAGCAGTTATAACAAAGGAAAATTATCAGTCGCTGCTTGACCACCTCGGTTCTGCAAGAGAGTGGGACTTGGCTCGTAAAAAGGGCGGTCTGCACATTCTGCCGCCGTTCGGTCACGTTGAGGCAGGTCTTTACAGAGGCAGACTTGAAGCTCTTTACGGCGGAATAAGTTTTTTGAAAGCTTCAAGAGCAGAATATGTTATACTTGCCGACTGTGATGTAGTTGCAAACGTTGACTTCAAGCCGATAGTAAATGCACACGTTGACAGCGGCGCTGACATAACAATAGTTACTCACACAGGTCTTTATACTAATGAAGAGGCCTCGTCATCTACCATTATACAGACAGACGAAAGCGGCAGAGTCTGTGATGTTCTTCACAAGCCGAATATGGCTGGCGAGTGCACCGCTTGCCTGAATATGTTCGTTATGAAAATGGAGTTTCTTATCCAGCTGCTTGAAGACGGCAACGCAAGAGGCTATTTCAGCTTTGAGAGAGACGTTCTTCAGCGCAAGGTAAATGAACTCAACATCAGAACATATGAGTATGACGGCTACTTCAGCAAGATACACGATATGAGAAGCTTTGTAAAGGCTAACACCGATCTTATAGACCCCGAAAACGCCAAGAAGCTCTATTTGCAGGATAGACCTATATATACAAAGATACGTGACAATGCGCCTTCTAAGTATGATCTCAACTGCATCGTTAAGAGCTCACTTATAGCAGACGGCTGCATAATCGAAGGTGAAGTAGAGAACTCTGTTATATTCAGAGGTGTAAAGATAGGCAAGGGCGCTAAGGTAAAGAACAGCATACTTATGCAGGATACCGTTATAGGCGATGATGCAGTTATAAACAACATCGTTGCCGACAAGGACGTTACCGTTGCAGACAACAGAATGCTTTCCGGCTCGGAAGAATTTCCGCTCTACATAGGCAAGGGCGCATCGGTATAATTTTGAACTAACATCAATTCAGAAAAGAGGTAAAATAAGTGAATATATTATACTGTTCTAGTGAGGCACTGCCGTATATCGCATCGGGAGGACTTGCTGACGTTGCGGGCTCTCTGCCGGCGGCGATAAATGAACTCGGTCACGACTGCCGCGTTGTTATACCTTATTACAGCAACATAAAGCCCGAATTAAAGGCTACGCTTACTTATCTTACGAATTTTACCGTGCCTGTAGCATGGAGAAATCAGTACTGCGGAGTGTTCACGGGTGTTGCAAACGGCGTTACCTACTACCTGCTGGATAATGAATATTATTTTGCAAGAAATGGTCTGTACGGCTTTTATGATGATGCCGAAAGATATATATTCTTCTCAAGGGCTATACTGGAGCTTCTGCATTATATCGACTTCAAGCCGAATGTTATAAACGCAAACGACTGGCAGACCGCGCTTGTTCCCGTTTACTATGATGTGTTCTACCGCTATCAGCAGGGTTATGAGGACATAAAGACTGTTTTCACGATACACAACATACAGTATCAGGGCAAATATGGTATGGAGCTTATAAACGATCTTATCGGCATACCTCTTTACCACAGCGACCTGCTTGCTTATGACGGCTGTGTAAACTTCATGAAAGCTGCTATTGAAACGGCTGACAAGATAACCACGGTATCGCCCAGTTACGCGTGGGAGATACTTGACCCGTGGTATTCGCACGGTCTTGACAGGATACTTATACACAAACAGTACAAGCTGTGCGGCTTCCTCAACGGCATAGATCAGAACATTTACAATCCTGCCACCGACCCGAAGATACCCAAAAACTACAGTGTTGATGATAAATCTGGCAAGGCAGTCTGCAAAGAGGGCTTGCTGCGTGAGCTGGGTCTGGCAGAGGGCAAAGAGCCTGTTATCGGCATAGTTACAAGATTTGTTTCGCACAAGGGTCTTGACCTTATAAAATACGTATTTGAAGATATTATTCATCTCGGCTACAAGTTTGCGATACTCGGCTCGGGCGAGAAAATGTATGAAGATTTCTTCAGAGAAATGGCGTATCGCTATCCTGACAGGGTAGGGGTAGTTATAGGCTTTGTGCCCGACCTTTCACGGCGTATATATGCAGGTGCTGATATGTTCCTGATGCCGTCGCAGAGTGAGCCTTGTGGTCTGGCGCAGATGATCTCGCTGAGATACGGTACTATTCCTATAGTGCGTGAAACAGGCGGTCTGCGTGACAGCATACACGATGCAGGCGGAGAAAACGGCAACGGCTTTACGTTCAAGACATACAATGCGCACGATATGCTCGATGCCTGCACAAGGGCAAGAAGCTACTACGATCAGCGCATGAAGTGGGGCAAGCTTGTATCTCATGCCATGCGTGAAGACTTCAGCTGGAAGAGATCAGCTCAGCTTTATATCGGTCTTTATTCAGATATTCACTGACATTCACTGACCATTCAGTAAAATGCCGTCGGCTCTTATTTTGAGTCGGCGGTATTTTTTGCTTGACAAACAGCTTTGTTTGGGGTATAATAAATAATGTTGTTATAGTATGCTGCTGTGGCGGAACAGGCAGACGCAAGGGACTTAAAATCCCTCGGTGGAAACATCGTGTGGGTTCGATTCCCATCAGCAGCACCACGTCGTCGCGGACTTCGTATCACTCGCGGCGACTTTTCTTTTATATTTGTGGAAAAGTCACCTCTCACTCACTCCTATCGCTTACACTTCGCAAGCGATGTGGCGAAAAGTCCTGTCGGACTTTTCCAGCCTTCCAAAACAAGTCACGCTTGCTTATCCTGTCGCTTGTAAACGCGCTCGCAACGGCTAAGCGGCGCTACCAACTCGTTTTGGTGCAAATATGCAAGTTAAGGAAATTTTTGTATTAATCACTATTAGTTATTCAATATTCAATATTCACTAATTATTATCAGTCGCTTTTTATTTCAACGATTAAAAGGTCTTTTACCTTTCTGAAAACATAATAATTCTTTTTATTCAACTTCTGCTTTTGAAATGTAAAGTCTTATACACACTATTTCTCCTCCATCAGCATCTGTTTTGGCTTGCGGTGGGAGAATATCGCGATTATCATGATAACGCTTATAAGTATCATAAAAGCATACATCATCACGCTGAAAAGCACGTTGTTTCGCAATATCACTGCGCCAAGTTTTTCTGTCTGACCGGTAAGGTCAATTATCTTCATGGCAATTAGCAGCAATGCTGCCGAAATTATGCCAATCATCGCGATCATCGCTGTGTTTACGGCAATGCAGTCTTTGAGCGATGCGCCGCACAGATACAGTACCGCGTGCGTTTTAAGGCACAAAACGGTTATTATGCTTACACAGCATATTGTGCCCAGCATGGCAATTATGCCTACGCACACAGCAACGGGAAATATCTTTTTCAGGTTGTCATTGACATAGGTCTTGCTGCGCTCGTTTATCTCAGAAAGCGGCACGAACATACCGTCGCCTGAGTGTATTATCTCGTCATTATATGCCCTTTCTTCGTCTGTGGGTGGGGAGTTGTAATAGAGAAATTTCATTGTATTGGGCACAAGAGCTTCATCTTTTACGGTCGAATACGCGGCTATCACAACAGGCTGCCTGTCGTTTTCGCTGTTGTATTCATCGTATAGGTCTGAAACTTTCATTTCAAGAGAGCATTTTTGCAAAGAGGGAATATAAGTATTCTCGGTAAGCAAGCCGCTTATTTTTAATTTTGTATTGCCGACATTCACAGTGTCTCCGACGGCAATATTGCTGTTACAGGTCACCACCGCGCCTGAATAGCTTCCCTTTGAAAGCGGCATTGAAAGCGCATTGTATATCTCGTCAGGCAGAGCTAAAACACTATACGGTTCGTTTGAAAAATACCGATAAACTTCGGTATACCCAACATCGCCCTGCAGCTTGCCGAACATTTCGTAAAAAATATCATTACCCAAAACAGGCTCGCTGAGGTCATTGCTGTTTTCGTCAAAGCGCAAATCATCATAAAACATAAACAGACCGTCTTTTGAAAGAATATCTTCAAACGGCACATACAGCATATTGCGCGAGTTATAGTTGCCTATCGCTATATTCAAAGCGCACAGCACCGCGGTCAGCTGTATAATTATTATCGCGCACATAAGTTTGTATCTGCTAAAAATCTTGCAGCCGTATTTTGCATAAGCAGTTATTTTCATTGTCCGCACCTTCTTAATTTGTCTGCGCAAGCGGCTTGGAGGTGAACCGCGACATACAAACTGCCATTATCATTATGCTTATTATAAGGTACGCGCCTGTTACCAGCAGATAATTTTTTGCCGTGTAACATACGTCTATGCCTCTGAAATACTTTTCTGCGATCGCTTTTAATACTTTGTCGTACAAAATATAGGATACGCATATGCTGAGGGCTGCGTGCAGTATAACTTCTGCGGTGTATATCATGCGGCAGTCGGCAGTTGTCGCGCCGCACAGCCTGAACACACGCAAGGTATTTTTGTTTGTGAGATAGATATAGTAATAGCAGAAAGAGCAGTTGAACACTGCGAACAATATCATTATCACCGAAACGGCTATCTGCGTGCTGTTCAGCTGTTCGTCAAGCAGCTCGAGACCCTCGGGCATTTGTATCGAAGAAGGCATTAAATACAGCTTTTGCATGAGCTTTTCGATTTCCTGCGCATCGTTATAAGAGGGCTTGTTTTTCAGCGTTATAACAATATCTCTTACCTTGCAGTCATCGGGAATGTTGTTCATATCGGGGACAGTAAGATCAAAAGGTACGTCCTCTAAAAATGCGTTTACGGTATAGTCCGTGCCGCCGATATTTACGCTATCGCCGACTTTGACGCCCTCAAAGGCTTTGCTGCTGGGGTTTATATTTACTATCCTTTTGCCTGTTTCACTTTTGGTAAAATCGCCGCCGCCCGTTACAAAGCGAAGATCTTTGCCGCCTGACTGCATGATACCGAAAGAAGAAAAGCTCACAGCCTCGTTATTGCAGTCGTCTTTGATAAAGGCAAGCAGTTCATTGGTAGCATCAACAAATGTTTTGCCGTCCAAGCAGGTAGAAAACCTGTCCGCATCTGTGACGGCATTATTGTTCTCAAAGGAAACATATATTTCTTTCTCGCTTTCCTTTGCGGCTTCAAAAACCGTGAATGCTCTGTATATAAGCCCGAAAACAAAGTATATGCATATAAGCGAAACTATCTGCATGAATATGAGAAACACATACAGTGCAGGGCGGCTTATGACAGAGCGTTTTATGTAGGTAAACAAAAGGGGCGTATCTGACATATATTTCACTCCCGTTCATAAAACTGACAATGTAAATTATTATCAGTTTTATTATAAAACATCACAAAAACCAAGTCAATAATGAACAGGAAATTAAAAGGTAGTCTTAATATAATTTTAATGTAATTTTAAGAAACCTGAGAGCTATGTCAAAATATACGCCTCGCACAGTTTGCCGCTTTTAAGGCACTCGCTTATAGAGTCGTTTTTCCACAGATACAGACAGCCGCTGCCCCTGTTTACCGAAACCACCTTGCCGTTTTCATAAAAGCACATGAACGTGTGTATTTTTACTATATCAAATTTATATGCTATAATGGCGCATTTTGAAATTTTCAGAGCCTCTGTGGCTTCGTCGGGGTCGGTATATACTGTAAAAGGCACATTTCTGGACTTCAGAAATTCGCCCAGCTTTTTGTGGTCCGCGCCAAAGTGCCCTGTAGAGATAACATATGGCGCGTTTACTTCAAGCTCGGCAGCTATTTTGAAAAATTCTTCAAAGCCGCTGTCGTTTATATATCCCGAAAATTTCAGCGCGTTGTAGCAAGCAAGTATCTCGCAGTTCACATCGGACATATTAGCCTTGCAAAAGCGCATTTTGGGAAAGTTACCGCCATACTGACAATACAGCAGCTGCCTGCCGCAAACGGTTATAACGTTTGAATGTTTGATCGCCTCGGCGGTGCCGCTTTCAACAATATCTGTATCCTGCGCATCGGGGTCATCATGCGATTTTATACCGATATTTATATTATAATAGTAATTTTCAATAGCACTTTTATAACGCTTGTCGTTGACAATATTATCGAATGTCGCCCACTGCATAAATATCACCTCAAATTATGTAAAAAATTTTTAATAAGTATTGAAAGTGCGAGTTTGATATGGTATAATAAACGCATACGGCTATTTTAAATTTGCATGAAAGGATATTACATATGAAAGACTATAAGAACAAAAGCTTGTCCGCGCAGGACAGGGCGGAAGCGCTTGTTGATGAAATGAACATTGCAGAGCAGGCATCTCAGCTGAGATTTGATGCCCCTGCGATAGAAAGGCTCGATATACCCGAGTACAACTGGTGGAATGAGGGTCTGCACGGTCTGGCGCGTTCGGGCGTGGCAACTATGTTTCCGCAGGCTATAGGCATGGCGGCAACGTTTGACACCGAGCTTATCGAAAAGGCAGGGGATATTACCTCTACTGAGGCGCGCGCCAAGTACAATGAGTACACTAAATACGGCGACAGGGATATTTACAAAGGCTTGACTATCTGGGCGCCTAATATAAACATTTTCCGCGATCCGCGATGGGGCAGGGGTCACGAAACTTACGGTGAAGACCCGTTTCTGACCGCTGAATGCGGCAAGGCATATGTGCGCGGTCTGCAAGGAAACAAAAAGGTGCTGAAAGTGGCTGCGTGCGCCAAGCATATGGCTGTTCACAGCGGTCCTGAAAGCCTGCGCCACGAGTTTGACGCGGTGGTATCGCCCAAGGATATGGAAGAGACCTATCTGCCGGCGTTTGAAGCGCTTGTTAAAGATGCAAAGGTTGAAAGCGTTATGGGCGCATATAACCGTGTAAACGGCGAGCCTGCCTGCGCTAATAGGTTCTTTGTAGAAAAGCTTGATGAATGGGGATTTGACGGCTATTTTGTTTCAGACTGCTGGGCTATACGCGATTTTCACGAGCATCACAAGGTTACAAAGTCGCCGATAGAATCGGTAGCATTGGCACTTAAATCGGGCTGCGATGTAAACTGCGGCTGTACTTATGAAAACGTGCTTGATGCCTACGAATACGGCATGATCTCTGAAGAAGACATTAGCAATGCCTGCGTTCACGCCATGAGAACGCGTATTCGCCTTGGTATGTTTGACGATGGCACGGAATATGACGATATACCTTATGAAGTAGTAGCTTGCAGCGAGCACAAGGCGGTATCTCTTGAATGTGCTGAAAAATCGATAGTTCTTCTTAAAAACAACGGTGTACTGCCGCTGGGCAGAAACGTAAAGACCATTGCTGTCATAGGTCCTAACGCAAACAGCTTTGCTGCTCTTGAGGGCAACTACAACGGCACTGCCGACAAATACAATACATTCTTGCTTGGATTGCAGGACAATTTTGACGGCAGAGTGATATACGCCGAGGGCTGTCACCTTTACAAGGACAGAGTTTCGGGTCTTGCACAGAAAAACGACAGGATAGCCGAAGCTGTAGCTGCCGCAAAACACAGCGATGTTTCGATCCTTTGCCTTGGTCTTGATGCGACTATAGAGGGCGAAGAGGGCGACACCGGCAACGAGTTTTCTTCGGGTGATAAAAACGACCTGCGGCTGCCCGAAAGCCAGCGCATTCTTCTTGAAGAAGTGAAGAAAGTAGGCAAGCCTGTGATAGTTGTTTGTGCGGCCGGAAGCGCTCTGAATATAGAGCAGGACGTTGACGCTCTGCTGCACGCATGGTACCCGGGTTCTGAGGGCGGAATTGCACTTGCAAAAGTACTTCTCGGCAAAATATCGCCTTCGGGCAAACTGCCGGTAACATTCTACAAAACTGCCGATGATCTGCCCGATTTTACTGATTATTCTATGAAAAACAGAACATATCGCTATACATCGGAAAACATTCTTTACCCGTTCGGATATGGCCTTAACTACTCTCGCATAATCTGCTCAGAGCTTAAATATGCGGACGGAAATGCTGTTGTAAAGGTATCAAACGAGGGCGAATACGACACCGAAGATGTTATACAGATATACATAAAAGACACCTGCGAATGTGCAGTGCCGCGCCACAGCCTTTGCGGATTTAAACGCATATCACTGAAAGCAGGGGAGTCGATGACGGTTTCTATACCCGTGCCGCCCAAAGCCTTTACTTGCGTTGATGAGCAGGGCGTGAGAAAGGTACGCTCCGAGCAGTTTACTCTGTATGCAGGCACACATCAGCCCGATAAACTCAGCGAAACTCTCGATGGCAGCGGCTGCCTTTCGATAGATATAGTTTACAAACAGTAAGCATAGAAAAAACACATTAAAGAAAATCCCATTTGTCGCTAATGGCAAATGGGATATTTTTTGCAGATGATCAGATTATATCGTCTTCCTGATTAGGAATGGTGAGCTGCTTCTTAGGAACGCGCTTTATAGGATCGTACTCCCATTTCTTACAGCTGTAATCTCCTGCAACCAGACCTTGTTTTTCACAGAGGACTTTGTTACCCTCTTTAGCTCTGTTGCCATAAACGCAGTAAGAGCATGACGGCTGAATATTGTTTCCAAAGTATGTTTTCTTTGCCATAACTGACACCCTTTCATATTAGAATTCATCCTACGTAATAATTATACCACACTTTTTACTGAAATGCTAGTCTTTTTTTATTAAGAATCATAAATATCATTATTATTAGACAAATTGACGGCGCAAAATTGTCTATATTGACAACTAGTCCGCCAAGTTCTGCACCCGAAGGCATATATCGGTCTGAAAAAGTGCCGTAAATGCCCTTAAAAATTATGCCGCTGAGAACAGAAATGGGTATTCTGAGCAAAAGCGTTCGCGCAAGAGAGAAACTTTTTTTAACAAGTGATGCATTTTGCAGCCACACGCACAAACCGCCGAACGATACCAGCGCGGTGCAGCAGGGGAGAAGTGAAAGCTTTGCAGGCGGAAAAGAGGTAACATTTGTAATTTCAAAGATAGGCGCTATTAGCGTTGATTCAACGTAAAATGTGGTGCAGGCTTTTTGCAATACCACCGTTACGGCGCTGAATGAAATTATCACCGCGCACATTGAAAACATAGCTTTTCCGCTGTCTGTTATTGCATCTGTGATCGTATATGCGCTTTCAGTTCTTTTGCTGCCTTGAATAGCCGCTCTGCTTATGCCGAACATCCTGTTATATATTATGCACGCCATCAGATTTGCAATCACGCATGAAAGAAACATCATATAACCCACGCTTTTGCTGCCGTATACGCACAGACCTACCGCTCCCACAAGAAATGCAGGCCCCGAGCAAAAGCAGTAAGAAGCGCAGACTTCGGCTTGTTTTGGTGATATTTCGCCGCTTTTGACCATTTGTGAAAGCATAGATGCGCCGATAGGGTAGCCGCCTATGTTGCTTAGAATGAATACTGTCATAAGCCTTGGCGAAAAGCCCATCAGCTTTGACGGCAGATACATAAGCTTTTCAAGAGGATCAAGCAACCTTTTTGAGACAATATATCGCGATAGCACCATCATTATAAACAGCGACGGTATTATAACATTCAGGCATCTTTCAACAGCGATCAATACGGCGGCTGTAATATCAGAAATATACACAATAACAAAAACAACGGCGGTTATTGCCGCAAGCGCTCCCAGAAGCTTTTTCATAAGACTACCCCCACAGTTTGTATCTACCTTTATGTATATGACAAAGAAAAAAACAATATAATTAGTATTGGCAATACAAATACAAAGGGGCGTTTTTATGAAAGGCACAAAAAAGAAATTGATACTGAGAGAAATGCTGTGTCTTAATTCGTACATAAGCATTATAGACGACAGCAGCGTTTTGGTGGAAAATTGCAGATCTATAAACGAATGCAATGAAATAATGGTAAGGGTATCTACAAAAGAAAACGACGTTGAAATATGGGGGAGCGAGCTTAAAGTGACAAACTACACAAATACATCTATGCTGGTAGAGGGCAGGATAAACAGTGTAAACGTTACAAGAAAGAGCAGCAGAGTATGATAACTGAAAAAATAGGCATAGCGCATATTAAGATAGTCGGCGACAGGCGGTATCAGCTTTTGAATGAGCTGCTGAAAAGCAATATAAGCATTATTGAGATGACGGATGCAGGCGACAGCATTACAGGCGGCATTGAACTTGGCAAACTTAAAATATTAAGAAAACTGTGCGATAAATACAGTTTGCAGCTTGAAGTTTTAGGCGAGAACGGTCTTGTGGTGAAAGGCAAGCGATATTACAAGCACTACGGGCTGCTGGCAGGCATTATTTTTTCCCTTGCGGTGATGTTTTATCTTTCAAATATTGTGCTTCATATACGGATAATCGGCGCTGACTACAAAACGCGGCAGGAGGTAAACGCTGTTTTAGAAGACTTCGATATTGACTTTGGTACGCATATTTCGGATATTGATCTTCACAGCCTTGAAACCGCTCTGACTGACAGGACAGACGACATTGCATGGGCAGGCATACGTGTAAACGGCAGCGAACTTGTTATAAACATAAGTCAGGCAACGCAAAAGCCCGACATAAAAGAAAACCGATATCCTGCAAATATTGTGGCTAAGAGAGATGCTGTGATCACCGATTTTCAAGTATATTGCGGCAGCATTGATTTTATGCTGGGTGACGGCGTTGCAAAAGGGCAGATACTTATAGCAGGGGAGTACATAGACCGCTTTGGGCAGCTGCGTTATCGTTACTCGCAGGCAAGTATAACGGGCAGATTTACTGACACGCGGACTTTCTTTGAGCCGTTTCAGAGTATTTCCAAGGAAATAAACGAGGGCGCTGAAGAAATGAAGTTTTTCAGATTTTTTGATACTGATATAAATTTCTTCCACAAGCCGCCAACAGGCAGATATATCGAGCATGAAGACATAAGATACTGGAATTTTCTGGGCGTGCAGCTGCCTGTGGGTGTTACACACAAAACATATGACAGCTATGAATACAAAGAAACAGTACGAAATGATGATGAAACCAGAGATGCACTCAAAAAAGATATTGAAGATTATGAGAGCAATTTTCTTATCGACTGCAAAATTATAGACAAAAATGTTAAATATGAAAAGTCGGATACAGGCATAAGAGCCGTGGTAACATATGTTGCAGAGGGTGAAATAGGCGAAACTCAGATAATATTGCCTGAAAAATCTTAAAAGGTACTTTTAATTTCCGCAAAGTTGTGTTATAATGTATATTGGACAGGTACGAGCAGGACTGCCCGGATATTTTGTAAAATTTACGGTGATAACAGATATGGCGGAAAGAATAATAAATGTTGAGCGCTCAGAGCTGGTGCTTAGCCTTTACGGCAGCTTTGACGAAAACATAAAGCTTTTGCAAAAGCAATACAATGTTTCGATAGTCAACCGCGACGGAGATATTAAAATTACAGGCGAAGAAGACGATACTTTCAAGGCGGCTCAGGCTATAGAAACGCTTATTTTCCTTGCAGGCAAGGGCGAGCAGATAAACGAGCAGACTATAAGATATGTGCTTTCAATGGTAGATGACGGCACACAGGACGAACTGAAAAAGCTCAGTGATGACGGAATTTGCATAACCATGGGCGGAAAGATAGTAAAGCCGAAAACTTTGGGGCAGAAAAGGTACATCAGCAGCATTAAAGAAAATACTATAGTTATAGGCATAGGCCCTGCCGGCACGGGTAAGACATATCTTGCGGTGGCTATGGCTGTAAAGGCGTTCAGAGCGCATGAGGTAAACAAGATAATCCTTACAAGACCTGCGGTAGAGGCAGGGGAGAAGCTGGGCTTTTTGCCGGGAGATCTGCAAAACAAGGTAGACCCGTATTTAAGACCATTGTATGATGCGCTTTTTGATATGCTGGGTCCCGAAGCTTTTGCGCGCCAGCAGGAGAGAGGGTGCATTGAAGTTGCTCCGCTTGCCTATATGCGCGGCAGAACACTGGACGACAGTTTTATTATCCTTGATGAGGCGCAGAACACCACGCCAGAGCAGATGAAAATGTTCCTGACTCGCTTGGGATTTAACAGCAAGATAGTTATAACCGGCGATATTACTCAGATAGACCTGCCCGACAAGAGAAAGTCTGGGCTGGTTGAAGCTGTCAAGGTCTTGAAAAATGTTGAGGATATATCTATAAACAGGTTTACGGAAAAGGACGTTGTAAGGCACAAGCTTGTTCAGGATATAATCAAAGCTTACGACAAGTATTATAATCAGTAGTTGAAAGGTGAAAGTATGGGAAAAACAAAAGTGCTGTTTTCAAATTCACAAAAGATATATAAGATAACGCCGCAGCTTCGCTCTCTGATAAGGCGTTGCTGTGAGCAGACGCTTATCTTTGAAGATATAGACGACAATGCGCAGGTGAGCGTTACGTTTGTAGATAATGAAGAGATTCACGCGCTGAACAAAGAGTACAGAAACGTTGACAGTCCTACAGATGTGCTGTCTTTTCCGCTGGGTGATGAAAACGGCTTTGACGTTGATAATTCAAGCAATGCTATTCTGCTTGGGGATATAGTCATATCGGTCGAAAAGGCTATAGCGCAGGCTGAGGAGTACGGACATTCGACGGAGCGTGAGATAGCGTTTCTTGCGGTGCATTCAATGCTGCATCTTTTGGGGTATGACCACGAAACAAGCGAGCAGGACGAAAAAGATATGTTTGCAAGGCAAGAAGAGATACTCTCACAGCTTGGCATAACACGAGATACATAAAGACAGGAGAAAATATGGAAAATACTAAGACAAAAAGCGCATTTATTACTATAGTAGGCAGGGCAAACGCAGGCAAGTCATCGCTGCTCAATTGTCTGGTAGGGGAGAAGATAGCGGCAGTTAGCAACAAGCCGCAGACCACCCGCACAAAGATAACGGGCGTTCTGACAAAGGGCGAAACGCAGCTTGTTTTTATTGATACACCGGGTATGCACAAGCCGAAGAACAAGCTTTCAGACCACATGGTCAAGACTATAAACGAGGCGGTCACTGACGGCGAGATTATAGTTATGGTTGCCGACTGCACAAAGAAGATATCAGACCATGAAATAAATCTGATAAAGAGCTTCAAGGCAGGCAAGATGAAAGTTATTCTTGTGCTGAACAAGATAGACCTGCTGGAAGACAAGACTGCTCTCATATCGCTTATTACAGAATATTCGCAGATTTATGTGTTTGACGAGGTAGTGCCCATTTCTGTAATTGAAAAAGACGGCACGGACGAGCTTTTAGATGTGCTGATAAACTACGCGACACCCTCGCCGCATTATTTTCCTGATGACAAGTTTACCGACCAGCCCGAGAGAGTTATAATGGCTGAGATAGTCAGAGAAAAGGCTTTGCGTGCGCTGAATGACGAAGTGCCGCACGGTATTGCAGTTACGGTAGAAAGCCTTAAAGAGCGCCGCGACAAAAGCGGTGAAGATATTCTGGATATATCGGTAACTATTTACTGCGAGAGAGATACGCACAAGAGCATAATAATAGGCAAGAACGGCTCGATGCTGAAAAAGATAGGCAGCGATGCAAGAGCAGAACTACAGCGATTTTTCAGGATAAAGGTAAACTTGCAGTGCTGGGTGAAGGTCAAAAAAGACTGGCGAAACAGCGAGGCGCTCATTAAAAATTTCGGTTTGTCGGATAAATAATTATAACGTCGTATGCAGATAATAGTTGCATACGGGGTGATGTTATGACTGATGAATTGTGGGTTAAGTTTACAAAAAGCGGAAAGATATCGGATTACTTAGAATACAGACGTTCAAAACAGCAAGAGGAGAATGGTATCATTGGAGACAGTGAACGGGGTAATAATTCGTGAAAAGCAGATAGGGGAGCAGGACAAGGCGATAGCGGTGCTCACCAAAGAAATGGGCGTTATAGAGGCTCTGGCAAAGGGTGCTATGAAGATAAACAGCAAGCTTGGCAGCGCAACGCAGCTTTTCACATATTCAAAACTTTGTTTCAATAAAAACAAGGACAGATACTATCTTAACAGCTGTGAGCCGATAAATTTGTTTTACAACATACGGCTGGAAATGGATAAGTATGCTCTTGCCTGCTATTTTGCTGATATTATTCATTACACAATTCAGATAAACGAGCCGTGCGAAAACGTTGCAAGGCTTATGATGAATACGCTGTATTTTCTGGATAACGGAAAGGTCAGCAACGAAACGCTGAAAGCAATTTTTGAATTTCGCCACATATGCGAGATAGGTCTGATGCCGCAGCTGCTTTGCTGCCGCAGGTGCTACAGATATTCAACAGATCTAAGTCTGAATATGTATTTTGATATGAAAGACAGTATGCTTCTTTGCGAGGACTGCTACAACAGGCAGCACGCCGATAATACTGAAGAAGATGAAGAAGATACTTCTCATATGTACAAGCTCTCGCCGCAGACGGTGGAAATACTTCGATATATCGCACTTTGCGATCAGAAAAAGCTTTTTCACTTAAAGATGAGCGAGAAAAGGGAACGCTCGGTATCTTTCATAACAGAGGAGTATCTTGAAACAAAACTGGACGTAAGGTTTAATGCGCTTACGTTCTACAGGTCAATAAGTCACTAAATTGAGGAATAAATATGTATAATAGTTTTAATGACAATGTTTTGGAATTACATAAAATTCTTGAAATGCTCAGAAATGAGTGTTCAAACGATGAATCGCGGGATATGGCGCTGAAAATAAGACCGTGTGCTGACATCAGCGATGTTAAAGAAAAAGTGCAAAAGACCGCTGATGCGCTGGAGCTGACGGTCAAATTCGGTGCGCCGATGTTTTATAATATTACAAACGCTGCCGCACTTGCCGACAGGGCATCTTCGGGCTCACTTTTAAGCCTTGCAGAGCTTATTGAAGTGCGCAAACTGCTGCACCAGATCTCTGCGCTGACAGAGTGGCACGACAGGTGCGGAAATGATGCCAAAAGTCTTGAATATCTGTTTGAATGTATCTTTCCTAACAGTTATCTTGAAAGGCTGCTTGATTCATCGATTCTAAACGAAGAAGAACTTGCCGATGATGCAAGCCCCGAGCTTTCTTCTATACGCAGGCGAATTTCAAGGGCAGGCATAAAGATAAGAGAAAACCTGGAAAGCATGATAAAGTCGTATGAAACGAAAAAATATTTGCAGGAAGCAAGGGTAACGCTGCGTGACGGACGTTATGTTCTGCCCGTAAAATCGGAGCATAGAGGCGCGGTGAACGGTCTTGTGCATGATACTTCTTCTACCGGCGCAACTCTGTTTATAGAGCCTATGTCGGTAGTAGAGGCTAACAACGAGATACGCCTTTTAAAAGCTCAGGAGCAGGAAGAAATACACCGGATAATCACGCATTTATCGGCTTTGTGCGGCGAATTTGCTTTGCAGTTTGCTTCAGGCTACAAAGCCTGTGTAACGCTTGATCTGTACTTTGCTAAGGCGCAGCTTGCCGCAAAAATGCACGCCTCGGTGCCCGAAATTTCTGATAACGGCATTATTGTGCTGAAAAAGGCACGTCACCCGCTTATTGACAAAAGCAGGGTAGTGCCTATTGATCTCACGATAGGGGAGAGCTACAATTCTTTGATAATAACAGGTCCTAACACGGGCGGTAAGACTGTTATACTGAAAACGGTCGGTCTGCTTACGCTGATGACGATGTGCGGTCTGCTGATACCTGTTTCAGACGGCTCAAAAATATCGGTCTTTCAAAATGTTCTGGCAGATATAGGCGATATGCAGTCTATAGAAGAAAGCCTTTCGACCTTTTCTTCGCATATGACAAGAGTTGTAGATATACTTAAAAAAGCTGACAGTGAGAGCCTGATTCTTCTCGATGAACTTGGCTCGGGAACCGACCCGATAGAGGGTGCGGCGCTGGCAGTTTCTATCATAGAAAAGCTGAAAGAATGCAGCGCGAAAGTTATTTGCACAACGCATTATCAGGAACTTAAACTGTATGCCATTGACAGCGAAGATACCGAGAACGCCAGCTGCGAATTTGACGTTGAAACGCTGAAGCCGACATACAGGCTTATTATAGGTTCGCCGGGTAAATCAAACGCTTTTGCTATTTCACGTCAGCTTGGTATGCCGGATGACATAATAAATAATGCCGAAAGCATGATAGGCAGCGAAAACAGGCGCTTTGAGAACATTCTCGAGGGGCTGGAAAAGTCGCGGCTGGAGCTTGAAAAGCTGCGCGATGAGGCTGACAGAAACCTTACTGAAAGCGAGAAGATAAAAGAATCGCTCACAAAAGAAAAAGAGCTTTTAGAGCAGCACAAGGAAAAAGAACTGGAGATAGCCAGACGCGAGGCGAATGCGATAGTACGCCGCGTTACACAGCAGTCAGAAAAGCTTATCGATGAACTTGACAGCCTGCGCAAAGAAAAGGACAAGGCAGATTTTGCTCAGAAAGCTATCGATGCGAAGCACACCAGCAAGTCGGTTCTTAATAATATGTATAACGAAGCCAATCCTGTGACAAGATCTGACAGCGATTATGTTTTGCCGCGACCGCTGGTAAAAGGTGACAGGGTTCTGATTGCAGATATGAACAAGAACGGCATAGTTGTAACGCCGCCTGATGCAAGCGGAAACTGCTTTGTTCATTCGGGTGTTATGAAAACTAAGATACACGTCTCGAAACTGCGGCTTATAGAAAAAGAAACTGCGCCTGCGCAAGGTAAGCAAAGCAAGCCGCAAAATAAAGCGAAGTCCTCGGGCAGAGTTACTGCAAGCGGCGTTGAAAGCAGAATGACACGCCGACCTCAAATGGAGCTTGATATACGCGGTTATACGGTAGATGAGGGTATCTATGAGGTTGACAGCTTTTTAGACGGTGCGGTGATGTCAGGCGCGAATTCGGTTACGATAATTCACGGCAAAGGTACAGGCGCGCTGAAAAACTCCGTGCGTGAGCATCTAAGTTCGCACAGGCTTGTAAAGACATATCGCCGCGGTGTTTACGGTGAAGGCGAAGACGGGGTTACTATTGTTGAGCTTAAATGACAAATAGTATTAAAGGTTATAAAAACGAGGAATACAAATGGAATTTATATTGATAATAACAATAATAGCAGTAGGCTTAGTTATAGGCGTAAAAATTGTAGAAAAAATTATTGATAAGAAAAACAGTAAACATATAGAGCAGAATACTTACGCATACATAGAAGATAATACCAAATATGAACCTGTTATACAAGAGATATTTCCGTATGAGAAAAAATACTTGCTAACAAAGAACGAATGGTACTTTTACAAAAAGCTTAAACCTGTTGCTGACAAGCTGGGATATACTGTACTTGCAAAAATAAGAATGGCAGATCTGATAGATATTAAAAGAATCTACAGTTACGGCGAAAGAATGAGTTACTTTGGCAGAATAAAATCTAAGCACGTAGACTTCGCACTGGCAAAGCCGGAAAACCTTTTAATAGAGCTGCTGATAGAACTTGACGACAGCAGCCACATTAAAAATAAAGAGCGAGATGATTTTGTAAACACGGTATATCAGAAGACAGGATACAAGCTGTTGAGAGTTTATAGTGGCGAGTTGGATCTTGAACGCAAAATTATCGAGGCTATGTCCGGATAATTGTTTTGAAGTAATTACAACCTCAATATCCCTTGACAAACTGCCTGAAATAGGGTATAATATAAGTACAGCGAACTTCGCTAAATCAAAATTTAGCGAAGTTGAGGGGAGAGAAAATTAAAAAGCCCCGTACAGGAGCGAAAATTAACAACGTTAAATAAATATAGGAAATTAGACTTTAGCGAAGTTAAGAGGAAGTGATATTTTGAAAAAAGAATACATGGACGATTGTCCGCCGTATTTGATGGATTTTTTGACTGATCTGAAAGTTGTGCGAGGTCGTGGTGATCGCACAGAAGAAGCCTACTACTTAGACATTCGCACATTTCTGCGCTATCTAAAAATAAGCAACAATCTTGTTGATGCTTCGACTGATTTTGAAGAAATTACTATTGCTGATCTTGATGATAAATATGTTGCTGATGTACGGCTGTACGACGCATACAATTATCTGCGCTATCTAAAAGATGTACGCAACAACACCAAAAAGACACGTGCACGCAAATGCTCGGCGCTGAAGCAGTTTTATCAGTATCTGAACAAGAAAGCAATGATAATTGAAAATGATCCGCTTATGGAGCTGGAGATACCAAAGCTTGATAAGCAGCTGCCTCGGTATCTGTCGCTAGAGCAAAGCCAATCACTTATTGAGACTGTAAATAACGGCAGCTCTTTGCGTGATTACTGCATCATTGTGCTGTTTTTAAACTGCGGTATGCGGCTGAGTGAGCTGGTCGGGCTTGATCTTAACGATTACAGCCGTGATAACAAAACACTGAGAATATTTGGCAAAGGCGGTAAAGAACGCATAGTATTTCTGAACAATGCTTGTGTGGCGGCGCTTGACGCATACCTTGCAGAGCGCAACGCTGACGAGAAAAACAAAGGTCTGAACGCTATATTTATATCGCGTAATCACCGCAGGATAACCACACGGCGCGTTGAGATGATAGTTGAAGAAAATCTCACAAAAGCAGGTCTTAACAACCTTGGAATATCTGTGCACAAGCTGCGGCACACGGCGGCAACGCTTATGTATCAGTACGGGCACGTTGATATGCTGGTGCTGAAAGAAATTCTCGGTCATGAAAGCACCTCCACGACCGAGATATACACACATTTAGCAAGTGAAAATCTTAAAAACGCTGCCGACAGTTCACCTCTGGCAGATATTAAGCCTGCAAAAAAGAAGCAATAAATCGCTATATTATTGCAGTGTCTGTTCGTCAAGAGTCAGGCTGTATGCAGGCATGAATTCGGCAATAAATTCGTTTGCCTCGGCTATATTCATGGCATCTATCGCTTTTCTTGTGGAAGCAAGAGCCTGTTCAAAATCGCGGTTGCCCATTTGGATCTCTTCCGTACATTTTATATACGCGGAAATTTTATCAGCCGCTTTTACCAAAGACCAAAGCTCGGCGTCGTTATCATTCGGGCAAAGAATATCTTCATACTCGCCGCGAATGTCCTCCGGCAGATATGACAGCAGCTGGCGTTCGGCGCGGTGCTCGACCTCTTTATAGGCAGATTTTATCTCCTTATTATAATACTTTATAGGGGTTGGCAGATCGCCGGTGAGTATCTCGGAGGCATCATGGTACATAGCAAGCAGCGCGCACCTCTGCGGATCGACCATGCCGCCGTGGCGCACATTTCTGAGCACGGCAAGCAGGTGCGCTATATATGCCACTTCAAGGCTGTGTTCGCTGATGTTCTCGGTAATGGTGTTGCGCATAAGCCCCCAGCGGTTTATATACTTCATACGCGAAATTATAGCGAAAAATCCGCTGTTTTTCATGTTGTTACTGCTCATGTAATTTACCTCCATATATCGTTGATCAGACGGTCGGTGCGTTCAAACACACGCTATTTCCGCATTTTTTATAATATAGGTCTGATGTTTGTTCGTATAGATCTTGTCATTTTCACAGCAAAGTATTACATCTATTACGCCGCCGTGCGTAACCAGATTGGAGATTCGCCGTTCGGATATTGCTGTTCCCAGTCGAGCGCGCTCCAGTACAGCCCGGGATATTCTTCTTTAGCTTTTTCTTTCAACATACCTGCCAGATCGCCGTTATTCGTTTCTCTGAATTCCTTTAGAAAAGTAATGTTTAAATGCAGCCGCTTTGCTATAATTTCAGCAGTTTCTTTTGCTCTGGGCAGATCGCTTGAAAAAATATGGCATATATCAAGCTGCGCAATTTGTTCACTTGCACGTATAACTTGCTGTGTTCCTACTTTTGAAAGTTTCGCATCGCTCCAGCCGCCCAAACGGCTGTCGTCGTCAGCACCGTGGCGCATTAAGATGATCATTCTTCATTCCTCCGTCAGATGCAAAGGGTCAAACTCTCTCAAAAACAGCATATTATCAATGGTAATAGCAGTTTTACACCAGTTTTCGGCAACGTACCACTCGTTATAATTGCTCCACTGCCACGGAACATAGAACGAGCCGTCGTCGAGCTGGGTGTTTTTTATATACTCACATTCAGCTTTACACAGATCTTCTAAACTTTCGCTGTAAAATCTGCTGTTTTTAGATGTTATGAAAGCTGACGGTCTGGGAATATAATCGCCCCATTGTGAAGCGTCACGGCAGATGCTTTTGTCAATAATTTCATCGAGCCTTGATAAAATTGCCGCTTCATTAAAAGGCATAACGCCTGTATCTTTGCAGTCTTCGTACATCGTGATAAAACACCTTGCAATATGCCTTTCTATAGGAGCATTATTTATAAACCAATCTGCCGCCTCTTTCACGAGCTGCAAGCCTTTTTTGTAAATAGCGCTCCCCTCTTGAGCGTACTTTACTATAAAACCTGCAAGGGAAGCAGTCGGGTTGTATTCAAATAAGCTGCCATTTTCGGTATATTTCCACCAAAACGCACAAGGGCAATCGTTATTTGAAGGCACAGTATTCTGCCACTGGCGGTGCGCCTCGTCAAAGCCGTCATCGCTTTCAAGATAGCGCAATATACCTGAGATCATCGGGTGATCTTTATCTATACCGCCGATACTGCGAATGTATTCTGTAGCCTTCCACACGCCCATAGGCAGAGAATCGCGGTTGAAGTTATCAGCTTCAATGCCCCAGCCAAAACCGCCGTCAGGGTTCTGGTATGCAGAAAGCGCGGTCAGCACATCATCACGGCTGCCGTTTTCAAAGTAATACTTAAATAAAGCCAAGTCAACAGGTCTGGCATTTCGGTAGATAAAATTTCTCGCTTTTTCAAAAGTGTTCATCAAAGGTTCTCCTTTACAATAGATTCGGAATGATCCCTTTTATATCTTACCGTAAAAATGTCAGACTGTCTTGTAAAAATCCGACATAGCACATCGAAAAGCCTGTTTTGGTGTCATGCCATGACGTTTGCGAAAATCATTCAGAAGATGTGCCTGATCGGTATAGCCGTATTTTTCGACCATATCAAGAATATCTGCACTGCCTTTTGCAACTTCCTGCCACACAAGCTGATAGCGGATAAGATCAGAAAAAGTTTTCGGTGTAACCCCAACGCTTTCTTCAAACAAACGCTGCATTTTACGCTCTGAAATGACATTGCGCCCAGCGATCTCGGAGATCTTCATTCGGCTCTGAAATGTTATCATATCGTTTATAACATTCATAAGGTCGCTGTTAAATCGCCTTGTACTCAGCCTGCTCAGGAGAATTTTCTCAGCCTCCCCTGCCCTTTCGATCAAAGTATCAAAGCGGAAAACAGTATCCATAAGTTTGGCTGTCATTCCGCGAAAAAAGTCATCAGCTAAATACGCATTATTTTTAGTATTCTTAAAACTTTCAGGTGTAAAAAACATGGCGCTCCATCCGAAAAAACGTATGCCGAATATTGATACTTTGCTTTCACGAATACCGCTTTGGTATGTTCTGTCGTCAAGTGCGCAGAAACTTGCGGTGCAGTTGTTATTTGAGTGATCTACCCTTATGATGATATCCATACAGGTGTCGGGTATCACAAGCCGGGCGGCATTCGAGCTTTCGCTGCCCCAGAAGCAGCAGACATACGGCGCTAATGCGCGGCAGGGTGGAATTTCACAATAATCGCTGCTTTTCATATATGGTGTTGAGGTTATCGGTCTGTATCTATACAACATAAAGTTCACCATACAAACAGAAAAATCCTTACTACTTTGGGCAGTGAGGAATTTTTCTTATAAATTTAATATTAACTTATATTATGCTGAGCAGAACGCCTGCGGCAACGGCAGAGCCGATAACACCTGCAACGTTCGGACCCATAGCGTGCATGAGCAGATAGTTGGTAGCGTTTTCTTCCTGACCGACTTTCTGCGAAACGCGTGCTGCCATAGGCACTGCCGAAACGCCTGCCGAACCTATAAGCGGATTTACCTTGCCCTTGGTAGCTATATACATTATCTTGCCGAAGATAACGCCAAACGCTGTACCTATTGAGAACGCCACAACGCCGAGAGCGATAACAAGCGCAAATTCTTTATTCATTATCTTGTCGGCAGTGGTGGTAGCGCCTACTGAAACACCAAGGAAAATGGTGATTATATTCATAAGCTCGTTTTGCGCTGTCTTTACTAGTCTGTCGCAGCAGCCGCTTTCTTTAAGGATATTGCCGAGCATCAGCATACCTACGAGAGATGCAGCCGACGGAACGAGCAGCGCGATTATTATGGTAACGGCTATCGGGAAGATCATTTTCTCGGTCTTTGAAACGGTTCTGAGCTGTTCCATAACAACGGAGCGTTCCTTTTTGGTCGTAAGCAGCCGCATTATAGGCGGTTGTATAAGCGGAACGAGCGCCATATAGGTATATGCCGCAAGAGCTATAGTACCCGTACTTATCGATGAATCCGGACCTAGCAGCCTTGTTGAAACATAAATAGCTGTAGGGCCGTCTGCGCCACCGATAATAGCTATTGCACCAGCTTCTGCGGCGGTAAAGCCAACAAGAGCCGCGCCGACAAACGTTAAAAAGATACCTGCCTGAGCCGCTGCACCCAGAATAAAGCTCCTTGGGGCGGCAATAAGAGGGCCAAAGTCCGTCATAGCGCCTATGCCTAGGAAAATAAGCGGTGGGTATAGTCCTGCTTTTACGCCGATATACAAAATATCCAGCAAACCTCCGTACTTCAAGACCCGTCCAAAGTCTATCAGGTGGTTGCCCATTTCGTCCTCGTAGCCGTCAAAAAGCTCGGGATGGTACATTTCGGTAAGCGGTAGGTTCGTAAGCAGCATACCGAAAGATATAGGCAGCAGCAAAAGCGGTTCAAAGCCCTTGGCAATAGCGAGATACATAAACACAAAAGAAATAAGTATCATTACAAGGTTTTTCCAGCCGCCGCTCTGAAGCAGCTGTGCAAGACCCGACTGGTTAGCAAGGTCTGCAATAGTATCAAGGAAAATTCTGAAAACTTCACTCATATATCGCGCCTCCTTGCTCAGAATGGTCTGGTGTTGTCGTTAAGACCGGCTTGCGCCCAAAGTTTTCTTGAGTTGCCCGAAGCCTTAACGCTAAGAAGTTTAAGTTTTTTGCCGCTCGATGCGCTTATTGCAGCAATTGCGGCAGAAATAACGGCTATTATCTCTTCGCTGATGCCGTCGTCACTTTCAGGCGGCGTTACTACAGTGGTATCTTCTACCATAGCTGCGGTGGCAGGCGGTGTACTTTTCTTAACTTCCTGCTCCTGCTTTACTGCTTTTGCTTTTTTAACCTTCTTGGGATTTGGCTTTCTTGAAAAGATAAGACCAAACAGCTTGAATACAATAATAAGCAGCAAAAGCGCCAAAAATACAACTGCAAGTCCCGTCAGCACAACTGACGCAACATATGAACCTTCCATTTTCATAAATGAAGTGGGTATGCTGATCTGCATTATGTTCTCTCCCCTATACACATTATGATTTTATTATACACTAAGCCGAGAAATTTTACAAGATGTTTTGGCATATTTTCTGAAAAAATCGCCCTGCAAATTTAAAGAGCAGCATTCCTGCACTGCTCTTATAAATATTGTACTAAGAGACTAAGAGACCGACTGCGACAGAATAACGGTCTGCTCCTTGCCTACTTTTATAAAGCCGCCGTCACAAATCATGCGTTTTTCGGTATTATCGCTGTAGATAACGCGAAACTCGCCTTGTTTCAGCATAGAAACATACGGGACGTGATCAGCCATTATGCCTATATCGCCCGATGTTGTTTTGACTATGGTTTTAACAACGTTTTCTTCCGTGCGGCTCTCTTTCGGGGTAACGATCTTCAAAGTATATGTTTTCATAAAACGCTCCCCTATCGTTACTGCTGGGCTTTAGCCTTTTCGACTGCTTCATCTATAGTTCCTACAAACAGGAACGCAGATTCGGGCAGGCCGTCGTGCTTGCCCTCGATTATCTCTTTAAAGCCGCGGATAGTTTCCTTTATAGGCACGTACTTGCCCTGCATACCGGTAAACTGCTCGGCAACGCTGAAAGGCTGCGACAGAAATCTTTGTATCTTTCTTGCTCTTGCAACGGTAACTTTATCTTCGTCCGAAAGTTCATCCATACCCATTATAGCGATTATATCCTGCAACTCGTTATATCTCTGAAGTATAGATTGCACAGCTCTGGCGACTTCGTAATGCTCCTGACCGACTATTTCCGGATCGAGTATTCTTGAAGTAGAATCAAGCGGATCTACCGCAGGATATATACCGAGTGAAGATATGCTTCTTGAAAGAACAGTCTTTGCATCGAGGTGTGCAAACGTTGTTGCAGGAGCAGGGTCTGTAAGGTCATCGGCAGGAACATAAACTGCCTGCACGGACGTTATAGAGCCTTTGTTTGTAGAAGTAATACGCTCCTGCAAAGCGCCCATTTCGGTGGCAAGCGTTGGCTGATAACCAACTGCCGACGGCATACGACCCAGCAGAGCTGAAACCTCAGAGCCTGCCTGAGTAAACCTGAATATGTTATCTATAAACAGAAGAACGTCCTGTCCCTCAACGTCGCGGAAGTATTCAGCCATAGTAAGACCCGAAAGACCTACTCTCATTCTTGCTCCGGGCGGTTCGTTCATCTGACCGTACACCAGAACGGTCTTATCGATAACGCCCGATTCTTTCATTTCGTTGTAAAGGTCGTTGCCTTCACGCGTTCTCTCACCAACTCCGGTAAATACCGAGATACCGCCGTGCTGGTTGGCAACGTTGTTTATGAGCTCTTGTATAAGCACGGTCTTGCCAACGCCCGCGCCGCCGAAAAGACCTATCTTTCCGCCTTTAAGATACGGAGCTATAAGGTCTATGACCTTTATGCCTGTTTCAAGCACTTCGGTAGAGGCAGCCTGTTCTTCAAAGGTCGGGGCAGGTCTGTGTATCTCCCAGCGCTCGGTGTCGCTGTCATCAAAAGGCAGGTCATCTATAGGCTCGCCGAGGAGATTGAACACCCTGGAGAGCGTTTTCTTGCCTACCGGCACAGAGATAGCCTTGCCCGTATCTATGGCATCTACACCGCGTTTCAGACCGTCTGTAGAGCTCATGGCTATACATCTTACTGTATCATCGCCTATATGCTGCGCAACTTCTACAATAAGCTTGTTGCCGCCGTTGTCTATCTCGATAGCATTGAGAAGGTTAGGCAGAGAGTCTTTATCAAATCTTATGTCAACTACCGCTCCGACTATCTGAACGACCTTGCCGACATTTCCTGCTTGCATTTAAATCAGTCCTTTTTATCTGGAATGTTAATTATTTCTGAGAGTACCCGACATTATCTCGGTGAGTTCCTGTGTTATCTGAGCCTGTCTTGCTCTGTTATACAGCAGCGAGAGATCATTTATCATGGCATCGGCGTTGTCGGTAGCGTTCTCCATTGCTGTACGCCTTGCGGCAAGCTCGGAAGCATATGAATCTGCGATTGCGCTGTAAACAATGCCGTTTAAATACTGTGGGATAAGGCTTTCAAAAAGCTCCTCCTCTGAGGGCTCGTAGATAGTCAGGCTTTTTGCCTTTTTATCGTTTGAAAGCGTATCTATCGGCAGCACTTTGATTACCATAGGCTCCTGCGAGAGCGTAGAAACAAACGTTGTATACACAAGCTCAACACTGCCTATCTCCTGCAATTTCATATTGCTCATTATATAGCCCGAGATCTCGTCGAGCACCGACTGTTCGGTATTGTCAAATATACCGCTGTATTTCAGTTTGACATCATAACCGCGCTTTTCAAAGTAATCTATTGACTTTTTTCCTATTGCGACTATCTTTATCTTATTGCCTGAGGCCGCTATCTCATCGCACCTTGCCTGCGCGGCTTTCAGCACGTTGTGGTTAAAGCCTCCTGCAAGTCCCCTGTCCCCTGCTATAACGATAAGCAGGTTCGTTTTTCTGAACTGCGGCGCGACAAACAGCGATCTTATGCTCCTGTCGTTTGATATATCGCACATAGTCTCATACAGAGTATTGAAAAAAGGCTGCGCGGCATCGGCTTTTTCTTTAGCTTTTCTGAGCTTTGAAGATGCAACAAGCTCCATAGCTTTGGTTATCTGCTTGGTGCTTTCAACGCTTTTTATACGCCTGCGCACGGCTTTCATATTAGCAGTAGCCATTTTTCACACTCCTTTACTGCAAATTATTATTTCACTCACCCAAAAATTTCTTGTTGAATTGTATCAGCACTTCATTGAGTTTCTGCTGGTTCTCTGTGGTCAGGTCTTTAGTATCTAAAATAGATTGATATATATCAAAATTCGTATGCTCGATATGATCAAACAGCTCTTTCTGATACCTGTCAATATCTTCAACGGGTATATCTTTAAGATAATTATTAACTACCGCATAGATTATAACCACCTGCTGCTCAACTCTGAGAGGCTCATTTCTGCCCTGTTTGAGCACGGCAACTATTCTTTCGCCCTGAGCAAGTCTGTCTTTGGTATCTTTATCAAGGTCTGAACCGAACTGCGAGAATGACTGCAATTCTCTGTACTGAGAATAAAGCAGTTTAAGCGAACCCGAAACCTTTTTCATAGCTTTTATCTGAGCTGCGCCGCCAACACGCGATACCGAAATACCGGGGTTTACGGCAGGTCTTATGCCCGAATAGAAAAGCTCTGTTTCAAGGAATATCTGACCATCGGTAATAGATATAACGTTTGTGGGTATATATGCTGAAACGTCGCCTGCCTGCGTTTCAATTATAGGCAGCGCGGTCAATGTGCCGCCGCCGTACTTTTCGTTAAGGCTGCAAGCACGTTCCAGAAGTCTTGAATGAAGATAGAAAACATCTCCGGGGTATGCCTCACGACCTGTAGGTCTTTGCAGAAGCAGTGACATCGTTCTGTATGCCACCGCGTGTTTTGAAAGGTCGTCATACACACAGAGAACATCTTTGCCTTGCAGCATAAAATGCTCGCCGATAGCGCAGCCCGAATAAGGCGCGATATATTGCAGCGGTGCAAGCTCGGAAGCCGTCGCGGCAACTATTATAGTATAATCCATAGCGCCTGCTTTTTCAAGCATTTCATATACGTTTGAAACGGTAGAGCGCTTCTGACCTATAGCTACATATATACAGATAACATCTTTACCCTTTTGGTTGATTATGGTGTCAAGAGCAATGGCAGTTTTACCTGTCTGTCTGTCGCCTATTATAAGCTCTCTTTGTCCTCTGCCTATGGGTATCATAGAGTCTATAGCCTTTATACCTGTTTGCAGAGGCTTGCTTACGGGCTTTCTTGTAATTATACCGAACGCAGGCATTTCAATAGGTCTGCTTTCTTTTGTAAGAACAGCTCCTTTGCCGTCGATAGGCTCGCCGAGGGCATTTACTACTCTGCCGAGCATTTCTTCGCCAACGGGAACTGAAACTATCTTGCCTGTGCGCTTTACCTGCATTCCCTCTTTTACCTCGTCGTCAGAACCCAGCAGCACCGCGCCGACAAAGTTCTTTTCAAGGTTGAGAGCCATGCCCGAAACGCCGCATTCAAATTCAAGCAGCTCGCCGCTCATGCAGTCGTCAAGACCGTGAATTTTAGAAATGCCGTCGCCCACGGTAACAACAGTGCCAACGTCGCTGAGCTCCAGCTTGCTTCTGTAATTCTTTATCTGGTGCTTGATAATATTTGTAATATCATCGGTATGCAAATTCATGTTTATCAGACCTTTCCTATGCTATAACGCTGCCAAAGCCGTTTTAAGCTTAGCAAGCCTGCCTTTTATGCTGGCATCTATCTGCGTATCGTTATAATTAACCACGATACCGCCTATAAGAGCCTCGTCTATCTCTTCAATAAGAATGATATTCATTCCCGTAAAGCTCTCCAGCTTGCTTTTAAGCTTCTGCCTTTGATCTTCGCCGAGAGATACGGTAGTTTTAACGGTAACTTCAACGATATTTTCGTCCTGATAATACAGCGATTTGAAACTTTTGCAGATCTGAGAAAAATCGGTGATATGCCTGTTTTCGGTCAAAACGCATATAAAATCATAGACGGTATCAGAAATGTTACTTTCAAAGGCATTTTTGAGCATATCAAGTTTTTCTTCCTCTGTAATAACAGGAGAAGACAGCAGCATTGTAAATTCGCCGTTTTCGGAAAAGATTTGGTCAATGCCGCACAGCTCGTCATAAACGTCTTTAACGCTCTGTCCGCTTTCTTTGCACAGAGAAAACAACGCCAGAGCATAATTATTGACATACTGCTCAATCATCGCTTTCACCTATGTTGTCTATAAATTCATCGATCAGTCTTTCGTTGTCCTGCCTGCTGATCTCTTTTCCTACAAGCGTCTGAGCAACGTCGAACGCAATATCGGTTATATCATTCTTTACAGAGTTCACAGCACGGCGTTTTTCGCGCTCTACCTCTGTATGAGCCTTGTCTATGATCTCCCTTGCCTCGCGGTTTGCGTCGTCAATTATCTTATCTCCGCGCTCCTGAGCTTTTTTGGTGGTATCGCGCATTATTGCCTCGGATTCTTCATGAGCCTTATCAAGTTTAGCGGCATACTCTTCTTCAAGCTCTTTAGCATGAAGTTTGGTTTCATCTGCCTCTTCAAAAGAATCGGCAATTTCTTTCTGCCTGTTTTCAATAACAGAATTGACGCGCTTGAAAAGTATAAATTTGAGTATCAGAAACAAGATCAAAAGATTCAACAGAGTTGCAATTATCGAAGTAGGATTGATAGAAATGAACTCAGTCACTTTTGCGTAAAGCATTTTCGTATACTCCTCGCTTCTAAATTAAAGCTTTTTGATGAGCGGGTTTGCAAACAGAAGCACCAGCGCTATGATAAGCGAATATATACCGGTAGACTCCGCCATTGCAACGCCTATGAACATGGTTCTTGTGCAGTCACCCTGCGCCTCAGGCTGACGGGCTATGGATTCTATAGTCTTGCCAACGGCGTAACCTTCACCGATACCCGGGCCGAGACCTGCTATCATAGCAAGACCTGCACCTATTGCAGAACATCCCAAAACAATTGCTTTTTCCATGATAAATTCCTCCAATTTACGATTTATCAGCAGCCATGCTGACGTTTACCATTGTTAACATTGCAAATATATATGCTTGAATACATCCTGTAAACAAGTCAAAATAAATTGACAGCACCGCAGGTATGAACACCTGCACTACATTCAGTTGCAGCGCTCCCAGCTGAAATGACAGATGCAGCGCTTTTGAAGCCGCACCCAGCGCCATATACAGCAGCATTGTTATTATAGAGCCGCCTGCGATATTTCCGAACATACGGAAAGACATTGACAGCGGTGTTGCTATCTCACTGATGACATTAAGCGGTGCAAGCAGCACTATTGGCGAGCCAAAGCCCTTGATATATCCGAAAAATCCGTTTGTTTTTATCTTGAAGAACGTTATCAGCACAAACGTTACAAGCGCCATGGCGATGGTTGTATTCAGATCTGCGGTGACAGAGCGCAAACCTATCAGGCTGACCAGAGAGCCGAGCAGCGAATACAGCATCAGCGCCGCAATATATGGGGCAAAATAGATAAACCTTTCGCCCATTGTTTTCTTGACGGTATTATTTACAAAACCTACAAGCATTTCGGCAATTATCTGACGCTTTGTGTTCGGAATCTTTTTCAGCCCCGAAGTAAGATAAAGGCTTGCTATCAGAACTATAAGTATCACAAACCAGCCGATAACAATAGTTTCGGTTATTTCGATGCCGCCGAAAATAGGTATCGTAAAAACGACCTTAGGTCCGTCCATCAGCTTTTCCCTTCTTTACAAAATGTACATAGTACAGAATAAATTTCGGAAAGAATTGCGGTATCAGCACGCCGAGAGGGTCATAAAGGCTGGTTTCAAAGCCTATAAAGCACAGCGCGAACAGCAAGGCAAATCTTGCCATATAGCAGATACGCATTTTTCTTTTTGCCTTACGCACGTCTTTCATCTGCGAAATGGCGTTCACGGTATCGGCAAGATAGACATAACACACCGCCATACAGCCCCAGCCGATAAGCAGCCCAAAAAGCATCGAAAAATCGGGGCATATAATCATGCTTATCAAAAATGCCGCGGCAGTAAGCACACCGCCCATGCAAACTATTGCTGAAAGCTCTCTGCTCATAGGAGAGGACTTAAAAAGATGTCTTATGTTTTTCAGCATCGCAGTGCCCACTCCTTTCGCAGCTTGTTATATCCATTAAATAACATACAAATTTATTATACACCAAATTTTGTGCCTTGTCAATCATTACAGGATAAATTTTATCTATATTTTGATTTTGACTAAAAACAAAGAGGGCTTTCCCGTAAAACAGAAAGCCCCCATTGACTTTATATTCGGTTATTTTGTGAAGAACAGCACGCCCAGAGTGCCTTTGCCGCAGTGGGTACACACCGTAGCGCCTGCCGGAGTTACAAGTATCTCTTTGAACGGCTGATATTTTTTGACTTCCGCGACCGCCATATCAACAAGCTTTTTATCCATAGGCGAATGTGTAACGAATATCCTGTCAAGCTGAATGTCCGTTCTGTCTTTCAGCTTAGATGCTATATACTGCGGAAGGACCTTATCAAGATTTCCTCTGAACTTTTTGCCAACGCCCATTGCGCCGTCGTGCACCTCGATACAAGGTTTCAGATTCAAAAGGTTTGCGCCCAGCGCTGCCAGTGCCGAACATCTGCCGCCTTTACGAAGATTATCGAGCTTATTTATAACAAAGCTTACGTCAAGGCGTTTTTTCATCTCGTCAAGCTTATCGCCTATCTCTTTGGCGGTCATCTCGCCGTCAAGAGCCATTTCTGCGGCTGCAACTGCCAGATGCCCCGAACCTGTAGATAAATTGTAGCTGTCGACCGGGTAAACGTCACCGAGCTCCTCAGCGGCAAGGCAGCAGTTCTGGTAGCAAGAGCTGAACTTGCTGCTTATATTGATATGGACTATTTTATATCCGCGCTCGATATACGGTTTGAACTTTTCGATATACTCAGATACCGTAACTGCTGATGACTTAGGCAGCGCCGCCTTATTTTCAGACATATCAAGCAGCTCTTTGCCGTTTATATCAACGGTATCAAGATACTCATTGTCATCAATAAGCACATGCAGCGGCATTACGCCTATATCATACTTTTCGTACAAGCTTTGGCTAAGATCGCAGGTAGAATCGCAAAAAACCTTTACTCTTTCCATATAAATACCTCACAGCGTAAGACTTGGGGAGACATTTCGTTAAAAATATTATACTACACTTTTTCAAATAAATCAATAGTTATTTATTAAATTAGTGAAATTTTTCCGCTTTCGGGCGAAATGCTTATCTTTCCCCTGCTCTTGCAAAGAACGATGCCCTCGGTAATAGAGGTCTCCATTGTCGGCGTTGTTCTAGTATAGCCGAAGCACTTTGCAACTTCTCTTGTAAGGTCTGCACGGGTTAGGGTGAGCTGTTTTTCAAGAACATACATAGCGGCGTTTGCTATCTCCTCTGCGCAGATGTCATCGATCGGGCGTCTTTCACCGTCTGCCATTCTGAAATAATTCATGTTTTCCGGCGTAACTTCATCGCTCCACACAAACGCAGTATTGTTTGACTTTGTAATGGTGCAGTCAAGGCTGCCGAGAATATCAGTAAGGTAGGCATCTGCTTTTGCAGTGCTTCTTGGTGCGCCGAAAGCCGCAAGAGTTTGTTTGAACAAAGTTTTCCTGCTAACCGGTGCGAGGGCGTTTATAACGTCACGCATGGTCTTTTTCAGCATAGGCGCATACCCGGGTGAATACAGGTCTGTCGGCGTGCCTACTGCGGCAGGCGCAAACATTACAAATTTCTTTACTCTGTTGCTTGTTTCCTCTGTTTCGGTATCTTTGGCAAAGCTGTTTTCACTTACCGAAATACTTGCCTTTTGCTCCTCCTGCTCTATATTGCCGCTTAAAGCATCATTTATAGCGGCAAGAATAGTTTTCATTACCTTTTGCTTGTCGTCAAACCAGTCAAGCGACCATATATGTATCAGATTCCAGCCCAGACCGCGCAGGACTGACGGCAGCGAAAGATCGCGGTCATTTGCGGTCTTTGCAAGTTTATAGCTGTCGCCGTCGCACATTATGCCAAGGATATATTCGCTGCTGTTTCTCGGGTCTATAACGCCTATGTCTACTTTACATTCCGAGCAGCCTATGTTGCATCTTACCGCATAGCCTGCCTTTTCTATCTCGGCTGCGACAAGCTTTTCTATGCAGCGCTGAGACCTTTCCTCTGCCGCGCTGTGGACCGTGAGAGCGGCTCTGCCCTTTTGTGCAAATTCAAGGAAACCTTTAAGCCCCTCAACGCCCTCTGACGAAGTACGCGACATATCTATCATATCATAAGTAATGGTTGAAAATACTGTCATGCACTTTCTTGCGCGAGATATTGCAACGTTAAGTCTGCGCCAGCCGCCGTCTTTGTTGATAGGACCGAAATTCATAGAAACTTTGCCGTTTTTGTCAGGCCCATAGCCTACCGAGAACAGAATAACATCTCTTTCATCACCCTGAACATTTTCAAGGTTCTTTATAAACAGCGGTTCATACAGCTGGTCGGCAAGCTGTTCAAGCTCGGGTCTTTCACGGAATTTGTCGCTGAGCATATCATCAATAAGCGCCTGCTGCACAATGCTGAAAGTAACAATACCTATGCTCTCTTGTCGCAGCTGCTCATCGTCAAGTCGGCGTTCTATCTCTCTGACTATAGCCTGTGCCTCGGCGCGGTTCTGCTTTGTACCGCCCTTGTCGTAATAGCCGTCAACTTTCACCAAAGTTACCTTGCTTTCAAGGTCATTGGGAGACGGGAAAGTATACAGCTTGTTGTCGTAATAACGTGCATTGCTGTATGCGATAAGGCTCTCGTGGCGCGATCTGTAATGCCAGAGCAGGTGTTCCTGCGGCATCGAGATAGCAAGGCAGTCGTCCAGAACGCTTTCAAGATCCTCTTTTTCATAGTTTTCCTCGTCCACATGGCTTACCGAGAAGAAGCTGGTGGGCGGCAGCTGCTTGGGGTCGCCTACAACAATAACGCTGCTGCCCCTGGCTATAGCTCCGACAGCCTCGCTTGTGGGCAATTGCGAAGCCTCATCGAATATAACAAGGTCAAACTTGGGATATGACGGGTCTATGTACTGTGCTACCGAGATAGGGCTCATCAGCATACACGGGCATATCCTGTGCAGAAGCGAGGGTATGCTGTCAAACAGCTTACGTATGGGCATAAGTCTTCCGCCCGATTTTATGGCTTTAAGCAGTATGCCTATTTCAGAAGAACCTGCCATCTGACCGCCAGAGAACGGCACTTTTGCCGACAGCTTAGCGACAAGTTCATTTATCGTAAGCATACGGAATTCATCTGTAACATCGGAGAATTTAGCGATAAGGTCTTCAAAGCTTCTTCCGCTGAACGATGACAAAACGCTGCTGCTTTCTATCTCATACACTGCGGTAGAATAGCCCAGAGCGCACAGCAGGCTCTCACACATATCATCGGCTGTAACAGTGCCGTTTTCAAGCGCTGTGCACAGCTGCGGCAGACCAGCGCCGGTCACGTCGTCCATAGCTCTTAAAAGCTGCGAACGCTCTTTTATTTTGTCAACATAAAGCTGCCAGCTCGTATAGCGACTTTCACACTCGGAGAGCCAGTTTTCGTTATCAGCCGCGGCGTTGTATTCGGTACAGAAAGCATCATATGTTTGCGTAAGCGTGCCAAACTTATCAACATAATCTTGTGCAAGTTCGCTGTCTTTGAGCGAAAGATAGCTTTCAACCGTTATGCCGTTATCTTTCATAATACTGTGAGCGGTAAGGTTATCTTTTATAACACTTTCAGCCTGCTGCCAGTTGGTGTTCTCGCTGAGCCAAACCTCTTTTATAATGCCTGTGATAGTTGCATCTGCCGAGGTTATCGTTTTGTAAAGCTCCTCGCGGCGGCAAAGTTTATCAATAATCTCGGGGCAGTTTTCTTTGCTGATGCTTTCGGCATTTTTTGCGTGAAGTTTAAGCTGCTTTACCGTTTTGCTCTGCCCTATCGCTTTTGCAATAAACCAGCTCGAAGATGCTTTTTTCCATTCAAGTTTTATATTTTCGGCGTTTATGCCAAACACGCTGTTTTCAAATATCTGCGAAAGCTCCTGCGTGGCGGTCTCAAACTGCTTGCCGCTGTCTATAAGCGACAAAATGTAGTCAGTCCTCTGCCCCTCTGCACTGCCGTTTAAAATATCATTTATATATATCGGGCAGCGGACAGATATTTCACAAAGGTCTGATATGTCTTTGCAGGTCTGTCTGCTGTTGCAGCCGCTTACATTCAGGGCTTGGCATACTGCGTTCAGGCTTTCTTTAAAGCTGTTTACGACCTTTTCACCGCTTACAAGATCAGACGAAAACTTATCTCGCAAAGTTACAGAATAATCGCGCCTGCCGTAGCCTGATAACGGGTGGTTGCAAACAGTGCCGAACTCTTCCGCCGCACTTTTCAAAGATGCCGCGGTGTCTTTCCATGCCTGCACCGTCTGCTCGTTCATGGCATCATACTGCTGCCTTGTTATTTCAAGCTTGCCGCTGTGCTCGGAGTATGTTTCATACATAGTAACTGCATCATACACCGAAAGACCGTTCTTACGTTTTTTATGAAGCTCGGTCATAACGCCGTTGAGCTGAGTGCGTATCTCATAAAGCCTGTCCGCAGTCTGCTGATACTGTTCGGGCTGCTTTATCCTGCCGACTTCCATTGTTCTGTCAAGCTGAGAAAGCACGGCTCTTTTCTGCGACTTGTTTGAATGGAGCTCAAGACAGAACGCGCCCAGACCTATCTTTTCAAGCCTGCTTTGAACGACAGACAGCGCCGCCATTTTCTTTGCAACAAAAAGAACGGTCTTATCGTGGTACAAAGCATTTGCTATCATGTTTGTTATAGTCTGCGATTTGCCTGTTCCCGGCGGTCCGTGCAAAACAAAGCTTTGACCCTGCGCCGCGAGGCATATTGCCAGAAGCTGCGAAGAATCAGCACTGCTTGGCACTGCAAGGTCTGAAGGCTTTATGCGTTCGTCAAGCGTTTCGGCAGTAATATCGCACTGCTCGGGCTGCCATTCGAGCTTGCCCGAAATAAGGCTTGCTACCACCTTGTTTGAGGCAATGTCATCACTTCTGTTGCGAAGGTCGTTCCACATTATAAACTGGCTGAATGAGAAAAGCCCGATAAACGCATAGTTCACAACGTCCCATCGATTTTTGTCTATAACGGCGTGGCGAACGGTGTTGAACACCATTTGCAGATCAACACCGCTTTCATCTGTCGGCAGTGGGTCAAGCCCGGGTATATCTATACCGAAATCCTGCCGCAAAAGCTCCAGCAGGGTAACATTCATCTGCGTTTCTTCGTCGCGTATCTTTATTTTGTAAGTCTTGCTCTGAACGTTTCTTATAATGTCTATAGGAACAAGAACAAGGGGCGCAAAACGCTCTTTTTCGCTCTTGTCCGTTTCATACCAGCGCAGAAAACCAAGTGCCAGATAAAGAGTGTTGCTGCCGTTTTCAAGAAGGCTGTTCTTTGAAGCGCTGTAAAGAGCCTTGCAGTTTTTTTCAAGCTCGCTCTCGCTTACAAAAGAGCGTATACGCTGATTTTTAAATTCAGACTCGGAAATGGTCGTGATAAGGTCTTTATCGTTTTCTGTATCGAAAATAGCGCTGTCTTTTACTGTACTTGCCCAGTCGCTCGGCTGAGGCATTATTGTAAACGCCTTGCCCGATGCGAGATTATCTTCCAAAGCGGCAAGATCGGCGATCATAAGCTGCACCGAATTTTTCTTTGCACGGAAGTTCAGCAGAGAATTTCGCAGGCTGAGATCAAGCAGTTTTCTTTCCCACATCTGCTGCTTTGTAAGCGGTGCGGCATTTTCTGAAGGAGCTATCCTGCCGTCGTTTACAAGCTGCTGAGGAGCGGTAGTATCCTGCATAGGTTTGTCTGCTGCAACAGTGTTTTCGGCAAGCTGATATATGCCGTTATTGAGTACACGCTGTGGTATAGGGCGTATACCGCCGCCACGGCTGCGCTTAACATCAATGGCAAGTTCAAATTTTGCTGCATCCGAAAGCGCTGACAGAGCATCTTTTTCTGCCTGCTCAAAGGTAACGTTTCTGCCTGCAACTACATCTGTACATTCTATAAGAGCAATATCGTTTATGCCCTCGGCGCAGCGTTTTGTTATTGCTGAAACGTCGTCAACGGCACATTCAGAAAAAGTCTGCTCATTCAGCCACAGACCCACAAATGCATGGTTTTGAAGAATAACTATTATCGGGTGTATTGATACAGCTTCAAGGCAGCTTGCAAAAAGCAGCGCCAGATCAAGGCAGGTAGCAAGTTTGTTCTGCACTATATCAGAGCACAGCCGCACCCTCTGACCTGTAGCTTCAAAGCTTGCAGGCGGTACGCAGTAGGTTATCTGCATATCCTGCAAAGCGGAATATATTGCAGCCGCCTGATTGCGCACATGGTTCGGGTTTTGCGTAAGATATCCTGTGAATGACGGGTCGCCTGTCCATTTTTTAAGGTACTCCCCTGCCGCGGAAATTATGCCGCTTATAGCAGGATAGTTAGGTGTTACAAAAGCGCTGATTATCTCGGGAATGTAGTTTGTGCCGTTCCACTCGTCAAAGGCAAGAAGTTCAACGTCAACGGAATCTTCAGCTTCTGTGATATCGCCATTCAGTACAGAAATATTGAGCCTTGCAGTAAGCTTTTCTGTAAGAGAATACAGAAACTCAGCCTTTGCCTTGAAAGGTACGGGGCGCACTTCATAAGAGCTGTGCGCGGCTATTGCAGGGAGCGGAACAGAGAGCATATCTGCATAATCGGGCTCGGCAGACACGGTAAGAATAAGCCCACTGACGGGTTCATCACCGTTGTTTGAGACCACTATGCTGTATATGCAGGGAACATAATTTTGCTGCATTGCAAAGTTTACAAATCTGCATACCTCTGATCTTATTGAAATATCCATTCAGAACACCTCACTGTGTTATTATGACTTTATAGAAAATGCAACGTTGTTTTCGCCGAATATGTCTTGCAGCTGCGCAAGCGTTTCTATATCAGCACTTATAGTCGGGCAGCTTTTCAGCCTTACGGTTTTGCCTGCATCGCTTATCTTTATAAAAAGCGGCGTACTGCCCATGGCTGTATTGCAAAGCACTTTAAGTTTATTGATTTTGTCTTCATCGCTTGTAGGCATATTTATATAAAGCGGAAACTTTTGCAGTGAATCGGCATACTGCTGTGCAGGCATTACCGCATTTGCAACAATCTTTGCAGGCTCGTCCTCTTTTGTAGATACCCTGCCGCTTACAAACACAGGTTCTCTGCTTTCAAGAGATTGCCTTGCCTGCGCGAAAACGGTCGGGAATACTATTATCTCTATTTCACCGCTCATATCTTCACAGGTGGTAAACGCCATTATTTCGTCTTTTTTTGTGCGGTGCTGCTTTATGCTGTTGGCTATCACCATTACATTTACTTTTGCGCCGTCTTCATAGCCGTTTTCGTTTTCTTCCGAAGTATCGGCTATTTCTGCCAGTTGATCGAGCCTTGCCGCCATGCTTACGCTGATATACTTTTCAAGTGGGTGCCCGGACAGATAAACACTGAGCGAATTTTTTTCCATTTCAAGTATCTCTTCGGGCGAATAATCTGGTTCATCGGGAAAATCGTCTTTTTCTGTATCAAACGGCGCATCTTCGGTCATGTCAAAAAGGTCAAGCTGACCGTCAGCTTCTTTTTTAGATTTTGCGTTGAGCTCTTTTATAATAAACTCAAAATTGTGTATCTGCTGTTTTCGGTTGCAGCCGCCTGTTTCACTGAAAGCGCCGCTGCGTATAAGAGCTTCTACAGACCTTGCATTTATAAAATGTATCATTCTGCTGCAAAAATCGGTAAGAGACCGAAAACTGCCGCTTTTGTGTCGTTCGTCAATTATGCAGTCAATTATCCCCTCGCCGAGATTTTTTATAGCAAGCAGCCCGAAGCGTATTTTGCCGTTTTCTGTAGAAAAGCCTTTCTCGCTCTTGTTTATATCAACACCGAGTATCTCAACACCGTTTTTTCTGCTGTTGCTGCAATATACAGAAAGCTTTGAACCGCCCTCGCCTACTACCGAGGTCATCAAAGCCGCCATATAATCGGCATAATAGTGGCATTTAAGATATGCTGTCTGAAAAGCTATGGTTGAATACGCCGCGGCGTGCGACTTATTGAAAGCATACGAAGCAAACGAAGTCATATCGTCAAAAAGCTCGTTCGCAGTTTTTTCGTCAACGCCGTTTGCGATGCAGCCCACGCAGTTTACACTGCCGTCGGCATTTTTTTCGCCGTATATAAAAGCGTGCCTTTCGGCTTCAAGAACAGCAGATTTTTTCTTAGCCATAGCGCGCCTTACAATATCTGCTCTGCCATAAGAATACCCTGCAAGCGATCTGAATATCTGCATTACCTGCTCCTGATAGATTATACAGCCGTATGTGCCCTCTAAAATAGGCTTCAGAAGTGGGTGTTTGTACTTAATTTTAGAAGGGTCGCGGCTGTTTTCTATATATACCGGTATGCTGTCAACAGGTCCTGGGCGGTAAAGAGATATTGCCGCAATGAGGTCATCGATCCTTTTCGGATCCATTCTTACAAGCGTTGAGGTCATGCCTGCGCTCTCAAACTGAAAAACTCCCTCGGTCTCGCCGCGCGCCAGCATATTGAAAACTTCTTTGTCGTCAAGTGGTATTTTGTTTATGTCAAAATGCGGTTCTCTTTTTTGTATCTCTCTTTCACAATTGCGTATAACGGTAAGGTTGCGAAGCCCTAAAAAGTCAAATTTGAGCAGCCCCATGCTTTCAAGTATGCCTGCGGTGTACTGCGTAGATACCTGCCCGTTTCTGCTGAAAAGCGGAGAATAGGTATCTACAGGCTCTTTTGTAATTACCACACCTGCCGCATGAGTACCGACACTTCTCGGCATACCCTCTATTTTCATGGCAGTGTCGATAAGGTCTTTTACGCGCTTGTCTTCGTTATACATACTTTTAAGCTCAGGAGAGGTATTCAGCGCTTTTTTCAAGGTGACATCAGCGCCGCGCGGTATTCTTTTTGCAACATCGTCCGCCAGCTGATAGGGCAGATCCATAGCCCTTGCGGCATCGCGCACCGAGCCCCTTGCCGCCATGGTGTTGAATGTGGCTATCTGTGTTACATACTCACTGCCGTATTTTTGCTTTACATAGTCTATAACGCGCTGTCTGCCGTCAATACAAAAGTCAATGTCAAAGTCGGGCATTGAAACTCTCTCTGGATTCAAAAACCTTTCAAACAGCAGATCGTATCTCAAAGGGTCTATGCCCGTTATGCCAATGCAGTAGGCGCACAGGCTGCCTGCACCGCTGCCGCGCCCCACACCTACGGGAATATCATTTCGCCTGGCATAGTTTGTAAAATCCCAGACTATCAGAAAGTAATCGATATACCCCATTTTTTCTATAACCGATATTTCATATTCCATGCGCTGACGAGCGGCGATATTTTCTTCGCCATACTTTTCTTTGAAGCCTTTTTCACAAAGCTGACGAAAAAACTTTTTGTTGTCGTCAACGCCTTTCATAGTGAACCGAGGCAGTTTTATCTTGCCAAATTCAAACTCTATGCTGCACATTTCGGCTATTTTGACAGTATTCTCGACTGCCTGCGGATAAGCGGAGAACAACTCGCTCATCTCATCTCCGCTTTTTATATAAAACTCGTCTGTCGGAAACTCCATGGAACTGGGTTCGCTGAGCGTTGATTTTGTAGCAATACACACAAGCACTTTCTGCATATTGGCATCGTTTTTGCTGATATAGTGGGCATCGTTGGTAGCAACAAGCGGTATGCCTGTTTCGCGAGAGAGCCTTGCAAGCAGCGGCAGTATTCTTTTTTGCTCCTCAATGCCGTGATCCTGAATTTCTATATAATAGTTGCCCTGACCGAATATTTCGTTATATTCAATCGCGACTTTCTTGGCTTCATCAAAATTGCCGTCACTTAAAAGGCGAGGAATCTGTCCTGCAAGACAAGCAGATAGGCAGATAAGTCCCTCACTGTACTTTCTCAGACATTCAATATCTACGCGCGGACGAGAATAAAAGCCCTCTATATACCCGATAGAAACAAGCTTTATAAGATTTCTGTACCCCTGCATATTTTTGCACAGCAACACAAGGTGATATGGCGAGCGTTCAAAACGCTTGTCCTTTTCAAAGCGAGACCTTTCCGCAACATAAACTTCGCAGCCGATTATAGGTTTTATACCTGCCGAGCGACAGCTGTTGTAAAACTCTACTGCGCCGTACATATTGCCGTGGTCGGTTATGGCAAGCGCCTTTTGCCCTATAGTTGCCGCGAATTTTGGCAGCTGCGATATTTTGCACGCGCCGTCAAGCAGGCTGTATTCGGTATGCACATGCAGATGCACAAAATCTTTCATAGAAAAAGCCTCCTGTCTAGGTCAGATGTGCAAGCTCAATAAGTTTGTTTAGCCGCCTGTTAAGGCTGCTTTTGGTAACGCCTTCAAGTTCTTCGCAAAGCTCACTGAGTGACATATCGGGATTTTCAAGTCTTGCATTTGCGGCAGAAATAAGTTCATGCGGCAAATCTTCAAATTCGCCGCGTTCTTTCAAGCTATTTATAGCTTTTATCTGCCTTGCCGCCGCATCGGTAGATTTTTTTATATTTGCAGAAGCGCAGTTTATAGAGCGGTTTATGCGGTTGTTGCCCTCTTTGTCTACCTTTATTGTAATATGCTTCAGCGCTGACATCGGCGCGCCCATATAGGTCAGAACGTCTTGTATATTTTCGCTGTCTTTGATATACACAACTTCGCTTTTGCCGCGTGTGGTATGCTTTGCGGTGACGCCGCATTCTTCAATAAGCGTAATGCCTATATCGTTGCAAAGGTCAACTGTAGGCATAACAAATTCAAGATGAGAGGGTTTGTTGGGGTCATTAACGCTGCCGCATACCAAAAATGCTCCTGCTACAGCTGCGTGAAGCAGCTTTTTCTTCGGCATATTATATTCTGTAAGCCTTTGCACCAGCGGCTGAGACTGTATATGAAAATAGTCAAACAAACGGAGCATATCCTGCCCATCTGATATATCGATATTGTAAAAGGTCTTGTCGCCTCTGCTTACATGAGAAAATTCCAGTTCATGCCCGATGATTCGTGATATATTGACATTAAAAAACTCTGCGGTCCTGTGATTTTCGGTAATAAGGCGCAAAGCATCATCGGTAAGTCCTTTACAGAAAATAAGCATACCGAAAATGCAGGCATCGCACTTTGCCCGTGAATTCATATTGTCAAGTATTTCGTCCTTAACGTCGGCAGAAAACGGCTGCAATACCCCACCCCATTATTTATGCTTTTCTATATCTCTGTGTGATATCCTTACATTATGTTCGTTTTGTATCAGGTGTTTGGCAAGAAGCTCTGCAAAAGTAACGCTTCTGTGCTTGCCGCCCGTGCAGCCAAATGCTATGACCAGCTGCGATTTGCCCTCTTTGATATACAGAGGTATAAGAAAATCTATCAGATCTTCAAGTTTTTTGAGAAGCTCTTTGGACTCGTCAAAGTTCATTACATACTCGCTGACCTCGGTCTGCAAGCCTGTTTTATGTTTAAGCTCAGGTATATAAAACGGGTTCGGCAGGCATCTTACATCAAAGATAAGGTCGGCATCGGGCACTGTGCCAAACTTAAAGCCGAATGAACATATATCAATATGAATGAAATCGTCTTTGTCTTCAAGAAAAATGCTGTACATTCTGTCTTTAAACTGCGCTATAGCCATATCGGAAGTGTCAATGTAATAGTCAGCCTGCGCAAGAGCGGAAGCCAGAAATTCTCTCTCGGTCTCGATAGCGCGCCTGATATTTCCGTATGAGACCTCGTCAAGGGGGTGTTTTCTGCGCGTTTCTTTATAGCGGCGCACAATGCAGTCATCGTTGGAATCAAGAAAAAGTATTTTAAGATCGGTATTTTCGGAGCGCAGTTCATTTATGGTATCGCTGAGCTTTGTAATGAAATCGCGCCCTCTTATATCTACCACAAACGCGACCTTTTCAACGCTTGAATTTACCGAAGAATATATCTGAGCAAACTTTGATATAAGCTCGGGCGGCATATTGTCGATGCAGTAGTAGCCTATATCTTCCAAAACGTTTATAGCGGTAGATTTTCCGCTGCCAGACATACCTGTAACTATCAAAAATTTCATATCATTTCCCCCTTGTGTTATTCGATTATCCGTACTTCACATTCAAGTGTGTAGCCTGTTTTCTCTTTGACTATTCTCTGAACATCTTGCAGAAGTGTTTTTATATCGCTGAAAGTTGCATTGTTTTTGTTGATAACAAAGCCGCAGTGCTTTTCTGATACCTGTGCGCCGCCTACCGTATAGCCTCGCAGACCGCTTTCCTGTATCAGCTTGCCTGCAAAAGTACCGGCAGGTCTTTTGAAAGCTGAGCCTGCACTGGGGTATTCAAGCGGCTGTTTCGCTTTCCTTCGCGACATAAATTCGTCCATTTTTTCTTTTATTTTATCGCTGCTGCCTTTGCTGAGTTTAAGCCAAGCCTTTGTGACAACATACCCATTGCTTTGAAAAATGCTGGTCCTATAGCCCAGAGCCATTTCTTCTAAACTAAAAATGCGCTTTTCGCCGCTTTCGTTTACAGCCTCAGCCTTTGTAAGTACAAAAGACATCTCTCCGTCATACGCGCCTGCGTTCATAAACACCGCGCCGCCTACCGTTCCGGGTATACCGTATGCAAATTCAAGACCTGAAAGACCGTTATTTAGTGCGAAAATACACAGCTGCCCCAAAGTACAGCCTGCCTGCACCTCTATCGTTTTGTCATCTGCAAGGGAAATATTCTGAAAGTCTTTGCCAAGCAGCAGCACCGCGCCGTCAAATCCGCTGTCTGAGCACAAAACATTTGAGCCGTTGCCCAGCACAAGCTTTTTTACATTCTCTTTGCAGCAATATTCCAAGCACTGCGAAAGCGCTTCCACGCTGTTTATAAATATCATGACTTCGCAATTGCCGCCTACCTTGAAAGTGGTATGTCTGCTCAGCGGCTCCTGCGTAAGATACTTACAGCCGTGTTTTTCTGCAATATCTATAAGCGCGTTCAGATGTTTTTCATTCATAACAAAACCTCATAAGTATTAGTCAAATAAAATATCGGGGTGCTTTTTAAGTATGCGGTCTCTTATCGTTTCCCAGTGTGCGTTGGCTATAAGCTTTTCGGGAAAGTCTATACTTTCTGCCATTTGCAGGGCTATGGGCGTTTTGCCGATAAGTTCATGAAAATGCGCATCGGTATTTATGCAAATCAAAGCATCATACTTTTTGCATAGCTTCATCAGCTCCAGCGCATTTTCACGAGAGCCACGCTTCCACATTATAGAACTTTCGTTTATCTCTATAAGCTTGTCGTACTCTTTGAATTTCTTAACGCACTTTTCCATGTCATACTCAAAATTCGCGGTGGTCGGGTGACCTATCATATCTACATTTTCATTTTCCGCAAGTTTAAGATAGCCGCGCGTATGTTCCTCTATATTCGAGGGCGCAAGAGTATATTTGTGATAAGATGCCACTATCCACTCTACAAAGTGGTAACTATCTTTGTCAAGGTCTAAAGTGCCGTCGTAGTCTACAATGTTTGCCTCCGCGCCGTGCACCACATACACCCCATTTATTTTATGCGGAAGTATCTTGTAATTATGAAAGTGCCAACAGTGCGGCGAATCGGGCATAGTGCCGACATGGTCTGTCATGCCGAGAGCCTTTATGCCTGTGGCTGCCGCAAATGTGCAGTTTTCAGTGATCGTTGAATATGCGTGCGTTGATGCAACTGTATGTGTGTGCATATCCGCTTCAAGTTTTATCATTTTCTTTTCTCCTAAGTTTAAAATGCTTCCCAGTCGTTTACCTTTTCCTGACCGTCCATTTGCAGACCGAGTTTATTCAGAAGTTCTTGCGCGGCATTGTAGCCCATCTTCTTCTGACGGTTGTTCATAGCGGCAACTTCGATAATGACAGCCAGGTTTCTGCCGGGTTTTATAGGTATGGTAAGGCTGGGCACTTTTATGCCAAGTATGGAAGTATATTCGTTGTCAACGCCCATTCTGTCGTATACTTTGGTGTTGCTCCAGGTTTCAAGCTGAATTATAAGGTCAATTTTTTCTGATACTTTTACTGCGCCCATACCGAAAAGGCGGCGTGTATTTATTATGCCTATTCCGCGCAGTTCGAGAAAGTGCCTGATGTTGTCGGGCGACTGACCTACAAGGCTTATATTTGATACCTTGCGTATCTCTACGGCATCGTCCGCAATAAGCCTGTGACCTCTTTTTATAAGCTCTATTGCCGTTTCGCTTTTACCAACACCGCTTTCGCCGACTATAAGTATTCCCTCGCCGTAAACTTCAATAAGTACGCCATGGCGTGTTATCCTCGGGGCTAATCTCAGGTGCAGGAAAGCTATCAGTTCCGAAATAAAGTCTGATGTACTTTCATTTGTGCGCACTATCGGCACTTCATACTTTTCGGCGCACTCGCTCATCTCGGGGTAAAGCTCATGACCTCGGCAAATCGCGAACAGCGGTATTTTCTTGGAAAACAGCATTTCTACCTTTTCACGCCTTGACTGCTCGTCGATAGATGCCATATAAGCAAATTCCATATTTCCGCATATCTGCACTCTGTCAACGTTGAAATATTCATAAAATCCCATAAGCTGAAGCCCGGGTCTGTTGCAGTCGTTGCATGAAATATTTATCTTATCGGTCTCCTTGGGAGTATACACAACTTCAAGATCAAGTTCATCAACTATTTCTTTCAATGTTATGCTGTAATTGTCTGCCATATTTATCACCCTTCTTAAAGTTTTATAAGACCCTTGTTTATCATTTCCTGAGCGGCTGTCATAACGCCAGCTTTGCCGCTTGCATATGTAAGACCGCCTTGCAGCCACGCGGCGAAAGGTTCGCGTATTGGTGCATCTGCCGAAAGTTCAATAGATGCGCCCATTGTGAACGCGCCTGCCGCCATGATGACTTTGCTTTCATACCCCGGCATATCCCACGCCTCAGGGGTAACAAAGCTGTCAACAGGCGAGCCTTTCTGTATTCCCTGACAGAACGCCACAAGGTTTTCTTCATTGCCAAGCAGTATCGAGGATATTATATCTGTTCTCGTTTCGCTGCTTTTCGGCAGAGTTACGAAACCCAGCTTTTCAAAAAGCCTGCACGCGAACACCGAAGTTTTCAGCGCATTTGCAGTGACCTCGGGGGCGAAGAAGAAACCAAGCAGCATTTCCCTGCTCTGCCCCAGAGTGCAGCCTATCTCTTTGCCCATGCCAACGCAGGTCAGCCTGTCGGCGCATTTATTTACAAGATCTTTCTTTCCTGCTATATATCCTCCTGTTGAGGCTATGCCGCCGCCGGGGTTTTTTATAAGAGAGCCTATTATAAGGTCAGCGCCGACGGAAAGCGGCTCATTTTTCTCAACAAACTCGCCGTAGCAGTTATCTACCATAACAATAATATCGCTGTTCGCGCTTTTTGCTGTCGCTGCAATTTTGCCTATGGTTTCAACTGTAAGCGACGGTCTTAAAGAATATCCTCTCGAGCGCTGTATATAGCATACTTTCGCACCTTTTGACATCTGTGCTATTCTGTCAAAGTCAGGCGTGCCGTCTTCAAGAAGATCTGCCTGTGCATACTTAACGCCGAAATCTGCAAGTGAACCGCTGCCGAGGCTGCCTCGCAAGCCTATAACTTCTTCAAGAGTATCATAGGGCTTACCTGTTGCGGCAAGCATTGTGTCACCACAGCGCAAAACGCCGAACAGCGCGGTAGAAAGCGCATGAGTGCCGTTTACAAATGTATGCCGCACAAGTGCATCTTCGCCGCCGAAAGCCTGAGCAAAAACTTTATCTATAGCTTCTCTGCCGCAGTCGTCATATCCATAGCCGGTTGTGCCTTTTAGGCTGCTTTCACTTACTCGGTTGTCAATAAAGGCTTTCAGCACCTTCTGACCGTTATAAGCGGCTGTTTCGGCAATTTTGTTAAACTGCTCCGCACATTCGCGCTCACTTTCTTCGGCTAGTTTTACAAGCCTTTCATCAAATCCAAAAATATTTTCCAAATTTTATTCCTCACTTTTTCTGTCAAGTACGTGGTCTACGCTTATCTCTTTGAAGCCTATCTCTTCATAGTAGCTTTTGCGGTGATTTCTTGCAAACAGATAAACGGTTATGCCGTCTATGTTCAGCTTTTCACCTATCCAGTAAAGCAGGCTGCGCGCATACATTTTACCGCGATACTCAGGCAGTGTTGCCACCTGACCTATAAGCGCCTTTTTGTTTACAATATACTGAATAGTTGCAGTTGTGCAATTGTTAAGTATAAATGCCTGCGCGTAACCTCTGCGTATGCGGTGAGAAGTATCTGTAAGCCAGGTCTCATAGCACTGTGCAAGGTCGGGAAAACCCGTTTTAAGTATATCAAAAACATCATCAAGCCTGGGAAACTCATTTATATCAAGCTGCGGCAGCTGATTGCTGCACACAAACTCAAACTGATGCCTCTCGCCCAGCGTGTAATCATCTTCTACATACCCTATCAGTTTTTGTGAATACACGTCAGCTATCTCTGCGGTCTGCGGCTTGTTTGTTCTTATAAGAAACGCAATATCTTCAAGAGCTTCATTGTCAAACCGCTTGCCATTGTAACACTCGGCAATAAGCGAGCTGTTGAATATGCTTACTATGCCTTTCTCCTCGCCGCCCGAAAATACATAAAAGAATCTGCAAAAATCATACATTATACGGTATGCATCAAAGTGTGATATTATTTTACGCGAATAATGGCTTTCTTTCAAAATTCGCAGCTTTGTTTTGAATTCAGTTGCTTCCGTTAATACTTGTTTAATCATATTGTATTTATCCTGTCCAGTAATAGCTTTGTAAGTCTGTATGTGTTTTCAATGTCGTTTATGTCGGCAACACAGCTTGCACTGTGAAGATATCTGCACGGCACCGAGATTGCACAGGTCTTTACACCCGAACGCGAAATGTGTATCGCTCCAGCATCGTTGCCCCCTGCGACCTTTGTTTTCGTCTGGCAGGGTATGCCGTTTTCTTTTGCGGTTTCAAATGCAAGGTCATAAAGCTGCCTGTCGTATATCGTGTGTCTGTCCATAAAAGATACTACCGCGCCCATGCCAAGCTCGCAAACTCTTTCATCGCCCTGCGAAGGCGGAATATCGGCGGCTGTGGTGGTCTCTAAAACAATCGACACATCGGGCACTATGGTGTACGCAGCACAGGTCGAGCCGCGAAGCCCTATTTCCTCCTGCACAACAAACGCAAAATATGTGTCGTATTCAACACCCTCGTCTATCATTCCCAGCATAATTGCACAGCCTGCGCGGTCGTCTATCGCTTTTGAGCATATCTTATCTTTGCCAAGGCAGAGAAATTCGCTGCAAAATGTGCCCACATCGCCAAGAGAAACCAGTCTTTCAGCTTCTTCTTTTGAAGATGCGCCTATATCGGCAGTCATATTTTCAAATTTGACCGTCTTTTTGCGCTCATCGGCAGAAAGATTGTGAACAGCTTTTCCGCCTATGACAGCAGTTTTGCCGTTTATTTTTATACGCCTGCCGAAAACCACCTGCTCATCTACACCACCAACGGGAGCTGTTTTTATTGTGCCGTCGCTGTTTATATGCGTTACAATAAATCCTACCTCATCCATATGTGCGGAGAGCATAACTTTTTTGGCGGCAGGTTTTTTGCCTTTAACAAAAGCAATAACGTTTCCAAGGTTATCGGTGGTTATGCTCTCAGCCTTGCCTTTGAGCCTGCTTATGATATATTCTCTTACTTTGTCCTCACGCCCCGAAACGCCGTCGATGGCGCACAAGGCGCGTATTTCATTTATCATATCGGTCATTTATTATCACCACTATTTTATATATTCACATATCAGCCGCGCCGTGTTTTCGATATCGCGCATATCAACAACTTCAACGGGCGTATGCATATGTTTGAGCGGAACAGAAAGCGTAACAGTTTTTGCGCCGCCTTTGCTAATGCCTATAGCATCTGCATTAGTGCCCGTTCTGCCGTTCATAACTTCTATCTGATACGGAATATCTTTATCTTTCGCAATATTTATAAGCTCTTCAGACATCTCTCTGCTAAGCGAGGGGGCAATGCCTATCATGCCGCCATTGCCGCAAACGCCGCAGTCAGCCGCATCTTCACCATGGGTAAGCCCGAAAGATACATCTACAATTATAGCTTTGTCGCAGTCGAACGAAAAAGCTCCTGTTTTTGCGCCGCGCTCCCCCACTTCTTCCTGAACAGAAAGCAAAACGCATACGTTATATTCAGTATCTACATTTTCAAGCATATCTGCGGCAAGAATAACAGATGCGCAGCCTGCTCTGTTGTCAAGCGCGTGAGAAGTAACGAAGCTGCCCTCCAGCTTTTCAAGATGGTTAAAAATACAAACCCTGTCGCCGAGGGAAATTATTTCTTCAGCCTCGCTGCCTGCCATGCCGATATCTATATAAATATCGGAAATATCTGCGGCGGTTGAGCTGTCTTTTTTCAGATGCGGAGGAGTGGAAGCAATAACGCCGTCAACGGTTTTTCTGCCGTATATCTTCACCGTCTGACCTGTCAGCACCCTGTTATCAATGCCGCCAACGTTTGAAACTTTAAGAAAGCCATCATCGGTAATGTAGGTAACTATCATTCCTATCTCGTCAATATGCGCATCAAGCAGCAGTGTCGGCTTGCTATCGTCAAATCTGCCGACTTTGCAAAGCACATTGCCGAGAACATCAATGCTAGTTTCGCCGTAACTGCTCAGAATTTCTTTTACATACTGCGCCGTGCTGTTTTCAGCACCCGAAACGCCATTTTTCTCTACAAGAGCTTTCAGAAGCTCATAAGTATCAAGACCCATAGAATTCACCTGTTATTTAAGTTCATTCACACATTGTTTGAAGTGCTTTCCGCGTTCTTCAAACATTCTGTACATATCAAAACTTGCACACGCCGGCGAGAGAGAAACAATATCTCCCGGCACTGCGTTGTCATGCGCCGCCTGAACAGCCTGCTGCATATTTTCAACACGAATTATCTTTATACCGCTGTCTTTGAAAAGCGGCGATGCGGTCACGGCGTCCTGAATTTTCTGCGCTGTCTGACCCATGAGGATAAGCACCTTGCACTTGCGGCAGATAGGGTCAGCCATAGGTTCAAACGATATGCCCTTGTCAGAGCCGCCCTGTATAAGTATCTGTTTCTGATCAAACGATGCAAGGCAGGCAAGCACCCTTGTCGGGCTGGAGGCAATTGAATTGTTGTAATACTTAACGCCGTCAAGCTCACGGACAAATTCTATCCTGTGCTCAACGCCTGCAAACTCTTTTGCTGTCTTTTTCACCGTTTCGGGCGATACCTCGGGATAAGTCATTGCAATTGCGGTAAGATAGTTTTCAACATTGTGCATACCGGGTATGCGTATGTCATCTTTGTGGCAGTATTCTGTTATATTGCCGTGGTCGTTATAACAAAGCATACCGTCCTCGCGCAGAAATGCGCCGTTATCTACCTTTACCCTGCGGCTGAAATACCGAAGATCTCCCCTTACTATATCGCTAAGCTTACGTGTAGTTTCATTGTCATAGCTGAGCACTGCCCTCGAAAAAGCGTTCTGGTGCAGCAAAAGATTGCATTTTGCGCCTATATATTCTTCCATAGTGCCATGCACGTTAAGATGATTCGGCGTTATATTCGTGATTCCTGCCACATCTGGCGATTCGCGCATTGAAAGCAACTGAAAGCTTGAAAGCTCAACTACCGCTACATCATCGTCTTTAACGCTCTCTATCATCGGCAGCAGAGCCTTGCCTATATTGCCTCCGAGATGCACATTTTTGCCCTCAGCCTTGAAAAACTCGGACACCAGCGTGGTTGTGGTGGTCTTGCCGTCAGAGCCCGTTATTGCATATATCTTGCACGGGCACAGGTCAAAGAACGCCTCAGTTTCCGATGTTACAACTATCCCTTTTGTGTGAGCCTCAGTTAGCGCAGGCGAATTGTAATACATACCCGGCGTGCGGAAGATAACATCGCATTTTAGCATTTCGTCAAGGTAGCCCTCGCCCAAAGCAAACTTCGCACCCAGGCTTTCAAGCTCATTGTAAAGGTCTGCACCAAATTTTTCCTTGTCTGACTTGTCGCACACGGTAACGTCTATACCCTTTGACAGGAAAAGCTTTATCATATCAAGGTGGCTTACCCCTGCCCCTATAACGGCGATCTTCCTGTTTTTAAGCTCTTCAAAAAATCGTTCTGTCTTTGTCATATCGCACTTTTCTCCTTGTCTTATGTCATTTTATAGTTATACACTCTTATATTATATAACATTTTAAGAAAAATAGCAATATTTTTTTGACAATATTATTCTTATTACATATCCATATCGTAAAAATATATTGACCGATATTTAAAATTTTTGTAAAATAAACAGAAATCAATATTTAGGTATTGTAAATTAAGTTTAAATAAGTTATAATCAATATATAGATATGTTCGGACGGGGCACTGCCCTTCAAAAACGCGGAGAGGATAATGGTTATGGAAAAAAATGATATGCTGTTTAATCAGCAGGACAAAGTGGCTAATCTTGGTATTATTGCAATGAATGGTACTCAGGAGCTTGCCGAAAAGATCAACCGATACCTTGTTGAATGGTACAAGCAAGGCGGTTCGGAGCAGGATTCATATCTTGTTGAGACCGACTGCCCGAGATTTTCTTCGGGTGACGGCAAGGCGCTTATAAAATCTACCGTTCGCGGCGACGACTTGTTTATACTGTGCGACGTTGGTAATTACAACGTAAAGTACGATATGTTCGGTTCGCACAACTCTATGTCGCCCGATGACCATTATCAGGATCTTAAAAGACTTATTCAGGCGGCAGGCGGCAAGGCTCACCGCATAAACGTTATAATGCCTATACTTTACGGCGGCAGGCAGCACAGAAGAAGCTACCGCGAATCGCTTGACTGCGCTGTGGCTCTTCAGGAACTGGAGTCTATGGGAGTTGCGAACATCATAACTTTTGACGCACACGATCCGCGCGTTCAGAACGCCATACCCCTTATGGGCTTTGATAACGTTATTCCTACATATCAGGTACTGAAAGCGCTGTTCAGGGCGATACCCGATATAAACGTTGACAAGGAACACTTCATGATAGTATCACCCGACGAGGGCGCAATAAACAGAAATATGTATTATGCCTCGGTTCTGGGTGTTGACCTCGGTATGTTCTACAAAAGGCGCGATTATTCGGTAATTGTAAATGGCAGAAACCCGATAGTTGCACATGAATTTCTCGGCAATTCTGTAGGCGGAAAAGACGTATTCATAGCCGATGACATAATATCTTCGGGCGAATCGATGCTTGAAGTTGCCGCCGAGCTTAAAAAGAGAGATGCGCGCAAAATTTATGCATATGCTACTTACCCTCTGTTTACAAACGGTCTTTCGCTGTTTGACGAGGCATACAACAAAGGCATGATAGACGGTGTGTTCGGCACGAATTTAACATACAGAACGCCCGAGCTTCTGTCAAGAGAGTGGTTCCACGAGGTCGACTGCGCAAAATACATAGCATACTTTATAGCTTCTCTCAATCATGATCTTTCGATATCCGCGATAATTGACCCACACGAAAAGATAATCTCTCTGCTTAAAAACACAGGCAGGCTGAAATAACAAACATAACTAACTCCCGATACTTTATGCGGTATCGGGAGTTTTTTATTTCATTCCTTTTAGTTTTTGTATAATTCTTACGTTCTCAAAAATATCGGTCTGCAAAAGCTGTTCAAGCGCTGTGTCGCTTACTTTTGTTATTGCGGTGCACATACTTATAAGCTGAGAGGCGTTGTTTTCTATAAGCATAGAAATAATATCTTTGTCACTTTGTTTCATTCTCCGCCCTCCAGTATGCCAAGCATGGCGTTGTACTGATTTCTGTGCTGTGCAAGCAGGCTCTGAACATCGCTTCTCAGCTGTGGTTCGCGTATCTGCTGCAAATAGTTCTCGTATTTTTCTATAAGCTCACTTTCTCTGGCTATTACCGACTGCAAAATGTTAAGATCGTTCTTTTCAAGCATTGCCATGACCTCCGTATCAGATATACATAATATATCCGAAAGGTCTTTATTTATACATCTGCGCTTTTGTCTTTGCCGCCGAGCGGTGTTATCGCAATAGTGCAGCATATAACGTTTTTCGCTCCTGCCTGTTTAAGAGCCTTTGCACAGTAGCTTAAAGTACTGCCGGTAGTTAGTATATCATCGCACAAAAGCACCGTTTTGCCGCGGACAAGATCTTCATCGCCAATAAATTTAAAAGCCTTTGCGGCTCGCTGTTTTCTCTCTTCGGCAGAAAGATCATGCTGCACCAGCGTTTTGTCTGTCTTAATAAGAAGCTTGCCGTTTACGGGAATACAGGTGTGCCTGTGTATCATATTAGCGTAAATATGTGCATGGTTATAGCCTGTTTCACGCATTTTGCGCTTTGTAACGGGCACAGATGTTATAATATCTATCTTATCGGAAAGCCCGTTTTCTTTGAGATATTCTGCCGCCTTTATTGCAAAATATTCCGCAAAACCTGTTCCGTGGCGGTCTTTCAAAGCAAGCACGCCGCTTTTGCCTGCATCTTTATACAATATAAATGAAAAACACCTGTCGTAATAAAGCTCTTCCCTTTCGCAGATGCACTTTATCTGTCCGCAGCGCGGGCAAAGATCATCACCGATAAACTCAAGCTGCTTCTCGCACTCGCGGCACATAAGTTCATCATAGCCTATATCTTTATCGCACACCGGGCATTTGTTCGGAAAGAAAATATCAAGTAAAAACGCCTCGACTTTATATATCCACTTCATCGCCGTTATCCTCAGCCAGCATTTCTTTAAGACAGGTATATCTGTTTGTTTTATGGTTGTGCTGTATCATATAGTTTATAACAGCGGCAGAGCCCACAATAATAAACATCTTTCTTGCCCTTGTAACGGCTGTATACAGCAAATTGCGGTAAAGAAGCTTTTCGTTGCACTCATCGGCGGCGTATATAACATAATCAAACTCGCTGCCCTGGCTTTTATGCACCGTAACGGCATATGCAAGCTCGATGTTCTCCATCATGGAAACAGTATACAGACATTCCCTGCCGTCAAAATCTATAGTTACAAGACCTGTAGAGCGGTTTATATCAAGAATAGTGCCTATATCGCCGTTGTATATTTCAGCGCCCTGTTCAACGCCTTTTTCTGTTTCTCTGCGCCAGACTATATCATAATTGTTGCGATTCTGCATCACTTTATCGCCGACACGGAAGGTATTCATAAAGGTTTTTATCTCAGCTTTATCATCTGATGGCGGATTTAATTTTTCCTGAAGCACATGGTTTAGCTCTGTCGTACCGCTCATGCCTATACGCGTGGGTGACAAGACCTGTATATGCTCGGTAGGTATTATCCCGTACTCGGCAGGAAGCCTGTCCTTACAAAGGTCTACAATAAGCTCTGCCACTCCCCTGCCGCTTCTTGAAAAGAAAAAGAAGTCGTCGCAGTCGCCCCTGATAATTTGCTCGCCTTTTATTATTCTGTGCGCGTTTGTGACTATGCGGCTGCACTGCGCTTGTCTGAACACCTCATGCAGCTGTACAACGGGCACTTTTTCGCTTTCAATAATATCTTTCAAAACATTGCCTGCACCTACTGAGGGCAGCTGGTCGCTGTCACCTACAAGAATTAGTTTACAGGTGAGAGGCAGCGCGCGCAAAAGGGCATCAAACAGCAGAGAATCTACCATTGACATCTCATCTACAACGCACACATCACAGCCGAGTAAATTTTCTTCATTATGTGTAAAATGCGGCACATCGCCGTCTGCATACTTTACTTCAAGCAGGCGGTGTATCGTTTTGGCATCGTGCCCCGTAAGTTCGGTAAGGCGTTTTGCGGCTCTGCCCGTGGGGGCTGTTACCATAACGTTAAGACCCTGCTGTTCAAACAAAGAAATTATGGCATTTAAAGTGGTGGTCTTGCCTGTGCCCGGTCCGCCGGTAAGAACTAAAAATCCCGTAGAAAGCGCGGTGTTTATAGCCTCGCGCTGTATTTCCTCATAGGTAATGCCGTTTTGCTCCTGAGCAATATCAATAACATCGCTGAAATCTTCTTTACTGTCATACGCAAGCTGGCTCATAATATTAAGACGGCGAGAAACGTTGACATCAGCTTTTGCAAAGTCAAGCAGCATTTCATAGGTTCTGCCGCTTTTTTTGGTATAGCGGATAACTACTTTGTCATCATGCAGCATTTGAAGTATCTCGTCAAACTTATCTTCTGTTACAGTCAGAAAATTGCAGCTGAGCTGACAAAGTTTATCTGTAGGCAGGCAGGTGTGCCCCTCCGTGGAATTTTTAAGAAGAACAGTCATTATACCTGCGCGGACGCGTTCTTCGCAGTCGTATGCAAGATTTTGCCGCTGACCTATTTCATCAGCTTTACCAAACGGCAGACCGACCTCGAAAGAGCACATACAGTAAGGGTTGCTCTCTATCATTTCAAGGGCGCAGGTACCCCACGCTTTATAGGCTCGAATAGCGTAAGTTACGGCTATACCGTTAGACGAAAGATACGACATCAGCCTCTTTACCGCAAACTTATCAGCAAATTCTTCGGCGTATTTCTTCGCCTTTCTGGGTGAAATACCGTCTATCTTAGTAAGCTGCATGGGGTCGTTTTCAAAAACTTCAAAAACTCTCTCGCCGAACATATCGACTATCTTTTTTGCAAGCACAGGTCCAATGCCCTTGATAACTCCGCCTGCGAGATACTTTCGTATATCGGTGATTTTTGCAGGCAGGGCGCGCTCACAAAGGTGCGCTTTGAACTGCTCGCCATACTTGCGGTGAGTGGTATACTCTCCCACCAGATCGAGCACTTCACCCTCGTCAACGTCGCCTATTTCGCCCACGACGGTAACAGGTTTTCCGTCCGCATTGAGCATTATAACGGCAAAACCTGTTTCCTCGCTGATATGTACTACACTGTCTACCGTGCCTTTAAGCGTGGTATATTTTTTTGTGTTCATATTCTTCATTCCTCAGAAGCTTTATAAGTCTTTTGTTGTTTTTTATCACAAGCTGCGGCAGGTCGTCTTTAAGCCTTGCCAAAAGCTCTTTGCGCAGTTTTTTGCTGTCTGTAAGTACAAAAATGTTGCGGCACGCGCTGTCGCTGTTAAAGCGGTCTTCCCACCATATCTCGCGTATACGCTGCTCGAGTACATCTGTATTTGCAAAGCTGTCGCCGCAGATGATATGTAACTGCTTTTTTCCGTGCTTATCCGAAAGGCATACAAGAATAACTATCGGCAGCACGGACAAAAAAGCAACTATAAGTGATATTATATACAGACCATTCATAAGGCACACCCCCGTACTACAGGATATGCCAGACGGCTTGAATTTGCTATACACTATATATTGTATCATACTTTCAGGCAAAATGCAATAATTAGTTTCAACAAATTGGTCAGAAATATTCTGATGTAAAAAATATCAAAAAGCTCTTGACAAGAAAGATTTGCTGTGATATAATAATAAAGTCGTAAAATACAGGGGTATAGCTCAGATGGTAGAGCAGTGGTCTCCAAAACCACGTGCCGAGGGTTCGAGTCCTTCTGCCCCTGCCAGAAACGCCTTTAACTAGCGTTAAAGACTCAGTGAATAGTGAATAGAGAATAGTTTATAGATAATAGTAGTCTGTACGGCGGCATTTCTGTACTATTCGTTATTCACTATTCATTTTTCATTATTCACTTTTTTTAGAAAATATATCACAACACTTCTGTCGGATAAACTGCCAGACAAATCGGGATTTAGTGAGGATAATATGAAACTTGAGAAAATGGACGCTTTTTTTGCTACCCGCTTGAATGGGTACGACGAACATATGATGATGAAAATTAAAGGCGCAAAGGAATTTTATCCCTATACAGCAGCCTTGCTGCCGCCAAAGCATGATGCTTATGTGCTTGATTTAGGCTGTGGTACAGGAATTGAACTTGAATACTACTTCACTCTAAATGGTGAAGCGTCAGTGGTGGGAATTGATTTGTCAGCCGATATGCTGTCAGCACTGAAACAGAAATTTTCAGACCGTAAAATCAAGCTGATTTGCGGTTCTTATTTCGATGTTCCTTTTGAAACAAACTGCTTTGACGCCGCCGTATCAGTCGAATCGCTGCATCATTTCACCGCCGCACAAAAGCTGAAACTGTATAAAAAACTGAATATTGCACTGACCGACAATGGATATTTCGTTCTGACAGATTATTTCGCAGATTCGGAAGAAGCAGAGCATTTTTACTTTTCTGAATTGGAAAGGCTGAAAAGCGAGCAGAGACTTGAACCAAATGTGTTTTATCACTATGACACGCCACTGACAGTGGAGCATGAAATTGAGGTTCTAAAGAAAGCAGGATTTTCAGATGTGCAAATTATGCGAAACTGGGAAGCCACTTACACCATACTTGCACACTGATAACTTCT